>NZ_CP121648.1:5695000-5885000 GCF_029714205.1 Methylobacterium sp. CB376 | reverse complement strand
CCGCATGGACGAAGTAGAGCGCGCCGAGGCTGAAGCTCACCGGCATCCGGCGCAGGAAGGCGAGGTGCGCGGGCGGCAGCGCCGCCCGCAGCAGCGCCCGCGTCGCCGCCTCCCAGCCGGTCCCGGCCGCGATCGGGCAGCGATAGGAGCGCAGGGTCGCCTCCCCGCCCCGCCGCGCGAGCCAGGCGCGCAGCGCGGCGTCGTCGGACAGGGCTCGCAGGAGCAGGGCCTCGTGATCGCCGCGCAGGGCGATGACCTCGCGCGACTGCGCCCGGGCGAGCAGGCGCGCGATCACGCCCCGGCTGTCGGGACCGTAGTCGATGAGGTCGCCGAGATAGATCTCGGTCGGCCGCGCGGCCCCGGGGACGGCGCGGGCGTCGAGGCGCGCCAACGCGGCGGCGAGCAGGTCGTCGCGGCCGTGGATGTTGCCGAACACGGCGAGTTGGCGGCCTTCGAGGGCCGGCCAGTACGCCACCGGCCGCGGGGCGGCCGGGCGTGTGCGGCGGAGCGGGTGTCTCATGCGGCGCCGGGGCGGGTCTGCGCTCGCGGAGCCCGGACGAGGGGCCGGACCGGCCGCGAGGACGCCGGCGAGCCGGCGCGCGACAGCTCTACATGAGGCGGGTCGCTGCGAGAACGGCCCAGCCGCGGCCGCCCTCCTCCGCCCCGGGCGCGCGCCTCGCGGCGCAGCAATGCCGGGCAGCGTTGCCGGGAGCGTTGCCACTTGGCAACGCTCCCGGCGATTCGCCCGGGCGGTGCCGGGCCGGGACCGGAAAAGCTTTGCGCGGCGGATCCGGCGTACTCATCCTTTTACGGCTAAATCCTGATTCGACGCCTGGATGCCGTAAATGGCTGAAAATCCGAAGAACCTCCCTCCGGCCGAGTCGGCCGGGCCCTCCTCGATCACCCGGCAGATCGCCGCGGATGGCGGCGCGCTCTCGGCGGAGCTGAACGCGCTGCGCCGGACCCTCTTCCCGCCGGCCTCCTCGAAGGTGCTGCGCTCCTTCACCTCCGGCGAGGCGGCCCGGCTGATCGGCGTGGCGGACGGCTACCTCCGGCAGCTCTCCCTCGCCGGCAAGGGGCCGGAGCCCGAGGTCGGGCCGGGCGGGCGGCGCTCCTACAGCCTCGACCAGATCAACGAGCTGCGCCGCCTCCTCGATGACGGCCCCAAGAGCAAGGGCTACGTTCCCCACCGCGCCGGCGGCGAGCATTGCCAGGTGCTGGCGGTGGTGAACTTCAAGGGCGGCTCGGGCAAGACCACGACGGCCGCCCACCTCGCCCAGTACCTCGCCCTCAAGGGCTACCGGGTGCTCGCCGTCGACCTCGATCCCCAGGCCTCCCTCACCGCCCTGCACGGCTACCAGCCGGAATTCGACGTGGAGGCGAACCAGACCCTCTACGCGGCGATCCGCTACGACGAGGCGCGCCGCCCCCTCGCCGAGGTGGTGCGGCGGACCTACTTCGCCGGCCTCGACCTCGTCCCGGCCAATCTCGAACTGATGGAGTTCGAGCACGACACGCCCAAGGCGCTCGCCGATCCCGGGGCGGAGCCGTTCTTCGGGCGCATCGCCACGGTGCTGGGCAGCGTCGCCGAGGCCTACGACGTCATGATCCTCGACTGCCCGCCCCAGCTCGGCTTCCTCACCCTGGGCGCCCTCTGCGCGGCCACCGCCATGCTGGTGACGGTCCACCCGCAGATGCTCGACGTGATGTCGATGTGCCAGTTCCTGCTGATGGCCTCCGACCTGCTCGGGGTGGTGCAGGAGGCCGGCGCCGACCTGGACTACGACTTCCTGCGCTACGTGGTGACGCGCTACGAGCCCTCGGACGGGCCGCAGACCCAGATGGTCGCCTTCATGCGATCCCTGTTCCGCGAGCGGGTCCTCACCCACACGATGCTGAAATCGACCGCCGTCTCGGATGCGGGCCTGTCGAAGCAGACCCTGTACGAGATCGGCCGCGAGAGCTTCTCGCGCGCCACCTACGACCGCGCCATCGAGGCCCTGGAGGGGGTCAACGGCGAGATCCTGGCCCTGATGCACCGCGCCTGGGGACGCCCGGCATGACGACCCGCAAGGACACGCTCCGCGCCGCCCTCACGGCCCGCGCCCGCGAGTTGCCAAGTGGCAACCCGGCACCGGCCGCCCCCGCCGCGCCGGCCGAGGCGCCGGCGGCCCCGCCGCCCGAACCGGTCCGGACCGCGGTGCGCTCCGGCGCCGTGGGGGCGATGGGGCGGGCGCTCGGCCGCATCGCCACCGCCGCCGAGGAGGCCCGCGCCATGGTGGCGGCGGGAGACAAGGTGGTGGAGATCGATCCCGGCCTCGTCGACCCCTCCTTCGTCGCCGACCGCCTCGGGATCTCGCCGGAGGACCACGCCGCCCTGACGGAGCAGGTCCGGACCCGCGGCCAGCAGGTGCCGATCCTGGTGCGGCCCCACCCGACCCAGCCGGGACGCTACCAGGTCGCCTACGGCCACCGCCGCCTGCGGGTCGCCGCCGAACTCGGGCGCCCGGTCCGCGCGGTGGTCAAGGCGCTCAGCGACGAGGACCTCGTCGTCGCCCAGGGCCAGGAGAATTCCGCCCGCACCGACCTGAGCTACATCGAGCGCGCCGCCTTCGCGGTCACGCTCGAGGATCGCGGCTTCGCCCGCAGCGTCATCATGTCGGCCCTGTCGATGGAGAAGTCCCAGCTCTCGCGCCTGATCGCCATCGGCCGCGCCGTTCCCGCCCGGGTACTGGCCGCGATCGGCCCCGCCCCGCGCACGGGCCGGCCCCGCTGGGCCGCCCTGGTCGAGGCGCTGGCGCGGCCCGACGCGGACCGGATCGTCGAGGCCGCGCTCGCGGCCGAGGACTTCGCCCGCGAGGAATCCGACGCGCGCTTCGCCCGGCTCCTCGCCGCCCTCACGGCGCCGCGCTCCGAGGCGCGCGGGGTCTCCGTCACCTCCTGGACCAACCCGGCCGGGCGCGCGGTGGTGCGCATCGACCGCTCCGCCCGGCGCACCCAGCTCACCGTCGACGAGGGAGCCGAGCCGGAATTCGGCGCCTTCCTGGTCGAGTCGCTGCCCGACCTCTACGCGCGGTTCACGGCCCGCAAGTCCGGCCGGGCGGAGTGATGCCGCGCCCGTTCGGTCCAAGCCATGCCCGAACGGTAGCGGGTCGCTTACGTTGAGAAACGACCTGGATTGTCAAACGCGCGCAGCTCAGCTTACGATCGACCAAAGTCCGGGGCGGTGGTCGCCCCGGGACTGCGCTTGGGGAGCGCGGACAACAATGGGATCGCGTGTGCCGCCCGACCAGACCGGTCGGATCATCTTACCGTGCGAGGCGGATGACGAGCCGCCCCCTGAGGGCGGGTGCAGCCTGGCCGGATGGGTCTGCCCCGGGATCCCGGATGGGATCCTGGCGGCGCTCGGCCCGCGGGCGGTGCCGCGCTGCGGCGCGGCGCCCCTGCCGCCCGACCAAGTCGCCGCCCTGAACCGGTCGCTGCGGGATCAGCTCGCGGGCCTGCGCGCCTCCGCCGAGCAGCTCCTCGACGCGATCGACCTCGCCGACCCGGCGATGGAGGGGCACCGCCGGTCGCTGGCGCGCCTCCTGCGCGACATCGAGCGGCTGCTGGCCCCGGTCGGGCCCGGGAAGGCCTGAGCACCCTTCGCCGGGATGGTGGCCGGTTCGGCGGCCGCGACGATGCGAGATCGACGGCGCGAGCCGGGCTGCGCGAGGCACGCCGGCCGAGCGCCCGGCGTCGCATCGAGGCGGAGGCGAGGGCGAGCGCGTCGAGGGCCGAGACCAGCCGCGCCCGCGTGGCCGAGTCGCCGAGGCAGATCCGGACTGCCTCCGGCGCCTCCCCGGAGACGCAGAAGGCTTCGCTCGACACGGACGCCGATCCCGCCGGCCCGCGCGTGGCTGGCGAAGGCCGACCGGGTCCACCCCTCCGCACCACCGGGCCAACGCGTTCATCGTCGATACCTGGACCGTCTGAGCGGCGGTCGCCCGATGGCCGCGCCACGGAGCGTCAGGGCCGCCGCGGTCCAGATCGCGCCCGACCTGGCGCGGCCGGAGAGAGCCCCGGAGCGGGTGCTCGCCGCGATCGGGGAGGCGGCCGGGAAGGGGGCCGGGAAGGGGGCCCGCTTCGTCAGGTTCCCCGAGACCTTCGTGCCCGACGACCCCGACTTCTCGTTCGTGGCGCCGCCCGTCCGGCAGGGCCCGGCGCATCTGCGCCTCTCCGCCGCCCCGGTCCCGGTCGGCGACGATTGCGCGGCGATCCCGGTCGGCGACGGCCACCTGCTCCTCGCCGCCGCGGGAGGCCTCGACGGCGTCGTGGCCTCCGATCCGTATTTTGCCGGCTATTGCGGCGTGATGGGCAATCTCGGCGACGTGGCGGCCATGGACGGGCGGCCGCTCGCGGTGGTGCCGTCTGGGCGCGGGGCGGGGAGGGCGCCGACTCGGTGCTACGCGCCCTCGCCGACGCCGCCCGCCTCTACGGCGTACCCGTGGTCGGCGGCCACACCAACCTGCGCAGCGAGGCGGGCCACCTCGCGGCGGCGGTGCTCGGCCGCGCGACCCGCCTCCTCGCCAGCTTCGACGCCGGGCCGGGCGACATGCTCGCCGTCAAACCCGCCGACCGGGTCGCGCGGGTGGCGCGCTCCGCCGCCCGGGGCATCGCCGCGGCGGCCCTCGGCTCGGTGGACGGGAGCGGCCGCCCGCGCCGCGCGGGGGGAGGGGGAGGCGATCGTCTGGGATTTCGGGGAGAGCCCCCTGATCGGCTGCGCCCCGCCCGGGAGGGTCGCCCGGTGAGGGACCGTCCCCTGCGCATCGCCGTCCTGGCCCATTCCACCGATCCGCGCAGCCGGTCGCGGGCGACGCCCACGACCTCGTCCGCGCGCGTGACCGGCCACCTCACGCATTTCGGTCCCGACGAGGTCGCCCGCTTCGACGTTTTCCACGCGCAGGACGGGATCCGCGGCAACCCCCTCGCGACGCTCGCGCTGCGGCGGCTCGCGGCGGTTTTCCAGGTGGCAACCGCCGATTCCCGGCGGGCCTGCGCCCTCCACCACGCCGAGGCCGACGCATCCCTCGCCCGGCCGGAGGTGCCGCATGCCTGAGATGCGCCGTCGCGTCCGCTGGCCCGGCGGGCCGCCTCGCCGCCGCGGCGCGCTCTCCCTCCGGCCGTCCCTGGCCTATGATGACCCTGCGAGAGGAAGACCTGCCCGATGTCCCACCTGCATGACGGCTACTTCACCCAAGGCCTCGACGCCGATCCGGACCTCGCCGCGGCGATCCGCGGCGAACTCGCCCGCCAGCAGGCCGGGATCGAGCTGATCGCCTCGGAGAACATCGTCTCCCGGCTGGTCCTGGAGGCGCAGGGCTCCGTCCTCACCAACAAGACGGTCGAGGGGCTGCCCTTCGCCCGCTACTACGGCGGCGCGGACTTCGCCGACGCGATCGAGGACCTGGCGATCCGGCGGGCCGCGCGGCTGTTCGGCTGCCGCTTCGCCAACGTGCAGCCGCATTCGGGCTCGAACGCCAATGCGGGCGTCTTCCTCGGCCTCATCGCCCTCGGCGACACGATCCTGGCCATGGACACCGCGGCGGGCGGCCACATCAGCCACGGCCACCCGGCGACCCTGACCGGGCGCGACTACCGGATCCTGCGCTACGGCGTCGACCGGGCGAGCGAGTGCGTCGATCTCGACGCGGTGCGCGCCCTCGCCCGCGCGCATCGGCCCCGGATGATCGTGGCGGGCGGCTCGGCCTATCCGGGCGCCCTCGACTTCGCCGGGTTCCGCGCCGTCGCCGACGAGGTCGGGGCCCTCCTGATGGTCGACATGGCGCACGTGGCCGGGCTCGTCGCGACCGGCCTCTACCCGCACCCGTTCCCGCACGCGCACGTGGTGACCTCGACCACCTACAAGTCCCTGCGCGGCGCCCGCGGCGGCTTCGTGCTGTGGAACGACCCGGCCCTCGGCGACCGCATCCAGTCCGGCATCTTCCCGGGCGTGCAGGGCTCGGTGATGCTGCACGCGGTGGCCGGCAAGGCCGCCTGCTTCGGAGAGGCGCTGCGCCCGGAATTCCGGGCCTACAACCAGGCCGTCCTCGACAACGCGCAGGCGCTGGCGGCGGGGCTCGCCGCGCAGGGCCTGCGGCTCGTCTCCGGCGGCACGGCGAGCGGGCTGATGCTGGTCGACCTCACCGGGACCGGGACGACCGGCGACGTGGCGGCCAAGGCCCTCGAACGGGCCGGGCTCGCCGTGAACAAGAACCTGATCCCCTACGACCCGCGCCCGCCGGAAGCCCCCTCGGGCCTGCGGCTGTCGGCCAATGCCGGCACGACGCGCGGCTTCGGCCGGGCCGAATTCGCGGTGATCGCGGGCTGGATCGGGCGGATCGTCCGGGCGCCCGCCGACGCGGATCTCGCCGGGCGCGTCCGCGCCGAGGTCGAGGCGCTCTGCCGCGCCTTCCCGATCTACCCCGGCGCCTGACCGCGGCGCGAACGCGCCCGCGCGACGCGCCCGGGGGGACGCGTCGCGCGGGCGCAGGGAGGGCAGGGGCCTTGCGCCTTCAGCGCACGTGGTGGCGCCGGTGCATCCGCTGATGGCGCATCATGCGCTGCTGGCGAGGGGCCATGCGCATCGCGGGGGTGCCGCCGGGAGCGCCCATCGACCGCTCGCGGCCGGCGAGCGGACCGCCGGCCTGCTGGCCGCTGTTGTTGTAGGGCGAGCCACCCTGCGCGAGGGCGGGGACCGCGGTGGCGGCGGCGAGCACGGCCGCGAGCGCGAGGGTCTTGAGCGTGGTCATGAAGTCGTCCGTGATGCGCGACCCGGCCGTCGGGCCGCTCCCACGAGGAGACGCGCATGGCCGAGATTGGTTCACGCCGGGGACCGCTTCTCCCGCAAAAAATCGTCGGCGGAGAAGATCCTACCCCGCCCGGTGAACGAGGCGGCGCAATCCCTCGGCGAGCGCGCGCAGGCGCGGGCTGCGCTTGACCCGCCGCTTGAGCCGCACCCGCAGCCGCATCCCCGCGGCGAAGGCCCGTCCCCGCGCGCTCACCGGCACGCACGCGTCGACGAGCGCGATGACCTCGTCGCAGATCTTGGATTTGTAGGGCGCCTCGCCGACCCCGAGGTCGAGGGCGACGCGGCCCCGGGCCGCCTGGTCGCGCACCAGGGCGTGGAGCAGCAGGTCCCCGGGGCTGAACCGCGCCAGCGCCGGGTCCGGGTCGAAGGAGGTCAGCATGGCGCTGAAGCGGCGGGCATCCACGGCGCCGATGAAGGTCGCCAGCACGTGCCCGTCCGCCTCGCGGCGCAGG
This sequence comes from Methylobacterium sp. CB376, assembly GCF_029714205.1. NCBI lineage: Bacteria > Pseudomonadati > Pseudomonadota > Alphaproteobacteria > Hyphomicrobiales > Methylobacteriaceae > Methylobacterium > Methylobacterium sp. CB376. The sequence goes on along the minus strand of NZ_CP121648.1, from coordinate 5,877,698 downwards.
GCGTGACATTCGAGGGCGGCCGGCCGGGCCGGGCCGGGGCGGCAGGCCGCAGTCAGGAAGGCGCGGTCTGCCTCCTGCGCGAAGGGGTTGGGCAGGCGCAGCTGCGCGAAGCGCACCGCCTTCTGGGCGAGGTAGGCGCCGATCACCGCCTCGGCCTCCTCGGCGGTCGCCGCGACCACGTGCGCGACCGGGCCGTGGGCGGCGGTCAGCCACTTCTCCTTCTGGCGCAGCTTGCGGCGGGCATCGCCGCTGAACAGCCGCGCGACCGTCTCCTCCGGATCCGGGCCGAGGCGCATGCCGTAGCCGTCGCTCGGCGAGGGCGTGCCGCCCTCCGCCAGGGGATTGACCGTGTCCGCGAAGGCGCGCGGCTGGTGGGCGAAGGCGTAGGCGTCGATGCCGTGCGCCCGGCCGAGGCGCACCAGGGCCGCCCGCACCGTCTCCGGCGGGAGGGCGGCGGCCTCCCGGCTGGCGAAGACCGGCATGTGGAAATTCGCGTGCCGCTCGCCGACGATGCGCGCGACGCGCAGGCCGCGCTCGCGGCGCACCGCGAAGGGCAGCAGGAGCCGCGGGCGGCCGCACGGATCCCGCAGCACCGCGATCAGCGGGCGGGCCCGCGGCGCGGTGGCGAAGTACGCCGCGGCCCAGTCGAAGCGCTGGTAGGGCGTCATCACGACGGTGGCGGAGCCTTCGAGGTCCCGCCACGGGGCCTCGGCCGCGTCGAGCCGCGTGTGGACCTCGGCCAGGAGGCGGGCCTCCGCCGCCCGCGCCGGTCCCGCCCTCGGCAGTTCGATCACGAGCCCGACCATTCCTCCCACCGTCCCGCCTGCGGCCGCCTGGCCGACCGAAAACTAGCCGATCCCTCGACCGGCCAGGGTCGTTTTCGCGCGGCATCGGTAATGAATCGTTTGAGCCGACATCTTTCGCATCACGAAGTACATTGCCGCAAGGGAAAGATCTATCGCTTGGAAAGATGATGCCGGCGGACCCACAATCGGTCGGCGCGGAGCCGGCCCGCTCGGGCCGGGCGAGCTTGGGGATGCTGCGGCGGGACTGTCCGTTGCGCGAATCGCGGCGGCCCGGCCGGGCACCCGCCATCCCGTTACCCTTCCGCAAGCCCGCCCGTGGGATGAGGAGGCGTCCGGGGCGTCGCGGCCGCGCCGCGGAGCGGGGCGGGCGCCGGTGGCACCGCGTTCCGCGGGGGATCCGGCCCGCACGGTCGCCCGCATGCTCGCCGCCGAGACCCGCCTCCGCCTGTTCCGCGCCGGCTTCGCCGCGATCGCGGCGACCCGCGCCGACCGCTGGCTCGCCCCCGCCGCCCGCGGCTGCGGCGTGATCCTCACCTTCCACCACGTGCGGCCGGAGCCGCCCGGGCCCTACGCGCCCAACCAGCTGCTCGCGATCACGCCCGCCTTCCTCGACCGCGTGCTCACCGCCCTGCGGGCCCGCGGCTTCGACCTCGTCGGCCTCGACGACCTGCCCGGGCGCCTCGCCGCGCCCGGGCCGCACCCCTTCGCGATCCTCACCTTCGACGACGGCTACCGCGACAACCTCGAGCACGCCCGGCCGGTCCTGCGGCGCCACGGCGCGCCCTGGACGCTCTTCGTCACCACCGCCTTCGCGGAGGGCACGGGGCGGCTGTGGTGGGTCGAGCTCGAACGGGCGATCGGCCGGCTCGACCGGGTGCGCCTGCCGGAGGCCGGGCTCGACCTGCCCGCCGCCGATCCGACGCAGAAGAGCGCGGCCTTCGCGCAGGTCTACCGGGTGCTGCGGGCCGGCCCCGAGGCGCGGCTGCGCGACGCCGTCGCGCAGCTCGCCCGCGCGGCGGATCTCGACCCGCGCGCCATCACCCGGGAGCTCTGCCTGGACTTCGAGGACTTGCGGGCGCTGGCGGAGGAGGAGCCGGACCTGACGATCGGCGCCCATACCCTGACCCACCCGATGCTCGCCAAGCACGGGGCCGAGACCGCCCGGCGCGAGATCGCGGAGTCGCGCGCCCTCATCGCGGCGCGGCTCGGGCGCGTGCCGCAGCACTTCTCCTTCCCGGTCGGGGATCCGACCTCGGCGGGGCCGCGGGATTTCGCCCTCGCCCGGGAGGCGGGCTACGCCACCGCGGTGACGACGCGGCCGGGCCACCTCTTCCCGGACCACCGGGCGCACCTGCACGCCCTGCCGCGGGTCTCGGTCAACGGCTGCTTCCAGAGCGACGCGGCGCTCGCGGCCCTGCTCTCGGGCGTGCCGTTCCTGGCCTGGAACCGCGGGCGGCGGCTCAACGTCGCCTGATGGTCAGCGGCGGCGGTGGCGGCCGCTCGCCACCGCGAAGCTCGCGCTCTGGCGGCCCCGGTGATAGCGCCGCGCGGCGCGGCGGCGGCCGCGATAGGCGGGGGCCGGCTCGGCCTCCGCGGCGGCGCCGGCGGCCGGCAGGCGCACCTCGGTGGTCTCCGCCGGCAGCGCCGCGCCCTTGGTGGGGGCCGCGGGCCCGAACAGCGACAGGCACTGGTTGTAGGCGAGGTCGCCCCGGATGCGCTCGCAATCGGCCACCGAGCGCGGCGCGCCCTGGGCGAGGGCGGGTGCGGCGAGCGGGCCGAGGAGGAGAAGCGTCGCGAGGGCGTGGCGCATGGCCCGGAGAAGCCTTGATCGGGAGGAGAGAGCCGAGGGGCACCCCTTCGGGGGCGCCGCCGGGCTGTCTCGCCGACGAGTGCGGCGAAAAACCGGCCGTCGCGTCAGGCGGCGTCCGGCCGCACCATCCAGCGGATCAGCGGCATCAGCGGGAAGATCCAGAGGACGCCGAGCGCCGCGTAGAGGACCGACTGCACCAGGGGCGGCGTCTCGGCGATGCGGCTGTCGGCCAGCGCCATGGCGAGCGGCGCGTAGATCATCACGAAGGCGATCATCACGATCGTGCCGATGAGCGAGCGGGTGCGGCGGCGCATCGCGGGTCTCCGGAAGGGGAGGGGACTGGCGGGCCATCGCCCGCCCGAGTGGCCGCCCGCCTAAGCGAGCCCGGGGCGGCCCGCAACCCGCGGCGGGGCCGCAGGCCTGCCCGGGTGCGGCACCGGCGAGCGTTGCGCGGTCGTCCCGCCCGCGCGTAGAGGCCCGCCATGACCAGCGCCGCCCTGAAGCCTCTCTCCGTCGCCCCCGCGCGGGACCGCGCCGCGTCCCGCCCGCGGATCGCCGTCCGCCGCTGGCTCTTCCTGATGGCCGCCCTGGTGGTGGCCATGGTGGCGGTCGGCGGCGCCACGCGGCTCACCGGCTCGGGCCTCTCGATCACCGAGTGGAAGCCGGTGACCGGGGCGGTCCCGCCGCTCTCCGCCGAGGCCTGGGCCGAGGAATTCGCCAAGTACCGGGCGACGCCCCAGTACGACATCCTCAACCGCGGCATGTCGCTCGCCGAGTTCCAGGTCATCTACGCCTGGGAATGGGGCCACCGCTTCCTCGGCCGGCTGATCGGGCTGTGCTTCTTCCTGCCCCTCGGCTGGTTCTGGTGGACGGGCCGGCTCGACCGGCGCCTCGGCCTCGGCCTCGTCGGCCTCGGCGTGCTCGGCGGGCTGCAGGGGGCGGTGGGCTGGATCATGGTGGCCTCGGGCCTGCAGCCCGGCATGGTCGCGGTGGCGCCGATCAAGCTCGCCGCGCACCTGACGCTCGCGAGCGCGATCTTCGCCGGGCTGGTCTGGCTCGCCGCCGGGCTCGACCGCCCGGCCGAGGCGGCGGCGCCGCGGCGGCTGCGCCTGACCGCCCTCCTGCTCCCGGTCGCGACGCTCCTGCAGATCGCCCTCGGCGGCCTCGTCGCGGGCTCGAAGGCGGGGCTCACCTACAACACCTGGCCGCTGATGGACGGGGCCTTCATCCCGCCGGTCTCGGGCCTGTTCGCGGCGACGCCCTGGATCGAGAACTTCGTCGACAACGTCGCGCTGGTGCAGCTCAACCACCGCCTCGTCGCCTACGCGCTGCTCGCCCTGGCGCTCCTGCACGCGCTCGACGCCCGGCGGGCGCGGCCGGGCAGCGGCGCGGCGCGCCGGGCCGCGGCGCTCGCCGGCCTCGTCGCCGCGCAGGCGATGCTCGGGATCACCACGCTCCTCCTGGCGGTCCCGCTCTGGGCGGGCCTCGCCCACCAGGTCACCGCGATGCTCGTGCTCGGCATGGCCGTGGCCCATGCCCGGATCGGCACTCTGGCGCGCGGGTGACGCTGCGCCGCAGGGTGACCGGCCCCGGATTTGATGGTTTCCTGGAACGTGGCGGCGCGCGGCCGCCGGCGGAGCCCCGGAGCCCCCCATGCGCCCGACGACCGGACACGCCGATGACGGCCGGCCGCCCTCCCTGAACTGGTCCTACTCGCCCCGGGAATTGCTGGCGGACGGCATCGTCCACGTGATCGGCGTGACCTTCGCGGTGATCGGGGGGCTCGCCCTGGTGGTCACGGCGGCGCTCGCGCGGCTTCACCCGGGCGAGAAGCTCTCGGTCGGCGTCTACGCGGCGGGGCTCGTGGCGATGCTGAGCGTCTCGGCGGCCTACAACATGTGGCCGCGGGGACGGCGGAAATGGCTGCTGCGCCGGGCCGACCACGCCACCATCTTCCTGATGATCGCCGGCACCTACACGCCGCTCGTGGCGCTGGTGGGGAGCGGCGGGGTCGCCTGGGGCCTGCTCGCGGGGATCTGGCTCGTGGCGGTGGTGGGCATGGCGATCAAGGTCGCCCTGCCGGGCCGGTTCGACCGGCTCGCGGTGGCGCTCTACCTCGCCCTCGGCTGGAGCGGGGTCGCGGCCTACGATTCGGTGATCGGCCAGCTCGTCCCGGACGCCTTCGCGCTGCTCGCGGGCGGGGGCCTGCTCTACTCGGCGGGGGTGATCTTCCACCTCTGGCACCGGCTGCCGTTCCAGAACGCCATCTGGCACGGCTTCGTGCTCGCCGCGGCGGCCTGCCACTACGGGGCGGTCTTTCGCAGCATGATGGAGGCGGCGGCCTGATCCGGGATCCGCTTGATCGAAGCGGATCCCGGATCACACGCCCGCGCGGCGCCTGAGCGCGGTGCCTGAGCGACGCCGACATCCGCATGGCCGAAATCGGAGATGGCGAAGCAATCGGCCGGATGTCGTATCACATCGCCTCGATCCCCAGCTCGAAGGTGATGCAGACGCTGTTGCGCCCGCGCGCGAGCGCGCCCTCGTGGATCGCCCCGGCGACGTCGACGACGGCGATGTCGAGATGGGCGCGCAAGCTCCCGTCCGGGTCCGCCTCGACGCGCCCGTCGCGGATCAGCACCTCGCTCGCGTCGGTCGGCACGACGCGGCCGTCCGCGAAGGCCGGCCGCACCAGGCTGCCGAGGCCCCGCACCCGGGCGCGGCGCAGGCCGTGTTCCCGGCACGTCGCCTCGACGGCCAGGAACAGGTCCTCGTTCGGCTGAACCTTCAGGAGGATGCAGCCGCCCCCGGACGGGCCCTGCGCGACCGGCGTGAAGAGCGCGAAATTCGTCTCCGCATCGGGCAGCACGCGCCACGCCGCCTCCGCGCTGCCCCAGGCCTCCGCGCGCGGCGGCGCGCGCACCACCACCTCGCCCGGCAGCAGGTGGCCCGCCCGCCGCCGGCCATCCGCCTCGATCCAGGTCCCGTGGACGTGCAGGAACGGCGCGCCGTCGCGGGTGCCGAAGGTCGCGCTCGCCCGCTCCAGCCGCGTCTCGCCCGCGGGCCGGAAGGTCTCGCTGTAATAGGCCGCGTGGGACGGCTCGGTGGAATGGGCCGGCATCACGTAGGCGAAGGGCGCGAAGGCGCCGCCGTCGAGGTGCAGCGTCGCCCCCGCCATCCCGGCCGCCCGCAGGGGGGCGGCGAGGGCGTCGAGCAGCGTCGCCCCGGATTCGGGCCCGAAGGCCGCGCGCCGCAGCGCGCCCGAGGCCGCGATCCGGCGCTCGGGCCGGACCGGGCCGGGCTGGGCGAGGAAGGCCCGCGCGGGCCGCGCCGGGTCAGGCCGCATGGCTCGGCCGCCCGCCGAGCGGCAGCAGCCCGGCCGCCTCGAGATCCTCGCGCACCATCGCCTTGGTGATCTTGCCGTAGCCGGATTTCGGCAGGGAGGGGCGCAGGAAGACCCGCTTGGGCATCTTGTAGCGGGCGACCTTGCCGTCGAGGTAGTCGAGGATCTCGGCCTCCGTCAGGGAGGCGCCCTCGCGCGGCACGCAGACCGCGACGCCGATCTCGCCCCAGACCGGGTCGGGCACCCCGAGCACCGCGGTCTCGGCCACGGCCGGGTGGGTCAGGATCTTCTCCTCGATCTCGCGCGGGTAGATGTTCGAGCCGCCCGAGATGTACATGTCGGAGGCGCGGCCCGTGATGGTCAGGAAGCGCTGCGCGTCGAGGAAGCCGAGGTCGCCGGTCCGGAACCAGCCATCGCGAAACGCCTCCGCATTGGCCTTGGGGTTGTTCCAGTAGCCGGCGAAGACCGCCGGGCCGCAGACGCAGATCTCGCCGGTCTCGCCGGGCGGCAGGGCGCGGCCCTCCGCGTCCTGGATCTGCACCTCCATGCCGGTGCGCTCGATCCCGCAGGTCCCGATCCGCACGCCCGGCCCGTCCTCCGGGTCGTGGAGGTGGGGCGGCAGCACCGTGATGTTGCCCGTCACCTCGCCGAGCCCGAAATACTGCACGATCACCGGGCCGAGCACGCCGAGCGCCCGCTTCTGGTCCTCCCGGTACATCGGCGCCCCCGCGTAGATGACGTAGCGCAGGGAGGAGTGGTCGTGCGCGGCCACGGCCGGGTGCTCGACCATCATCTTGAGGATGGTCGGCACCGTGAACATGTTCGTGACGCGGTGCTGGGCGACGAGCCGCCAGATCTCGGCCCCGTCGAAGCGGTCGGAGCCGGGCAGCACGGTCGTCACCGCGCGGGCGACCTGGGCCAGGGCGTGCACCCCCGCCCCGTGCGAGAGCGGCGCCACGACCAGGGAGACGTCGCGCTCCGGCCGCGTGTCCGGCATCAGGTCGCAGAGGTGGTTGGTGATGACGAAGGCCATCTGGCCGTGCGTGAGCACCGCGGCCTTCGGCTTGCCGGTGGTGCCCGACGTGTAGAAGAACCAGCACGGATCGTCGTGCTCGACCGCCGCGTTCGCCACCGGCGCGTCCGGTGCCCCGGCGAGCAGCGCCTCGTAGGCGAGGCCCTCCGCCTCGCCCTCGCCGAGGGTGACGACGAGCGACAGGTCCGGCCGCGCCGCCCGCACAGCGGCGACGTGGCCCGGATTGTCCGCCTGGCACAGGAAGGCCCGCGCGCCGGATTGCTCGGCCAGGTAGGCGACGTCGCCCGGCATCAGCCGGTGATTCGTCGGCACGAACACGGCCCCGAGCCGGAAGGCCGCGTACATGATCTCGAGGATCGGGTTGCCGTTGCGGGCATGGACCAGCAGGCGGTCGCCCTTGCCGATGCCGCGGGCCCGCAAAGCCGCCGCGAGGCGCGAGACGCGGGCGTCGAAGGCGGCCCAGCTCCAGGTCCGCCCGCCCCAGTCGATGGCGATCCCCTCGGGGTGCCGCTGCGCCGCCTGGGTCAGGCAGTGGGCGAGGTTCATCACCCGGCGGGACATCGGGGTCATGGGGCGCCTCCCGGCTGGATCGTCGTTGGCGTCGGGGCCTCAGGGCCCGTCTGGCGCCCCGTTATGGCACGGGGCGCCGCCGAGCCGGAAGCTGCGGCGGTGATGGGGGGAGGGGCCCTCGCGGAGCAGGGCGGCCCGGTGGGCGGCCGTGCCGTAGCCGGCGTTGCGCGCCCAGGCATAGGCCGGGTGGCGCCGGGCGAGGACCGCCATCAGCCGGTCGCGCAGCACCTTGGCGAGGATCGAGGCGGCGGCGATCTGGGGCACGAGGCGCTCGCCGCCGATCACCGCCCGCACCCGCCCGTCGAGGCCGGGCGGCCGGTCGCGCCCGTCCACCGCCACCGGGCCGGCGAGGCCGAGCCGCAGCACGGCGCGGGCCATGGCGTCGAGGGTGGCGGCGCGCACGTTGATGCGGTCGATCAGGTCCCGCGACGCCCCCGCATAGGCGATCCGCGCGAGGGCGGGGAGCCGCGCGGCGAGCCGCGCGCGGGTCGCGGCGTCGAGGCGCTTCGAATCGTCGAGCGCTTCGAGGAGGTCGGGCGGCAGGGCCGCCGGATCGAAATGGACCGCCGCCACGATGACCGGGCCGCAGAGGGCGCCGCGCCCGACCTCGTCGCAGCCGATCAGCGCCGGGTAGCGGGCCGCCTCGCGCGCCAGGAAGGGGCGTTTCATCCGACATCCGGTTGATGGCTTCGCAACGCGGATGTCCTCTTCGCTCGGGCGCCGCGCTCAGGCGCCGCGCAGGCTTGCGACACCCGATCCGCTTCGATCAAGCGGATCCCGTGTCACTTCTCGGTGCACAGCCCCGCGGCGGAGAGGCGGCGGTGGTAGCGGGGATCGCAATCGGTGGCGAGGAAGGAGGCCCACTCGGAGGGCGAGCCGTAGAAGGCGTTGCGGTCGACGTCGCCCTGCACGCCCGGCACCCGCCCCGTGGACGTGAATTGCCAGAGCATCCAGTCCCGGTTGGCGAAGCGCTGCTCGGGCTCGGCCGCCGTCGAGCGGACCCAGTGCGGGTAATCGGGAAGTTCGCCCTCCAGCACGTCGCGGTGGAAGGTGATGTCCGTGTAGATGATCGGCCGCTTGCCCGTGTAGGCCTCCATCTCGCGCAGCATGGTCTGCGTCATCGCGAGGGCCTGGGGCTTGGGCAGCTTCTTGGGGCAGGAGGTCGAGTGACCGTTCCACTCCACGTCGAGGACCGGCGGCAGGGCGGTGGGGTCGTTCGGCACGTTGCGCTTGAACCACGCCATCTGCTCCTCGGGGGAGCGGCACCAGTACACGAAGTGGTAGGCGCCCCGCGGCACGCCGGCCCTGGCGGCGCCGGCCCAGTTCTCGCGGAAGCGGTCGTCGAGATGGTCGCCGCCCTCCGTCGCCTTGATGTAGGCGAATTGCGTGCCCGCCGTGCGGACCGAGGCCCAGTCGATCGGCCCCTGCCACTTCGAGACGTCGATGCCCTGGATCGGACGCTGCTTGGCGCGCGCCACGCCCGGATGCGGCTTCACGTCCCCCTTGGTCGGGTAGAAATCCGTCGAGCCGGCGCAGGCGCCGAGCAGCGCCAGGGTCAGGCCGACCGCGAGGCGCTTCAGCCAAGCGGATCCATGCGTGGCGAGGGAGGTTGGATTCGACTCCAGCGGCATCGACGCGCGACCTGAACTGACGCAGAACACAATGGCTATTCGATGCCCCGGGGCAGGTTAATGAAGGCTTGACAGTATCGCAGGCGATTTCGGGAATGCGTTGCGCGAGCGCCACATCGGGCGCCGCGACGGGCGGGGCGGCGGCGCCGGCGGGGTTCCCGGCCCGGGGATCTGCGAGGAATCACGGGTGGATAAGGTTCTCTTCACCATCGGCTACGAGGGCGCGGATTCGGAGCGCTTCGTGGCCGCGCTCGCGGGGGCGGGGATCGGCCTCCTCGCCGACGTGCGGGCCGTCGCCCTGTCGCGCAAGCGCGGCTTCTCGAAGAGCGCCCTGCGCGACCGGCTCGCGGAATCCGGCATCGGCTACGCGCATCTGCGCGGGCTCGGCACGCCCAAGGCCGGCCGCGAGGCCGCCCGCGCCCACGACGCGGCCCTGATGCGGCGGATCTACTGCGCGGAGGTGCTCGACACGGGCGCCGGCGAGGCCGCCCTGGACGACCTCGCGGCGCTCGCGGCCGGCGCGCCGACCTGCCTGCTCTGCTTCGAGCGCGACCCGGAACGGTGCCACCGCCGCGTGCTGGGCGAGCGGCTCGCCGATCGGGGTTTCCGGATCGTCGATCTCTTCGCCTGAGGGCGCGGCCCGGCGAGGGGCCGCGCGCCGGAGGCCTACTTCTTGCGCGCCTTGCGGGCGGCGTAGCGGGCGTCGCGGGCGGCCTTCTGCTCGGCCTCCGCGGCGCGCTGGCGCTCCGCCTCCTCCTCGGCCTCCCGTTCGGCCCGGGCGCGGGCCTCCGCCTCCTCGGCCGCGCGGCGTTCCGCCTCCGCCTTGCGCTTCGCCTCGCGCTCCGCCTCGCGGGCGGCGCGGGCCTCGGCGATGCGCTGGCGCTCGGCCCTGCGGGCCTGCGCCGCCGGGTCCTCCTCGGCCGCGCGGGTCTTGAACTTCTCCAGCATCGCCTGCTTCGCCTGCGCGGAGGCGCCGCGCCGGGTGTCGAAAAGCTGGTCCTTGAAGCCTGCCATCGTGGGGGTCTCGTGCGAATCCTGTTCGGGGGGCGCCGCGCGCCCGGGTCACTGAAGAAGTCCTGTAGCGCCCGCGGGGCCGGTTTCAAAGCCAAAGCATCGCGTCCAAGTGGACGCGGCCGGGCCCCGCTCCCGCAGGGAGGACTTGTCAAGGTTTCGCCGCGATCATGCGCCGGCCGCTCATGCGCTGCTGGCGGGGGGAGACGGATGCGCGCGCTCGTGCTCGACGATGCCGAACTCAACAACCTCCTGATGGTGGAAGCCCTGCGGCCGATCGCGGATTGCGCCCCGGACGCCTTCACGCGCCCGGCGGAGGCGCTCGCCCACATCCGCGCGCACGGGCCCGAGATCGGGATCGTGCTCACCGATTACGAGATGCCCGAGATGGACGGCCTCGCCTTCATCCGGGCCGCGCGGGCGATCCCGGGCTTCGCCCACGTGCCGATCGTGATGGTGACGAGCTTCGACGCGCGGGCGCTGCGGCGCGAGGCGCTCGAGGCGGGCGCGACCGACTTCGTGAACAAGCCCTGCGACCCGCTGGAGATCCGCGCCCGCGTCACCAACCTGCTGGCGCTGAGCCGCGCCTATCGCGAGCAGGAGGAGCGGGCGGCCTGGCTCGCCCGCGAGGTGGCGGCCGCGGTCTCCCTGGTGGAGGCCCGCGAGCGCGAGATCGTCACCCTGCTGATGCGGGCCGCCGAGCACCGCGACACCGATACCGGGGACCACGTGGCGCGGGTCGCCGGCTATGTCGGGCTGATCGCCGAGGCGATGGGCTTCCCGCCCGACCGCGGCCGCCTGATCAGCCTCGCCTCGACCATGCACGACGTCGGCAAGATCGCCATCCCCGACGCGATCCTGTTGAAGCGCGGCCCCCTCAGCGCGGCCGAGCGGCGGGAGATGGAGCGCCACGCCGAGCGCGGGGAGCGCATGCTGGAGAGCAGCTCTTCCGAGGTGGTGCGGCTCGCCGCCGAGATCGCCGGCACCCACCACGAGCGCTGGGACGGCACCGGCTATCCGCGCGGGCTGAAGGGGGAGGAGATCCCGCTCTCGGGCCGCATCGTCGCCGTGGCGGACGTGTTCGACGCCCTCACCAGCGCGCGGCCCTACAAGGCCGCCTGGTCCCTGGAGGCGGCGCGCGACCACGTGCGGGCCCAGGCCGGCACGCATTTCGACCCGGCGGTGGTCGAGGCCTTCCTCGGCCGCTGGCCCGCGGTCGAGGCCTTGGCCCTCGGCGGGGCGAAGGCCGCATGAGGCGCGCCACGCCCCTGGCGACCCGCCTCGGCCGGGCGGTGATCGGCGCCGTGCTGGTCGCCCTGGCGGTGAGCACCGCGCTCGGCGTCTGGCGCGAGGCGACGCGCTACGTCGCCGACAAGCGCGACTCGCTGCACGGCATCGCCAGCGTCTTCGCGAGCGCCACCGCGCGCGCCGCCGCCGAGATGGATGCGGCGGGGGCCCACGCCACCCTGCGGGCCATCGCGGACGAGAAGGGCGTCGTCTACGCGGCGCTCTCGCTGCCGGGCGGCGCCACCCTGGCCGAGCAGGGAACGGGCCTGCGCCTCGCGCGCGACCTCGACCTCGACCGCGAGCAGGGCGTCTCGCCCTTCGACCTCCTGTGGACGCGCACCGTCCGCCTGAGCGTGCCGGTGCGGGAGAACACCGTGGTGGTCGGGCGCGTCACCCTGATCGCCGAGACGGCCGACCTGGTCGAGCGCCTCTACGAGGTGCTCGCCAACGCCGCCATGACGGCGGGCCTCGCGGTCCTGGTCGGGCTCGCGGTGGCGTGGCGCCTGCAGGCGGCCCTGACCCGGCCCCTCGCCACCCTCTCCCACGCCATGACGACCGTGCGCGAGAACCACGACTACGCCCACCGCGTCACCGTGGTGGCGGAGGACGAGGTCGGCGCCCTCGCGCGGACCTTCAACGGCCTCCTCGACGCGGTCGACGAGCGCGACCGCCGGCTCGCCGCCCACCGCGCCCGCCTGGAGCAGGAGGTGAGCGACCGCACCGCCGACCTGAGCGAGGCCAAGGAGGCGGCCGAGGCCGCCAACGCGGCGAAATCCAGCTTCCTCGCCACAATGAGCCACGAGATCCGCACGCCCATGAACGGCATGCTGGTCATGGCCGAACTCCTCGCCTCGGGCGACCTGCCGGCGCGCCAGCGCCGCTACGCCGAGGTGATCGCCCGCTCGGGGCAGAACCTGCTCGCCATCATCAACGACATCCTCGACTTCGCGAAGGTCGAGGCGGGCAAGCTCGACCTCGAGCGGATCCCGGTCGACCCGGCCGAGGTGGCCGACACGGTGGTGACCCTGTTCGGCGAGCGGGCGCGGGGCAAGGGGCTCGACCTCGCGGCGCTGGTCGCCCCCGACGTGCCGCGGGCGATCGCCGGCGACCCTGTCCGGCTCGGCCAGGTGCTCGGCAACTTCGTCAACAACGCGCTGAAATTCACGGAGGCGGGCCACGTCCTCATCCGCCTGGAGATGCGGGAGGGCGGTGCCCGCCTGCGCCTCTCGGTGACCGATACGGGGATCGGCATCCCGGCCGAGGCGCTCGGCTCCCTGTTCACCGCCTTCTCCCAGGCCGACCAATCGACCACCCGCCGCTTCGGCGGCACCGGCCTCGGCCTCTCCATCGCCGAGCGGCTGGCCGCCGCGATGGGCGGGCGGGTCGGCGTCGAGAGCCGGGTCGGCGAGGGCTCGACCTTCTTCGCCGAGATCCCGGTCGAGGTGCTGGAGCCGGCCCGGCCGGTCCGGCGCGATCCCGCGGTGCTGCCGCGGGTGATGGTCGCGGCGCGGGGGGACGCCACCCGGGCGGCGCTGCTCTCGGGCCTCTCGGCGGCGGGCTTCGTCCCGGCGGACGAAGGGCCGGCCCACGCGATCCTGGACGCGGCCGAGCTCGCGGCGCGGGGACGCCCGCCGGGCGCCGGGCGGGTGCTGGCGCTCGCCCCGATGGGCGATGCGCGCGGCGCCGAGGTGCTGGCCGCCGGCCTCGCCGACGAGGTGCTGCGCTGGCCCCTGGCGCAGGCCGAGTGGCGCCAAGCCCTCGCGGACCTGGCGCGGGGCACGGCCCTCGCGGCCGCGGCGGAGCGCCGCGAGGCGGCGGCCGCGTCCCCCGCCCGCTTCCCGCGGGCGCGGGTGCTGGTGGCGGATGACAGCCCCGTCAACCGGGAGGTCGCGGTCGAGGCCCTCGCCCGCTGCGGCGTGACGCAGGTCGTGACCGTGGAGAACGGGCGGGAGGCGGTGGAGGCGGCGGCCGGCGGCGGCTTCGACCTCGTCCTGATGGACGGCAGCATGCCGATCCTCGACGGGTTCGACGCGGCGCGGGCGATCCGCGCCCGCGAGGCCGCGACCGGCGGGACGCGGCTGCCGATCGTGGCGCTCACCGCGCACGTGATCGGCGAGGGCGCCGAGGCGTGGCGGGAGGCGGGCATGGACGGCATGCTCGCCAAGCCCTTCACGCTCGCGGATCTCGCGCGCCTTCTCGGCAGCCTGCTCCGGGAGGACGGCCCGCCCGCCGCGGCGCCGGAGCCGGCATCGGCCGGGGCGCCGGGCGATGGCGCCGCTCCCCAGGCCCTGCTCGATCCCGGCACGCTGGCGGGGCTCGACGAGATGGCGCAGGCGAGCGGCCCGGCCTTCATCGCCCGGCTGCTCGGCCTGTTCCGCGAGCACGCCCCGAAGGGCCTCGCCGCCCTGCGCGAGGCCGCGGACGCTCCCGCGGCCGCCCGGGCCGCGCACGGCCTCAAATCAATGAGCCTCAATGTCGGCGCCTCCGCCCTCGCTGCGCGCCTCGCCGAGATCGAGCGGGCGGCCCGGGGGGAGGATCGGATGCCGGAGGCCGCGATGCTCGACGGCCTCGACCCGCTCCTCGCCGGCACGCTCGCGGCGCTCGACGGGCATTTCCGCGCGCTGCCGCGAGCGGCGTAGGGGAGGGGGCCTCGCTGCGCCGGGCGGGATCGCGCGGCGCGGTCGCGCGCGCGTCACGCACCGCCCGCCCGCGCGGACGGAGCCGCCCGGGCGCGAAGCCCCGCGGAGGGCGGGCGCCGCGCTGCCATCATCCGGCATTCCGACGCGGATCCCGGCGGACCGATCTCACGATGACACGGCGCCTCTCCACGGAAACGGTCGCTCCCGCTGCCTGTATCATTTCTTCCCCAAGGACATGGTAAAGACTTCGTTGCGCGCGGGCACGCGTCTGGCAGGGCTCCCGGCGGCCGAGATCGGTCGTGCCAATTCGGGAGCATTCCACCATGGCGTCGGCGCTCAGCCCCGTCGCGCGCAGGTTCGGACAGAGGCGGCCGGCCCAGGATCCGGCGCCCTGGCCGGGCGTCGATCCGGCGACGGCCCTGCGCCCCGCGGCCCTCGCCGGGATGGAGCAGGAGCGCCGCGCCGCGCCGGTCGCCCTCGGCTCCGCCGGTCCTGTCCGGACGGCCGGGAGGCGCTTCGTCCCCTGGCCGCCGGCCCTGGTGCGGGCCGCCGAGATCGGCGGCCTGCTCCTCGTCCTGGCCGCCGGGATCTACGGCCCGCCCCTCGTCGAGTGCCGGATGATGAAGCGCCAGGGCCTGTTCTACGCCGACATGACCGTGCGGGCCTGCCTGCGGGAGCGCGTGGCCGAGCGCTACAGCCGGGCGGAGGATCGGTTCACGCAGATCATCCGCGGGCTGTGATCGCCGGGCCCCGCGCACCGGACCGGAGCAGGGGATCGCCCTCAGCCGAACTGCTCGCGCAGGATGCGCTCGTCCATGCTGTGGCCGGGATCGTGCAGCATGACGAGGTCGGTCGAGCGGTCGAGCTGGGTCTCGACCCGGGCGACGCGGCGGAACTCGGTGTGGTCGGCCACCGCCGCGACCGGGCGGTATTCCGGGTCCTTCACCTCGATGCGGATGCGGGCGTGGTTCGGCAGGAGCACGCTGCCCTGGCGCCGCGGCCGGAAGGCCGAGATCGGGGTGAGCGCGATCAGCTGGGCCGAGATCGGCAGGATCGGGCCCCCGACCGAGAAGTTGTACGCCGTCGAGCCGACCGGCGTCGCCGCCAGCACCCCGTCGGCGATCAGCTCGGGCAGGCGCACCTGCCCGTCGATGGAGATCTTGAGCTTCGCGGTCTGGTGGGTCTGGCGCAGCATGTAGACCTCGTTGACCGCCCGCGCCGTGTGGGTGAGGCCGAGCACGTCGGTCGCCACCATCAGGAGCGGGTGGACCACGCTGCGCTGCGTCTGCTCCAGCCGGTCGGGCAGGTCGTCGAGGTGGAACTCGTTCATCAGGAAGCCGACCGTGCCGCGGTTCATGCCGTAGATCGGCTTGCCGCTGCCCATGAAGCGGTGCAGGGCCTGCAGCATCAGGCCGTCGCCGCCCAGGCCCACCACCACGTCCGCCTCCTCGGGCGGCACGTGGTCGTAGCGCTGCATCAGGAGCGCGGCGGCCTCGCGGGCATCGGCCGTCGGGCTGGCGATGAAGGCCATCCGGTTGAAGCGACGCGCCATGCTCGACTCTGCCCCGCTTGACGCCGGGGCGCCGCTCCCCGCTCACTCGGGGCCGGATCCGCCGTCACCCGGAGACGCATAGCATGGAGCGCCCGCTGCTCGTCTACACGACCTTTCCGGACGAGGAGACCGCCCTGGCCGTGGGCGAGACCCTCGTGCGCGAGAAGCTCGCCGCCTGCGTCAACGTCCTGCCCGGGATGCGCTCGGTCTATGCCTGGAAGGGCGCGGTCGAGCGCGGGCAGGAGGTGGTGGCGCTCGTGAAGAGCCGCGAGGGGCTGGCCGAGGCCCTGAGCGCGGCGCTCAAGGCCCGCCACCCCTACGAGACGCCGATCATCCTGCACCTCACCCCGTCGGGCGCCGAGGCCGGGACCCTGGCCTGGCTCCTCGCCGAGACGGGCGCCTGACTCCTCCGGGGGCCCGGCCCGTCAGGCCGGGCCCACGCCCCATTGCAGCGGGACGAGCTCGTAGCCCTCGCCCGCCTTCGCGATGTGGCCCGCGGCCGGGAACGGGGCGTGGTAGAAGGCCACCGCCAGCCGCTCGGAGGCCGCCATCTGCAGCATCCTGTGGCGGGTGGCGCGGGCCTGGTCGGCATCCATGTCGAAGATTGCCGACCAGTCGGGGTTGCGCACGAACAGGGCCGGGTGGTTGGTGACGTCCGACATCACCAGGAGCCTCGCCTCGCCCGAATGCAGCGCGAAGGCGGTGTGGCCCGGCGTGTGGCCGCGCGCGTCGAGGGCGGTGAGGCCGGGCAGCACCTCCTTGCCCCAGGCGTAGCGCTCGACCCGGATGTCCTTGGGCTCGAAGGCCCGCTGCACGGCGCCGAGGGTCGGCTTCAGGGCCTCCGGCGGGTTCGCCCGGCGGCCGTCGTCCATCCAGAAGGCCGCCTCGGGCTCGGGCACCAGCACCTGCGCGTTCGGGTAGGTGAGGCTGCCGTCCTTGCGGCGCAGCCCGAGGATGTGGTCGGGGTGGAAGTGGCTGATCACCACCGCGTCGATCTGGCCGGGCTGCAGGCCGAGCGCGTCGAGGGCGCGCAGGACCCCGCCGGTGGAGGCCGGGCCGTTATCGGCGAAACCGGTGTCGATCAGCACCCGCCGCCCGCCGAGATCGAGGAGCAGGGGCGTGAAGGTGATCGGCAGCGCGTCCCTGGGCAGGAAGGCGCGCTCCAGCGCGCCCTGCACCGCCTCGAAGGGGGCGTTGCGCACGAAGGACGCGTCGATCGGGCGCGCGACCATGCCCTCGTGCAGGGCGGTCACGGCGGCCTCGCCGACCGCGTAGCGGTAGAGGGCGGGCGGCGGCGCGGCGGGGGCGGCGGCGGCCGGCCCGCCGCCGAGGCCGGCGGCGCTGCCGACCGCCGCGGGCCCGGCGGCGAGGAGCGTGCGACGGGTCATCGACATGGCTCAGGATCCCGGTGAGGACGGGCGGCAGGTATCGCGGCCCGCGCCGACGTCAAGGTTCCTCAGCGGTTGGCGCGGGCGAGCGCGGCGTGGAGCAGCAGGTTCACGCCGGGCAGCGTCTCGGCGAGGTCGATCGCCTCGGCCTCGTTGTGGGTGATGCCGCCCTTGCAGGGGGTGAAGATCATGCAGGCCGGCGCGACCCGGGCGACGTGGTAGGCGTCGTGCCCGGCCTGCGAGCGCAGGTCCATGGTCGGGACGGCGAGCCGTGCGGCGGTCTCGCGCAGGAGCGCGATCAGCCCGTCGTCGAACTGGAACACCCCGAAACCCCATTCCTCGGCGATCCGGATCGCCGTGCGCGAGCGTTCGGCGCAGTCCGGCAGGGCCGCCCGCAGGGCCGCCTTCATGGTCTCCAGCCGCTCCACCTCGGGGGCGCGCATGTCGATGAACAATTCGGCATATTCCGAGAGGGTGCCGGGCAGGTTCGGGACGAGGTCGAGGCGGGCGGCGGTGGCCTTGGCGTCGGCCTCCGCGTGGGCCCAGCCGATCTCGTTCACCGCCACCGCCACCATGGCGGCGCCGACGAGCGCGTTGTGGCGCTCCGCCATCGGGGTCGGGCCCGTATGGGCGGTCTCGCCCTCGACCGCGATGCGCATGCCGCAGCTCGGGAAGCCGCCGGTCACGATGCCGACCGGCACGCCCGCGCGGTCGAGGGCGGGTCCCTGCTCGATGTGGAGCTCGAAATAGGCGTCGATCGCCCGCCCGCCGACCGGCTCGGGGCCGCGATAGCCGATTCCCGCGAGGGCGTCGCCGAAGCGGATCCCGTCCCGGTCGACCCGGCCCTCGACCCATTCGGGACTCTGCTGGCCCGACCAGGCGAGGGAGCAGAGCATCGGCGGCGAGAAGCGCGCGCCCTCCTCGTTGGTCCAGTTCACCACCTCGATGCTGCGGCGGGTGGAGAGGCCGAGATCGTCGAGGGTGCGCAGCACTTCGAGCCCGGCGAGCACGCCCAGGATCCCGTCGAAGCGCCCGCCCGCCCACTGGGTGTCGAGGTGGCTGCCGATGACCACGGGGGGCAGGTCGGGCTCGGTGCCGGGGCGGCGCAGGACCATGCTGCCGAGCCGGTCGATCGACAGGGCGTAGCCGCCCTCCTCGGCCCAGGCCTTGAGCCGGTCGCGCATGACCCGGTCGGGCTCGGTGAGGGTGAGGCGCCGGATGCCGCCGCGCGGCCCGGTGCCGATGCCGGCCGAGACCATCAGCGTGTCCCAGAGCCGGGAGCCGTTCACGGAGAGGTTGGTCGCCATCGGGAACTCGCTATGGGCTGGCGGGAATGCGGCCGGGCGCATGCGAGGAGCGTGCCGCGAGGGCAGGGCTCCGGCGCGGGCGCTCCCGCATGCGGGCCTCCGTCCTACCGCTCCAGGGAGGCGGCGGCCAGTGCCGCGCCGAACCCGATGAGGACCGCCCCGAACGCGCGGTCGATCCAGCCACCGGCGGCGAGGAGGATCCGGCGCAGGCCCGGCTGCGAGAAGAGCAGTGCCACCAGCGCGAACCAGAGCGCGTGCGCCGCCATCAGAAAGGCGCCGTAGGCGAGCTGAACGCCGGGCGGCGTCTCCGGCCGGACCACCTGCATGAACAGGCTGACGACGAAGACCGAGGTCTTGGGATTGAGGGCGTTGGTGAGGAAGCCGGTCCGCAGGGCCGCCGCCGCCGACGGGGCGGCGCCCGCCTCCGGCGCCCGGGCGCGCGGTCGCGCCGCCAGCATCCGCAGGCCGAGCCACACCAGGTAGGCGGCGCCGGCGAGCTTCAGCGCCGAGAACAGGATCATCGACTGGCGGATGACGAGACCGAGGCCGAGCAGCGTGTAGGCGACGTGGACCGCGACCCCGAGGTCGATGCCGAGGGCCGTCAACAGGCCGGCGCGCCGGGAGAGCACGAGGCTGTTGCGCGAGACCATCGCGAAATCCGGTCCCGGGCTGATCACCGCGAGGGTGGTGATGACGATGACGGCGAGCCATTCGGTCACGGCGCTGTCCTGTGCGGGGGAGAGGGGCTATCCGTGTCCTAGCGTCACTCCCGCGGGCCTCATAACGATGGTTTCTGACCGTGACGGTGAGCCGGACTCACGGATCGTGCCGGCCCGGCTGCCGCCGCTCGGCGCCCTGCGCTGCTTCGAGGCGGCGGCCCGCCTGGAGAGCTTCACCCGGGCGGCCGACGAACTGCACCTCACCCACGGCGCCGTCAGCCGGGCGGTGCGGGCGATCGAGGAGGATCTCGGCCTGCCTCTGTTCGAGCGGCGCAGCCGGCGGGTCCGCCTGAACGCGGCCGGCGCGATCCTGCACCGGGCGGTGGCCGAGGCGTTCGCGACGATCCGGTCGGCGACGCGCGCCCTGCGGGCCGAGGCCCGGCAATCGCCGCTGGTCCTGTCCTGCGAGCCGACCCTGCTGATGCGCTGGCTGATCCCCCGGCTGCCGGCCCTGCAGGAGGCCCATCCCGACCTCGCGCTCCACCTCGTCTCCGGCGGCGGCACGCCCCGCTTCGAGGACGGGCTCGACCTCGCGCTCCGCCGCAACGACCATCCGCCGGCACCGGGCGCCCACGCGGCGATCCTGTTCGCCGAGAGGGTGGGCCCGGTCTGCGCCGCCGCCCGGGCCGGCGACTTCGTGGCGGAGACGGGCGAGGGACCGGCCTTCCGGCCCGGGACGCCGCGGCTGCACAGCCGCACCCGGCCCGCGGCCTGGGCCGACTGGGCCGCGCGGAGCGGGCGCCCGGCACCGGACGGGCCGGAGCACCGGTTCGAGCACTTCTCCCTCAGCCTGCAGGCCGCCGCCGCCGGGATCGGGGTGGCGATCGGACCCTGGCGGCTCGTCTGCGACGACGTGGCGGGCGGCCTCCTGGCGGCGCCCTTCGGCTTCGTCGCGGACGGCACGGATTACCGCCTGCTGGCGCCCCGCCCGATCGCGGCGGGCTCGGCGCAGGCGCGGCTCGCCGCGTGGCTGCGCGATTGCTGAGAGGCCGGAAGGGACGAGCGCGGGGCCGCGTTCAGTGCGATCGGCCGCTCTCACGCATGCCGCACGAAGGCGAGGTCCCGGTCGCTCGCATCCCCGTGGACGAGCCGCGTGAGTTCGTCGACGAGGCTGATCTGCCCGTGCTCCAGCTTGTAGAAGGCGATGACCTTCACCCGCACCGCCTCCCCGGTCCGCTTCAGCGCGTGGGCGACATGCACGGATGCGGCCGAGGCGCCGTCGCACACGATCTGCTCGATGACGAAGTCAAGCCTCCGCAGCGTCGTGCGCAGTGCCCGGAGGTGATCGAGGAAGCCTTCCCGGCCGAACTCCCTGCCATCCACCCGCTGCACGTAGCCGGGCGCGAAGTAGGCGGCGATCTCCTCGACGGGCCGGTCGAGATCGCAGAAGGCCTCGAACATCGCGCGGATCAGCGCCGTCCCTTCCTCGGATGTCATGAACTCGCTCCTTCCGCCCGACCGCGAACCCGTTTCGGCGGGTCGGCCGCCCTGCGGCGCCATGACCCTGGGTCAGGTCTAGACCGCTCGCCCGCGCCCGAGCAACCGCTCCCGCGCCGCCGCGTAGTCCCGCTTCAGCCGCGCGATCACTTCCGCGGCCGGCAGCACCTCGTCGATCGTGCCGACGCCCTGCCCGGCGCCCCAGATGTCGCGCCACGCCTTGGTCCGCCCGGAGCCGAAATCCATCCGGCTCTTGTCCGCGTGCGGCAGCGCGTCGGGGTCGAGCCCGGCCGCCGCGATGCTGGGCTTTAGGTAATTGCCCGGCACGCCCGTGAAGAAGGGCGTGTAGACCACGTCCGCCGCGCGGGTTTCGACGATCATCTCCTTGTAGGCGGGGGCCGCGTTCGCCTCGGCGGTGGCGATGAAGCGGGTGCCCATATAGGCGAGGTCGGCGCCCATCGCCTGGGCGGCCAGGATCGCCGCGCCGGTGGTGATCGCCCCCGACAGGATCAGCGGCCCGTCGTAGAAGCGGCGCACCTCGCCGACCAGCGCGAAGGGGCTGAGCGCCCCCGCGTGTCCGCCCGCCCCGGCGCAGACCAGGATCAGCCCGTCGACCCCGGCCTCCAGGGCCTTCTCGGCGTGGCGCACGGTGGTCACGTCGTGGAAGACGAGGCCGCCCCAGCCATGCACCGCCGCCACCACCGTGTCCGGTGCCCGCAGCGAGGTGATGATGATCGGCACCTGGTGGCGGGCACAGATTTCCAGGTCGTGATCCAGCCGGTCGTTCGAGGCGTGCACGATCTGGTTGACCGCGTAGGGCGCGACGATCCGGTCCGGCTCCGCCGCCTTGGCGGCGGCGAGGGCCTCGCCGATCCGGGTCAGCCACCCGTCGAGGGCCTCCTTCGGCCTCGCGTTGAGGGCCGGGAAGGAGCCGACGATGCCCCCCAGGCACTGCGCGATCACCAAGTCCGGCCCCGACACGATGAACATCGGCGAGGCGATCACGGGGAGCGCCAGGGCGCCGGCGAGGCTTTCGGGGAGGGCCATCGGGGTCGTTCCGCAGGGTGACGCGCGAGGCTTGGCATCGGCCCCGGCCGTGGTCAATCGGCCGAGGACGACGCCGGTCGGGGCGGGCCGGACGCTGCGCCGCGGGCCGCCGCGGGCGGACGTCCAGCCGCGACGCGACCGCGCGGGACCTGCACGCCGGCGCCGAGGAGGGCGGGACGCCGGCCGGCATGGTCGTGCACGGGCCCGATACGGGTGATGGCGACGAAACCCGCGAGCGCACCGGGAAGGCGCCGCCAGCCTTCGCGGCCAGCATCGGCGTGCCGGTCTCGACTCGTCGGCAGCGGGAGCACCGCCGTCGGCAGCCTCAAGGGCCGGCGCGGGTCCTCCTGGCTCTTCCGGAGAAGAACCCGCGCCTCGCCGAGGAGACGTTGGGTGCGCCACCCGCGATCGCGTCCGCCGCATCGGTTGCGCATCATTCCCGCCGCCGAGAAGGTGACCCCTTCGGCGAATGATGCTTATACCAACGGCTCAGGATGCGGACGCATCGAGCCGTTGACCCATCTCGAATTTTCGATTTCAAGCCAAAGGCTTGGCGAAAATTCGAGAGCACCACCACCGGTCATGGGAAATGACCGGTGGTATTAGAACCCCTGAAGCGTCGTCAGAGCGAGGAGTCGCCCCCTTGTCCGAACCCACCTGTGCCCCCGAGGCGGTCGGCCTCTGCGCGGAGCGCCTGGAGCGCGTCGACGGCTGGATGCGCCGCTACGTGGAATCCGGCCGGCTCGCCGGCCTGTCGGTGACGGTGGCGCGGCGCGGCGAGATCGCCTTCGCGCGGGCGCACGGGCTCTGCGACCTCGCCCGCGGCCGCCCGATGGCGCGGGACACGATCCTGCGCATCTACTCGATGACCAAGCCGCTCACCTCGGTGGCGGTGATGATGCTCTACGAGGAGGGGCGCTTCCAGCTCGACGATCCGGTCACCCGCTTCCTGCCGGAATTCCGCGGCATGCGGGTGCTCACCGGCGGCAGCCGCCGGAAGTGGGAGAGCGTGCCGGCCGAGCGCGACATCACCATCCGCGACCTCCTCACCCACACCTCGGGCCTCACTTACGGCTTCATGGAATCGACCCTGGTCGATGCCATGTACCGGGACGAGGGCATCGACTTCCAGACCGCCGAGACCTCGCTCGCCGAGGTGGTGGCCAAGGCCGCCTCCCTGCCGCTCCTGTCCCAGCCCGGCGCCGAGTGGAACTACTCGATCGGCACCGACGTGCTCGGGCACCTCGTCGCGGTGGTGTCGGGCCAGCCCTTCGACGCGTTCCTGCGCGAGCGCATCATCCGCCCGCTCGGCATGGTCGACACCGATTTCCACGTCCCGGCCGAGAAGCTGGCGCGCTTCGCCTCGAACTACGCCCACGGGGAGGGCGGGCGCCTGACCCTGATCGACGACGCCGTCGAGGGACGCTACGCGCATCCGCGCAGGGTCGCCTCGGGCGGGGGCGGGCTCGTCTCGACGGCCGCCGACTACGCCCGCTTCTGCCGCTTCATCCTCAACCGGGGCGAACTCGACGGCGTGCGCCTGCTCGGCCGCAAGAGCGTCGACCTGATGACCACCAACCACCTGCGCGGCGACCTCGCCGATATGGGCCAGCCGCGCTTCTCGGAATCGAGCTATGCCGGGATCGGCTTCGGCCTCGGCTTCTCGGTCATGCTCGACCCGGCCAAGGCGCAGATCCTCGGCACGCCGGGCGAGGTCGCCTGGGGCGGCGCCGCCTCGACGGCCTTCTGGATCGACCCGGCCGAGGAGCTGTTCGTGATCCTGCTCACGCAGCTCATGCCGTCCTCGGCCCTGCCGCTGCGGCGCGAGCTGCGCGTCCTGACCTACGCGGCGCTGGTCGATCAGGCGGGGCCGACCGCCCGCCGGTAGAGGTGCCAGGTGGCGTGGCCGAGCACCGGCAGCACCACGGCGAGCCCGACGAACAGGCTCGCCATGCCGACGACGAGGAGCGCCGCCACGATCACGCCCCACAGCGCCATGGTGCCGGGATTCTCGCGCATCAGGGCCATCGAGGTCTCGATCGCCGTGCCCGCATCCGTGTCGCGGTCGACGAGGAGCGGGATCGACACGGCGCTGACCGCGAGCGCCAGGAGCGAGAAGGCCGCCCCCGCGAGGTTGCCGACCACGATCAGCGCCCAGCCCCGCGGCGTGGTGAGGACGTCCGTCAGGAAGGCCCCGGCCGAGGCGTAGGCCGCGCCGTCGAAGAGCGCGCGGTAGATCCCCATCGCCACGACGAGCCAGGCGAGGAAGATCGCCGTGAGGACGAGGCCGACGCCGAGGATCGCCCGCGGCGAGCGCCGGGTCAGCGGCGCGTAGGCCTGCACCCAGTCGGTCTCCTGGCCGCGCTCGCGCCGCCGGCTCATCTCGTAGAGGCCGATCGCCGCGAAGGGCCCGATCAGGGCGAAGCCCGAGGCGAGGGGGAAGAGCAGCGGCAGGAGATCGTTCTCGAAGACCGCCGCCGCGAGGATCACCCCGGCGATCGGGTAGATCATCACGATGAACAGGACGTGCGTCGGATTGTCGAGGAAGTCCCCCCAGCCCTTGGCGAGGGCGGTCCGCAGGTCGGCCGGGCCGATCCGGTGGACGGCGGGGTGATACGCCCTGGTGACGGGCGAGAAGGCTGGAGACACCGTCATCGCAAATCCTCCGCGGGGACGGGCGCGCGACGGCCGACGGGCCGGGATGGTCGGGGCGGTCAGGGCATCGCTTGCGCCGAGGGGTCCTTCAGGAACCGGCACCGGGTGGCGGGCCGGACCGGGGCAGCCTAATCCAGCGCTCCCGATCGCACCATGGGGGGAGCGCAGGCGCGCGCGCCCCAGGCGGCGATCACGTTGTCTCGATCGCGGGCCGGTGGGCGACGCCCCCCTCTCCTAGGAACCATCCGGCCCGGAGGCCGGGGCGGGCTCCCCGAGCCCCGCCGCCGCGACCAGCGCCCGGGTGTAGGCCTGCCGCGGGCGCGCCAGCACCTCCAGGGTCTCGCCCCGCTCGACCTCGCGCCCGTCGCGCAGGACCAGCAAAGTGTCGGCGAGCGCGCGCACCACCGCGAGGTCGTGGCTGATGAACAGGTAGGCGAGGCCGTGCGCCGCCTGCAACTCGCGCAGCAGCGCGACGATGTCCCGCTGCACCGTGCGGTCCAGCGCCGAGGTCGGCTCGTCGAGCACCACCACGCGCGGCCGCAGGATCATCGCCCGCGCGATGGCGATGCGCTGCCGCTGCCCGCCCGAGAAGGCGTGCGGGAAGCGGTGGCGCCAGTCCGGATCGAGCCGCACCGCGGCGAAGGCCTCCGCGGCCCGCGCGTCGCGCTCGCGGGCGCTCAGGCGCGGCGCGTGGACCCGCAGGCCCTCGGACACGATCTCCCCCGCGGTGAGCCGCGGCGAGAGCGAGCCGTGCGGGTCCTGGAACACCGGCTGGAAACCCCGCCGCAGCGGCCGCAGCTGCGCCCGGCCGAGCCCGGTCAGGTCCCGGTCCTCGAAGCGCACGATCCCGGTCGCGGCCGGCTCCAGCCGCAGCAGCGCCCGCCCGAGGCTCGACTTGCCCGAGCCCGATTCCCCGACCACCCCGAGGGTCTGCCCGGCCCTGAGCGCGAGGTCGAGGCCGGCGAGCGCCACCCGCGGCGGCGCCCGCCGCAGCAGCCCGCCCCGCCCCGGATAGGCGACGCGGAGCCCGCGCGCCTCCAGCACCAGAGGGGAGGAGGCCGGGACCGGGCCCTTGCGCCCGGCGGGCTCGGCCGCCACGAGGTCGCGGGTCTCCGGCGCACGCGGCTCGGCGAAGAGCCGCTCCGTCGGCCCGCACTCGACGAGGCGCCCGCCCCGCAGCACCGCGGTGCGCTCGGCCATGCGCCGCACCAGGCGCAGGTCGTGGCTGATGAACAGGAGCGCGAGGCCGAGCCGGGCCTTGAGGTCGGCCAGCAGCGCCAGGATCTGGGCCTGGACGGTGACGTCGAGCGCCGTGGTCGGCTCGTCCGCGATCAGCAGGTCGGGCTCGCAGGCGAGCGCCATGGCGATCATCACCCGCTGGCGCTCGCCCCCCGACAATTCGTGCGGGTAGGCGCCGAGCCGCGCGGCGGCGTCGCGCAGCCCCACGAGGCGCAGGAGGTCGAGGGCGCGGGCGCGGGCCTGGGCGCGCGTCAGCCCGCGATGCGCCCGCAGCGGCAGGGCGATCTGGTGCCCGACGGGGGAGAGCGGCGGCAGGGCGCTCATCGGTTCCTGGAACACCATGCCGATCCGCGCGCCGCGGATGCGGTCGAGATCCGGGCGGGGGAGGCCGATCAGCTCGGTGCCGTCGAACAGGGCCGAGCCCGTCACCCGCGCCGTCTCCGGCAGCAATCCCATCACGGCGAGCGCCGCCTGGCTCTTGCCCGAGCCGGATTCGCCCACGAGGGCGAGCGTCTCCCCCCGCCCGAGGGTCAGGTCGAGGCCCGACAGGGCCGCCCCCTCGCCGTAGGCCACCGACAGGCCCCGGAGGCTGAGGAGCGGCGCCACCTCAGGCGCCCCGCGGATCGAGGGCGTCGCGCAGGCGGTCGCCGAGGAGGGTGAGGGCCACGAGCGTCGCGACCAGCGCGGCGGCGGGCGCCAGCAGCATCCAGGGCGCGCTCTCGATGCTGCGGGCGCCGTCCGCGATCAGCACGCCCCAGCTCGTCATCGGCTCCTGCACGCCGAGCCCGAGGAAGGACAGGAAGCTCTCCAGCAGGATCACCCGCGGGATCAGCAGGGCCGCGTAGGCCAGGACCGGCCCGAGGGCGTTCGGCACCACGTGGCGGCGCAGGATCGCGCCCGTGCCGAGCCCGAGCGCCTCGGCCGCCCGCACGTAATCCTGGCGCCGGATCGCCAGGGCCTCGCCGCGCACGATGCGGGCCATGTCGAGCCACTCCACCGCCCCGACCGCCACGAAGACCAGCGCCAGCGAGCGGCCGAACACCACGACGAGCAGGATCACGAAGAACACGAAGGGCAGCGCGTACAGGATGTCGACGAGCCGCATCATCGCGGCGTCGACCGCGCCGCCGAGATAGCCCGCGAGCGCCCCGTAGGCGACGCCGATCCCCAGCGCCACCGCGGTCGCCAGGAGCCCGAGGGCGAGCGACACCCGGCCGCCCACCAGCACCTGGGTGAGGAGGTCGCGCCCGAGCGTGTCGGTGCCGAGGAGGAAGCGCGTTTCGCGCACCGGAACCCGCAGGGACAGGCGGCGCCCGTCCTCCGCCCGCCCGAGCAGGGTCGCTGGGGCGAACAGGTCGGAGCGCGCGAAGAAGCCGAGCACCCGCGCGTCGATCGGCCGGTCGGCCGCGAGCGTCACCCGCACGGCGCCGGGCTCGAGGGCGATCTCTTCCGCGCGCACCCGCATGCGCAGGGCCAGCCGCTCCAGGGCCGGGCCGATCGTCCCGGGGCGGGGATAGACCTCCAGCGAGGGCGGCGTGCGCGGGTAATCGTAGGAGAGGCGCCCGAAGGCGTGGCCGGTGAGGAGCGGCCCCGCCGCGCAGGCGAGCCCGATCAGGATCAGCACCGCGAGGCTCGCCAGGGCCGCGGGGTCGCCCCGCAGCCGCCGCGCCGCCGCGGCCCACAGGGAGAGGTCGGGCGGCGGCCTCATGCCCGGCGCACCCGCGGGTCGAGGAGGGCGAGGCCGATATCGACCAGGAGGTTGAACAGGATCACGAAGCAGGCCACCAGCACCACCGTGCCCATCACCAGCGGGTAGTCGCGGTTGAGCGCCCCGTCCACGAAGGCGCGGCCCAGTCCGGGCAGCCCGAAGATCGTCTCCACCACCACCGAGCCGGTGAGCAGCCCCGCCGCGGTCGGGCCCAGATAGGAGACCACCGGCAGCGCCGCGCCCCGCAGGGCGTGGAGGGCGATCACCCGGCGCGGCAGCCCGAGCGCCCGCAGGGTGCGCATCGGCGGCGTCGCCAGCGTCTCGGCCAGGGCGGCCCGGGTGAGCCGGGCGATCACCGCCACCTGCGGCAGGGCGAGCGTCACCACCGGCAGGACGAGGTGGCGCGGCGCGCCGCCCTCCCAGCCGCCGACCGGCAGCCAGCGCAGGCCGAGCCCGAAGGCGATCTGGAGCAGCGGCGCGACGACGAAGCCCGGCACGGTCAGCCCGAGCGTGCCGAGCAGCATCACCGCGTGGTCGAGGGCGCGGCCCCGGCGCGCGGCGGCGAGCCCCCCGAGCCCGACGCCCGCGATCAGCGCCAGCGCCAGCGCCAGCCCCCCGAGGGTCATCGACACCGGCAGGCCCCGGGCCAGGAGGTCGCCGACGCCCATGTCCCGCACCGAGAAGGACGGTCCGAGATCCCCCGACAGGAGCGCGGCGAGGTAGCGCCCGTACTGGACGAGGAGCGGCTGGTCGAGCCCGTAGACCCGCCGCAGGTTCTCCATCGCCGCGGGGGCGAGCGGCCGCTCCAGGTCGAAGGGCCCGCCCGGCGCGACCCGGGCGAGGAAGAAGGACAGGGTCACGACCAGGAACAGGGTCGGGACCGCCTGGGCGAGGCGGCGCAGCACGAAGCCGGTCATCGGGGCGGGCCCCCGCGGGGCGGGGCGCTCATCCGTCCAGCCAGAGGTAGCGGGTCGGGGAGACGCCGCGCAGGTTGGGCACGATGCCGCGCAGCCGCGGCGAGACCATGTGCTTGTGCCGGTAGTGCAGCAGCGGGATCCAGGGCAGGTCGGCGAGGAAGACCTCCTCCGCCCGGTGCAGCAGCCCGGCCCGCCGCGCGAGATCGACGGTCCCGGCCGCCTCGCGCATCAGCGCGTCGTAGGCCGGGTTGGCGTAGTGGCCCGAGTTGAAGCCGTCGTTGTCGCTCTCGACCAGGAACAGGAAGTTCTGCGGGTCCGCGTAATCGGCGATCCAGGCGTAGCGGGCGAGGTCGAACGGTCCGCCGTCGCGCAGATGCGCGAAGTGGGTCTTGGCATCGGTGTTGACGAGGCGCGTGCTGACCCCGAGCGGCTGCCACATGTCGGCGATCGCCACCATGGTGTTCCGGTTGTTGTCGGTGGTGTTGTAGCGGATCTCGACGGGCAGCGGCCGCCCTCCCGGCCCGTATCCGGCCTCGCGCAGCAGCGCCACCGCGCGGTCCTCCCGCTCCAGGGGCGAGAGGTCCCGGCCCGGCATCTCGGGGGGCGGCAGGGCGTTGTCGAGCCCCGCCGGCGTCAGCGAGTAGGCCGGCAGCATCGACTCGCCCCAGACCGCCTCGGCCAGGAATTCCCGGTCGATGGCGAGCGACAGGGCCTGGCGGATCCGCCGGTCGCCGAGCGGCGCCCGGCGCAGGTTGACCATCAGCACCAGCACGCCGAGCGCCGGCGCGAGCCAGACCTGCTCGCCGAAGCGGGCCTTCAGGGCCCGGATCTGGTCGGCCGGCAGATCGCTCAGGGAATCGATCTCGCCGGCCGCGAAGCGCCGCACCGCCGCCGCGAGGTCCGGGGTCGGGATGTAGGCGATCTCGGGGATCCGCACGCGCCCGGCCTCGCGGAAATGCGGGTTGCGCGCCGCCGTGACCCGGTCGTTCGGCACGAAATCCGTCAGCCGGTAGGCGCCGTTCGAGACGAGCAGCCCGGGCCGGCTGAAGGCGTCGCCGTGCCGGGCGAGCGTTGGCCGGTGGATCGGCGAACTCGCCTGATGGGTCATCAGTTCGAGGAGGTAGGGGGTCGGCTGGGCGAGCGTGATCACCACCCGGCGCGGATCCGGCGCCGCGACGCCGATCCGCTCCACCGGCGCGGCGCCCCGGTTCGCCGCCTCCGCCCCGCGGATCGGGAACAGCACGTTGGCGTATTTGGCGCCGGTCGCCGGGTCGAGGATGCGGCGGAACCCGGCCAGGAAATCCTCCGCCACCACGGGGTCGCCGTTCGACCAGCGCCCGTCCGGGCGCAGGGTGAAGCTCCAGGTGAGGCCGTCCTCGGAGGTGGTCCAGCTCTCCGCCGCCCCGGGCACGATCCGCCCGGCCGCGTCGTAGCAGGTCAGGCCCTCGAAGAGGTCGAGGAGGATCGTGGCCTCCGCGAGGGTCGAGGAGCGGTGCGGATCGAGGGTTTCCGGATCGGCGTCGTTGCCGCGCCGGTAGAGGGCCGGCCCGGCCGCGCGCGCGCCGCGCGCCGCGGCCCCGAGGATGGCCCCGCCGCTCGCGGCGAGGAGGTCGCGGCGGCGCATGGCCGGGCGCATGGCCGGGCGCCCGCTCAGGCGCCGGTCTGGGCCTCGAACCCGGCGGCCTCGATGCCGGCCACGGCCGCGGTCTCGTCGTTGTCCGAGGTGTCCCCCGAGATGCCGACCGCGCCGATCACGTGGCCGTGGCGCTTGATCAGCACCCCGCCCGGCACCGGGACGAGCCCGGCCGGCCCGGCGAGGTGGGTCACCGCGGCGACGAAATAGGCCTGCGCCTCCGCCCGGGCGCCGATCGCCCGCGAGCCGAGCCCGAGGGCGAGCGCCCCGTTCGCCTTGCCGGCGGCGATCTCGGCCCGCTTCAGGCTGGTCCCGTCCTCGACGGACGCGGCCTTGAGCGCGCCGCGGGCGTCGAGCACCACCACCGCGAGCGGCTTCAGGTCGAGGCTGCGGGCGGTGGTGAGCGCCGTCGCCACGATGCTCTGGGCGGCGTCAAGGGTCAGGTCCGACATGCGATGTCCCGCTGCGAGGGGGCGGGCCGCGGCCCGCGATCGCCCCTGATCGCACAGCGCGCGGCAGGCGTCACCGGGTGGGGGAGGGGCCGGCCGACGCTCGCTCCCCGGAGCGGACCCGGATTCCGCTCAGCCGGCGAAACGGTCAGCCCGGCGCATCAGAACGGCGCGTAGTCGCCGCCATCCGTGATGACGTCGAGCGCCCGCTCGACCGAGGTCACCGCGTCGAGGAGCATCTGGACCGAGCGCTCGGTCTCGGGGCGCGGCCGTCCCAGGCTCGCCGTGCGGGCGCCGATGTCGTGCAGCTGCTCGGCGATCGCCACGAGGTCGGAGACCACCGCGGCGACCTCGCGGGCGGAGACGTCGGGCGCCGTGCGGGCGCGCAGGGGAACGACATTGCTCATCGGCCCCGAATGTCGCGCAAAGGCTGCCCCCGCGCCAGGACGGAATCGCGGCTCTCCACGGGATTCCGGCGGCCGCGGCGCCCCGGCCACGCCCGCCGGCAAACCGCGCCGGCCGCCGCGCCGCGCCTTGACCGCGCCCCGTTCCCCCGCGAGGAGGGCGGCTCGCCGTCCGGCAGAACCGTCCCACAGGACCGACCGATGAAGCTCCCGCTCCTCCTCGCCGCCGGCGCCCTGGCCGCGCTGCTCCCCGCCTGCACCAGCATGGAAGCCGACCGCTCCGCCTTCAGCGAGACCTTCAGCACCCAGAACTACGTCCGCTCGAACGACACCAACGGCACGCAGCGCCGGCCGGACGTCAACCGCGCCTTCACGCAGCCCACCGTCCCGACCATCGGCAATCGCGGGCTCTGATCCGGGATCCGCTTGATCCAAGCGGATCCCGGCTCACGCGCCTGCGCGGCGCCTGAGCGCGGCGCCTGAGCGAAGCCGACATCCGCATGGCCGAAATCGGAGATGGCGAAGCCATCAACCGGATGTCGGATGAGCCGGGCGCTCGGCAGAATCGCCTGACGCGAGTCTGCCTCATTCGGTTTTCGCATCATGTTTCGCTGACGCGGACCTTCGGTTCGCCGCCGAACCGGGGGCCGCTTCGGCGCATGATGCGGGGGACCGATCACTCCTTGGCGAGCGCGTCCGCGAACGCCGCGATGCGGTTGCGGGCGTAGGTCGGCAGGCCCGCGCTGATCGAGTTGCCGGTGTTGAAGGAGGAATTCCCCATCAGCACCTGGGCCGGCAGCAGGTTGCGCAGCACCGGGACGCGCTCGTACTCCTTCTTGCGGTCGAGCACGTCCGCCTTGATGCCGAGCGCCATGGTGGCCGTCACCACCGTCTTGCCCGGATCGCCCGCGGCGGGCTGCAGCACCGCCAGGAACTTGCCGAAGCGCAGGATCTGGTTCACCCAGAAGATGTTCTGCTCCATCGCGCCCGCCACCGGAGCGTCGATCCGGGTGAGGCTCGCGAGCTTCCCCGCCTCCTCGGGCGGCAGGACCCGCAATTCGCTCTGGAACGAGACGAACTCGGCGATCTTCTTGCCGCCCTCCTCCAGCTTGTTGGCGAGCTTGACCCCGAGCGGCAGCTTGCCCTCCAGGTCGTAGCGCGACTCGATGCAGAGCGTGTCGGGCGCCGCGCACCACGGCCGGTCGGGCCGGCGCGCGAAGGCGGCCGCCGGGTCCCTGGTCGGCGTCGCGTCGGCCGGGTTGAGGGCCCTGTGCTTGATCGCCGGATCCATCCGGCCGAGGAAGCCGAGCGAGGCGAACCGCTTGAGGTCGATGCGGTCGGCCGGGCGCGGCACCACGAAGCGCGCCTCGGCGAGGTAGACTTTCAGCGCCTCGTGCCGCGCCTTGGTGGTCCCGTTCACCGTCACCTTGTAGTCGGGCTCGACGTAGTCCGGGTAGGGCGAGAGGATCGCCTTCTGCACCGGCTGGTTGCGGCTCCACTCGGCGAAGGGGGTGAGGCCGCTCTCGGGGCTCGACGGGTTGTCCCGGTGATCGGTGAACAGGATCGTGTTCGGGGCGATCCCCCCGGCATCGAGGCCCGCGAGGCTCGGCACGTCCTTGGTGCGGTACTGGGCGAGGACCGGCGTCGCCGTCAAGGCGACGAGAAGGGGCGCGGCGACGCGGAGGCGGGCCGTGAGGCTGTGACGCACGGGCGGGACTTCCTTGAGATTCGGGGGCCGGGGGGCCGCACCGTCAATAGGTCGGATCTTCCCCGAAGAGATAGTCGGGATCGCGGCGGCGCGGCCGGCGGTAGCCGTCGTCGTCGCCGAAGGGCGAGCGGGCCGAGGGGCCCGGCCAGATCGGCTCGGGGGCCGGCACCGGCTGCGCCCGGCGGATCGGCGGCGGGCCGCCGAAGAGCTGCCGCCCGATCTCCCCGAACGGGTCGTAGCGGTCGTCGTCCGGCTGCCGCACGTCCGCCGGACGCCGCGCCTCGTCCCGCCGCCGCGGCTCGTCGAACGGGTTGGCGTCCTCGGGCCGGCCGCCATCCACCACGTCGCCGTCCTGGTCGACGTCCGGCCGCATGGCGTAGACCGATTCCTGCGGCACGAGGCTGAACCGGGTGTCGGCGAGGCGTCCGTCGGGCTGCAGGCGGAAATGCTCCATGAAGCCGCCCCCCGCCACCCGGCTGCCGGAATAGAGGTCGATCGGCGCGTCCGCGATCAGGCGCCGCGCCTCCGGGCTCGGCGGGGCGAGGGGTGATTTCGGCACCCCGTTCGCCCAGGCGGCCTGGAGGATCTGGGCGAAGACCGGCACGGCGAGGTGCCCGCCGGTCTGGCCGCGCCCG
The DNA here is from genome assembly GCF_029714205.1 of Methylobacterium sp. CB376. Taxonomy (NCBI): domain Bacteria; kingdom Pseudomonadati; phylum Pseudomonadota; class Alphaproteobacteria; order Hyphomicrobiales; family Methylobacteriaceae; genus Methylobacterium; species Methylobacterium sp. CB376. Next base: position 5,844,770 of record NZ_CP121648.1, on the reverse strand, counting down.
AGCGTGCGGCGCCGGCCGTCCGCGTTGTCGTAGCCGATCCAGACCACGATGGTGATCTCGTTGGTGAAGCCCGCGAACCAGGCGTCGTTCTCGTCCTCCGAGGTGCCGGTCTTGCCGGCCACGTAGGGGGCGAAGCGCGCGAGGGCCGCCGCCGTGCCGCGCTGGGTCACGCCCTGGAGCAGGCTCTTGATCTGGTAGAAGGCGACCCGGTCGGCCGAGCCGATGCGGGCGAGCGGGCGCTCCGCGTGCCGGTAGACGTAGGTCTCGCCCTGCGCGACCGATTCGAGGGCGTAGGGGCTCGGCCGCTCGCCCTCGTTGGCGATGGCCGCGTAGAAGGCCGCGAGGTCGATCATCCGCACCGGCTGGGCGCCGAGCACGAACGGGTAGTAGCGCTCGCACTCGGCGTAGAGCTGGGCTTCGAGGGCGATGTCGCAGACCCGCTTCAGGCTCTGCTCCGGCCGCTCGGCGATGCCGCCGCGCAGGAGCTGGGCGGTGACGAGGTTCTTCGAGTGCTCCAGGCCGCGCCGCAGCGTGGTCGGGCCGGAGCCGCCGCCCTCGTAGTTCTTGGGCGACCAGGACTGGCCGACCCCGCCGATCGGCGGCAGCGTCACGGCCGCGTCCATCACCAGCGTGTTGGGCTGCAGCCCGGCATTGAGCGCCGCCAGGTAGGTGAGCGGCTTGAGGGTCGAGCCCGGCTGGCGGACGCTCTGGGTCACCCGGTTGAGCTGGCTCAGCGGGTAGGAGAAGCCGCCCGCCATGGCGAGGATGCGCCCGGTTCGGTTCTCCAGCACCACGGCCGCGCCCTGGACCTGGGGGCGGACGCGCAGGTCGGCCCGCGGGGCGCCCTTTCCCTCCCGAAGGGCGACCCGCACCACGTCGTAGGGGGCGAGCCGGCCCCGGGCGAGGCCCGGATTGAGGCTGGCGACGCGCCCGTCCGCGAGGCCGACGCGGGGCGCCGCGCCCTTGGCGCCGGTGTCGAGCACCACGGCGAGGGGCCAGTGCACGTCGTAGAGCGGCGCGCGGGCGCTCTCGAGCGCACGCTGCCAGGCCGGTTTGGGCCCGGCCGGCCTCGCCGGGGCCTTCGCGGCCTTGCCGCCCTTGGCCGGTCCGCCCTTGGCCGGGCCGCCGCCGCTGGCCGGGCCGCCGCCGCTGGCCGGACCGCCGCCGCTGGCCGGGCCGCCGGCCTGCTTCGCGGCGGGCGCCGGCTCGGGCGGTGCCGCCGCGGCCGGCGCGGTGGCGGCCTCGATGCGCTTGACCGCGTCCGCGAGGTTGAATTCCGGCCCCTCGAAGCGGGAGCGGCCGGTCGCCGCCTCGTAGCGCGCCAGCGCGTCCTGGAGGATCGACTCGGTCGCGGTCTGAAGCCCGGCATTGAGCGTCGTGCGCACCGTGTAGGCGTTGGCGGTGAGCGCGTCGAGGCCGGCGAGGGAGCGCGCCTCGCGGCCGAGATGGTCGACGTAGTAGAAGCCGGCCTCCTGGCGCGTGCGCTCCAGCGGCACGAGGCCGAGGTCGCTCCGCAGCGCCTCGTTCATCGCCGCCTCGTCGATCACGCCCTCCTCCTTCATGCGGGAGAGGACGTAGGCGCGCCGCTCGCGGGCGCGGTCGGGATACTTGTCGGGGCTGTAGTAGTTCGGTCCCTTCGGCATGCCCGCGAGCAGGGCCGCCTCCGGCACGGTCAGGTCCTTGACCGACTTGCCGAAGTAGCTGCGCGCGGCCATCTCGACCCCGTAGGCGCCGCGGCCCAGATAGATCCCGTTCAGGTAGAGGCCGAGGATCTCGGGCTTCGTCATCACCTGCTCGGCGCGGACCGCCACGATCATCTCGCGGATCTTGCGCTCGTAGGTGACGTCGTCGCCCACCGACAGGTTCTTCACCACCTGCTGGGTGATGGTGGAGCCGCCCGCCGGCCGGCCCGGCGAGGCGAGGTTGCCGATGAAGGCCCGGATCACCCCGCGCTCGTCGATGCCCCTGTGGCTCTCGAAGCGCTTGTCCTCGGCGGCGATGAAGGCCTTCTGGACCAGCACGGGGATCTGGGTGATCGGCACGGCGATGCGCCGCCCGTTCGGCTCGGCGGTCTCCGAGAAGCGGTTGCCGCGCCCGTCCAGGATCGTGCTCACGCCCGGCAGCCGGAGGGTCTTGAGCGCGCTCGCGTCGGGCAGGCCCTCCACCGCCCTGTTGTAGAACTCGATCACGGCCTTCGCCTCGAAGGGGGCGTTGGGCGGGTTCTCGTTCTTGCAGAACTGCTTGTAGCTCGTGTTGAGTTCGCCGATGTCGAGGCCGTGCAGGATCTTGGCCTCGCCCGCGATCGCCTTGGGGTCCTCCATCGCGGTCGAGATCAGGTCGTCGAGGTTGATGTCCTCGATGTCGAAGGCCTTGCGCATGTGGGCGCAGCCGTCGCGCAGGATGCGCACCACCTCGGGCCCGTCCTTGGCGGGATCGAACTGGGTGCGGATCGCCTCCGGCCGGGTGGTCGCCTGGCTGAGCGTCAGCGCGGTGGCGAAGAGCTTGATGAGGATCGCGTTCATGGACCTTGCGCCCGGCCGGTCAGGGCTGACGCGGCAGGAAACGGCCGGGGACCTGAAGGGGACCTGTACAACGCGGCCCTTTTAAGGTCGGGTCCCGCGGGTCGGGAGGCTGCGATGGCCCGCGGACAGGCGTTGCGCGGGCCGGATTGGGCGCCGGGCAGGAGCCGCGTGCGGCCGGGCCCCCCCGGCGGCCCGGACGTCGCCGGCGCGACACGAATCCTGTTTCCGGTCCCGAACAGCCTCCAGAGCGGCACCCGATCACGTTGCAACCGGGTGCCGCTCTAGATCTTTGATCTTGCCGGATTTTCTGCGACGAACCGGCATCCACTTCGTCGGAAAATGCTCTAGGCTGCCGCACCACCGAGCAGAAGGGCTCCGCGATGGCCGACCTGAGCCGCCCGCGCGCCACCTACGCGGCCGCCGTCGCGGCCCGCGCGGGGACCCGCGATCCCGCCCTGATCCGCGCCTTCGCGACCGTGCCGCGGGAGGCCTTCTGCGGGCCCGGACCCTGGCGGGTGATGGGCGAAGAGGGGATCGAGTGGGTGCCGGCCGGGGATCCGGCCGGGCTCTACCGCGACGTGCTGGTGTCGCTGCTCCCGGAGGAGGGCATCAACAACGGCGAGCCGAGCCTGCACGCGACCGCGCTCGCGGCGGCGGCGCCGCGCCCGGGCGAGCGGGTGGTGCAGGTGGGCGCCGGGGGCGGCTACTACACGGCGATCCTGGCCGAACTGGTCGGGCCCGGAGGCTGCGTCGAGGCCTACGAGATCGAGCCGAGCCTGGCCCGGATGGCCGCCGCGGCCCTGTCCGCCTATCCCCAGGTGCGCGTGCAGGCCCGCTCCGGGACGGAGGGGGCGCTGCCGGAGGCGGACCTCATCGTCGTCAATGCGGGCGCGACCGAGCCGCTCGCCCCGTGGCTCGACGCCCTCTCGGAGACCGGGCGCCTGATCGTGCCGCTGACTCCCGACCGGGGCTGGGGCGGGCTCCTGCTCGCGGGCCGCCGCGGCCCGGGCGCACCCCCCGAGATCCTCGACGCGCGCTTCCTGTCGCGCACCCGCTTCGTGCCCTGCCTGGGGGCCCGCAGCCCCGAGGGCGAGCGCCGCCTCGCCGCCGCCCTGGCCGGGGGCGGGATGGAGCGGGTGCGCAGCCTGCGCCGCGGACCGGTGCCCGACGACGAGGCGTGGCTCGCCGGGGAGGGCTGGTGGCTGTCGCGGCGCGCCCCGAGCGACCCGGATCGTCCCGTCGCTCAAGCGGGCGGCTCGCCGCCCGGCGCCTGACCCGCGACCGGGCGGCCGGGACGCGGCAGCCATCCGGCCCTCCCGGGGGACCGGCGCCGTCGAGGAGATCGACCCCCGCGCAGGCGGGGGCGATCCGCCTCGCGCCGCCCGCGCTCAGGGCGTCAGGGTGGCGCCGTCGAAGGTGACGTAGGTCGCCTCGCCCACGCTGTCGGCGCCGAGCGTGGTGATCGTCACGGTGATCGGTCCGCGGTCCCAGAGCCCCTTCGCCTCCTGGGCCGCCAGGATCGCGCCCACCTCGATGCGCAGGTCGGCCCGCGCCGGGGCGGCGTGGTCCGCGTGCCCCGTCCCGTGCCCGTGGGCGATCGGCAGGCCCGTGGCGAGGTCGAAGTTGAAGAAGTTGAGGGTGGTCACGTAGTAGGGGCCGTTGAGCTGCGGCGCCGTGCCCTTGGGCAGGTTCACGAAGACGCTGAGGGGGGCCGGCGGGCGCCGCCGCAGCCTCACGCCTTCGAGGACGAGCGTGGCGGACCCGCCGTCGCGCGCGACGGGGCTCGCGGCGCGGGGCTCGACTCCCGCCGCGCCCGGCTCCGGGGCGAAGGTCACGGTGGCGCCGCCGGCCCCGACCGCGAAAGCCTTCGTGCGCATCGCGGCCTCCACGATCGCGGGGGCAGGCCGCGGCGCGGCGCTCGGGGAGAGCGCCGCGACCTGGACCGGCGACGGCTTGACCAGCGTGTCGTAGCCGTAGCCGAGCTTGGCCGTGTCGATCGCGTCGCCGAGTCGAACCCGGACGAGGTCGCCGGACCCGTCCACGAACCAGGCCGGCTGATCCTTCCAGGTCGACTCGCTCGGCTGCATGGGCAGGTCGCCCCAATTGTAGGTCGAGCCGGGCAGCGCCTCCCAGGAGGCGTAGAGCCGGTCGACCTGGCAATGGTGGACGAAGAAGATCGGATCGCCCGCCGCCGAGGGGATGTTGCCCATCCACCCGCCCACGCCGAGGTGCACCATGTCGTGCGGCGCGTTCTCGAGCCGCCCGGTCATGCCGAGCGCGGCGTAGCCCGGCTGCGACGGACCCATGGGGATCGCATTGGTGTCGGAGGGGAACATCTCCTTGGTGGAGAGGGCCGGGATGTAGTTGATGAGGGAGAACGGCATGTAGCCGCCCGCGTTCATGGCGACGTTCTGCGCGCCGTCGCCCTGCGGGGTGGAGAAGCCGACCCCGCGGTCGTCGAACATCAGCGAGGGATAGTCCTGGTTCCGGAACCCCGGCGGAAGCTGCAGCGTCGCGTTCGGACCGGAACCGTAATTCCAGTAGGGCAGCAGGAAGTTCGGATCCTTGCACATCACCCGGCACACGCGCTCGAAGTAGTACATGTACCAGCGATGCCAGGTCGCGAAATAGGGGCTCGCATGCGTGCAGGTGCCCCAGCACTTCAGCGCCGCCTCCTTCCAGGCGGCGGCCGGGCTGCCGGCGGGCGGGTTGCCGTAGATCTCGTCGATGCGGGTCTTCAGCGCGGGCGTGCCGGACGGGAGCCCTCCGGAAAAGGCCGGGTCGAAGGGATTGGCCGGCACGGCGTGGATGTAGGACTGGAAGGTCCAGCTCTGCGGCTGCGGCGGGTAGTTGATCGCCGGGTCCTGCATCGCCTGCACGGCGGCGGCGTAGAGCGCGAGCATCTTCTTTCCGGTCGGCGAGGCCAGGTCCGGGCGCAGGCGCGGGCGCAGCACCTGCGCATCCGCCCCGCCCGTCGCCGCGATCATGCCCGCCGCCACTCCGCCTGCGATCACCTCACGCCCGGTCGCCGTCATGTCAAGTTTCTCCGCCATGATCTTCCAGCCTTTTGCAGACGAACGATCTCTCTTCATCGCAGAAATAGGTTTTCCTGCGAGAATGATTGCGTTCATATTCGATCCAGGTGATTATTTCGTCCCGGATCTGGATATTGCCAGCCAAATATTGTAGATTTCATTCTCACACTGAAGCAAGAATCCAGCGATGGCGTGAAATATCGTGTGCACACAAACGCCGAAGTTGTTCCGTGTTGGTGATACTTACCTAAGGTTACGACTAGGAGAACCTACTGCGAGCGACGACGATTGACAACCGACGATCGGTCGCGGCCGCGAAATTTCCAGGATCGGTGGCGGCGGCCGGGGCCGGGCGGCGTCGGGGCGCGGCGAGGCGGCCTTGCGGGCGTCTTTCCGGGCGTCTTTCCGGGCGTCTTTCCGGGCGCCTTGCCGGGCGCCTTGCCGCGCGAGGTGCTCCGCGTCAGCTTCTCGGCTAAAAGACCGGGAGCCATCTCCGCCGACGGATCTCCATGCCGAGCACGCCCCGCGCCGCCATCATCCCGGTCACGCCCTTCCAGCAGAACTGCACCCTGCTCTGGTGCGAGGCGACCAAGCGCGCCGCCGTGATCGATCCCGGGGGCGACCTCGACCGGATCCTCGCCGCGATCGAGAAGGCCGGCGTCACGGTGGAGAAGATCCTGCTCACCCACGGCCATATCGACCATGCGGGCGGGGCCGCGGAGCTGCGCGAGCGCCTCGGCGTCATCATCGAGGGGCCGCACGAGGCCGACAAGCCGCTCCTCGACCGGCTGCCCGGGACCGGCGCCGCCTACGGCATCGAGGGCGCGCGCGCCGTCACCCCGGACCGCTGGCTCGCCGAGGGGGACGTGGTGACGGTCGGGGACCTCTCCTTCGACGTGCTGCACTGCCCCGGCCACTCCCCCGGCAGCGTCGTGCTGGTGAGCCGCGAGGCGCGCTTCGCCCAGGTGGGCGACGTCCTGTTCCGCGGCTCGGTCGGCCGGACCGACCTGCCGGGCGGCGACCACGCCGCGCTGATCGCCTCGATCAAGACCAAGCTCCTGCCGCTCGGCGACGACGTCGTCCTCATCCCCGGCCACGGGCCGACGAGCACGATCGGCCAGGAGCGCCTCGACAACCCCTTCCTTCAGTGAGCCTTCACCCCATGGAGCTTCGTCCCCTCGGCCGCTCGGGCCTCTCCGTCCCGCCGCTCTGCTTCGGCGGCAACGTCCTCGGCTGGACCGCGGACGAGCCGACCTCCTTCGCCATCCTCGACCGGCTGCTCGACCAGGGCTTCACCTTCATCGACACCGCCGACATCTACTCGCGCTGGGTGCCGGGCCACGCCGGCGGCGAATCCGAGACGATCCTCGGGCGCTGGATGGAATCGCGCGGCTGCCGCGACCGCATCGTGCTCGCCACCAAGGTCGGCATGGACATGGGGGAGGGCCCGGCGGGCGAGGCCCGCAAGGGCCTGAGCGGCGCCTCCATCGCGCGCGCCGTCGAGGAATCGCTGCGCCGCCTGCGCACCGACCGCATCGACCTCTACCAGTCCCACGAGGACGATCCCGAGACGCCGATCGAGGAGACGCTCGGCGCCTACGACCGGCTGATCCGGGCCGGCAAGGTGCGGGCGATCGGCGCCTCGAACTTCTCCGCCGCGCGGCTGCGGGAGGCCCTCGCCGTCGCGGCCCGGACCGGCCTGCCGCGCTACGAGTGCCTGCAGCCGGAATACAGCCTCGCCGAGCGCGGCTACGAGGCGGAGCTGGAGCCGCTCTGCCGCCGGGAGGGGATCGGCGTGATCTCCTACTTCTCCCTGGCGGCCGGCTTCCTGACCGGCAAGTACCGCGAGGCGGGGGCCGCCGCCGGCCGCGCCCGCGAGGGGCGCGTCTCGCCCTACCTCACCCCGAAGGGCTTCGCGCTCCTGCGCGAGCTCGACGCGGTCGCGCAGGCGCACGGCGCCACGCCCGCGCAGGTCGCGATCGCCTGGCTGGTGGCGCGGCCCGGCCTCACCGCGCCGATCGCCAGCGCCACCTCGGTGGCCCAGCTCGACGAGCTGATCGCCGGGGCGCGGCTCACCCTCGACCCGGCCGCCGTCGCGCGCCTCGACGCGGCGAGCCGGGGCGGCCTCAGGGCCTGAATTTCCGCCCCCTTAACCGGGGATTGCGATACCGGTCCGGGCGCCCCTGCGGCGCCCGAAACCGGTGCAATCTCAACGCGGAATGCTTATCTAAGACTCGACAATTGTTGCGGCGGCGCTCCCCCTTCCGGCGTCCCACGCCCCCGGCGCCCGCCCGATCAGGAACCGACATGGCCGAACCCGCCCGCGATCTGACCCCCGACACCTACGGCGCCGATTCCATCAAGGTCCTCAAGGGCCTCGACGCGGTGCGCAAGCGGCCCGGCATGTATATCGGCGACACCGACGACGGCTCGGGCCTGCACCACATGGTCTACGAGGTCGTCGACAACGCCATCGACGAGGCCCTGGCCGGCCACGCCACGCTGGTGACCGTGACGCTCAACCCGGACGGCTCCTGCACGGTCTCGGACAATGGCCGCGGCATTCCCACCGACATCCACGCGGAGGAGGGGGTCTCGGCCGCCGAGGTCATCATGACCCAGCTCCACGCGGGCGGGAAGTTCGACCAGAACTCCTACAAGGTCTCGGGCGGCCTGCACGGGGTCGGCGTCTCGGTGGTGAACGCGCTCTCGACCTGGCTGCGCCTGCGCATCTGGCGCGGCGGCCAGGAGCACGCGATGGAGTTCCGCCACGGCGACGCGGTGGCGCCGCTCGCCGTCGTCGGCCCGGCCGGGGACCGGCGCGGCACCGAGGTCACCTTCCTGCCCTCGACCGAGACCTTCTCGATGGTCGAGTTCGACTACGCGACGCTGGAGAAGCGCCTGCGCGAACTCGCCTTCCTGAATTCGGGCGTGCGCATCGTGCTGACCGACGCCCGCCACGCCGAGCACAAGCGCGAGGAACTGGTCTACGAGGGCGGCGTCGAGGCCTTCGTGCGCTACCTCGACCGCACCAAGACGCCGCTCGTCGCCAAGCCGGTGGTGGTCCGCGCCGAGCGCGACGGGATCAGCGTCGAAGTCGCCCTGTGGTGGAACGACAGCTATCACGAGACGGTGCTGCCCTTCACCAACAACATCCCGCAGCGGGACGGCGGCACCCACATGGCGGGGTTCCGGGCGGCGCTGACGCGCCAGATCACCGGCTACGCCGAATCCTCCGGCATCGCCAAGAAGGAGAAGGTCACGCTCACGGGCGACGATTGCCGCGAGGGCCTGACCGCGATCATCTCGGTGAAGGTGCCGGACCCGAAATTCTCCTCGCAGACCAAGGACAAGCTGGTCTCCTCCGAGGTCCGCCCGGTCGTCGAGGCGGTGCTCGGCGAGGGATTGTCGAACTGGCTGGAGGAGAATCCGGGCGAGGCGCGCACCATCGTGGGCAAGGTGGCCGAGGCCGCCGCCGCCCGCGAGGCCGCCCGCAAGGCCCGCGAGCTCACCCGCCGCAAGGGCGCCCTCGACATCGCCTCGCTGCCGGGCAAGCTCGCCGATTGCCAGGAGCGCGACCCGTCGAAGTGCGAGATCCTGCTCGTCGAGGGCGACTCGGCCGGCGGCTCGGCCAAGCAGGGCCGCGACCGCACCTTCCAGGCGGTGCTGCCGCTGCGCGGCAAGATCCTCAACGTCGAGCGCGCCCGCTTCGACAAGATGCTGTCGAGCCAGGAGATCGGGACGCTGATCACGGCGCTCGGCACCGGCATCGGCCGCGAAGAGTTCAACCCCGACAAGCTGCGCTACCACCGCATCATCATCATGACGGACGCGGACGTCGACGGCTCGCACATCCGCACCCTGCTGCTCACCTTCTTCTTCCGGCAGATGCCGGAGCTGATCGAGCGCGGGCACCTCTACATCGCGCAGCCGCCGCTCTACAAAGCCTCGAAGGGGCGCTCGCACCTCTACCTGAAGGACGAGCGCGCGCTGGAGGATTACCTGATCGACGGCGGCGTCGAGGGCGCCTCCCTGCGGCTCGCCACCGGCGTCGCCTTCGCGGGTCCGCAGCTCAAGGCGCTGGTCGACGAGGCGCGCGGGGTGCGCACCATCCTGCACGGGCTCCACACCCGCTACGACCGCACCGTGGTCGAGCAGGCGGCGATCGCCGGGGCGCTGCGCCCGGCGCTGGCCGAGAACCCGGCCGAGGCGGAGGTCGTGGCCGACGAGGTCGCCCGGCGGCTCAACGCCCTCTCGGACGAGATCGAGCGCGGCTGGGAGGGCGAGGCGCGGGCCGGCGGCTACGTCCTGTCGCGGACCCTGCGCGGCGTGCGGCAGGTGGCGGTGCTCGACGAGGCGCTGATCTCCTCGCAGGAGGCCCGCCGCCTCGACGAGCGCACGGATTCCCTGCGCCAGATCTACGACGCGCCGGTCACCCTGCAGCGCAAGGGCGAGGAGGTCGTGCTGCACGGCCCCGTGGCCCTGTTCGAGACCACGATGGCGCTCGGCCGCAAGGGCCTCCAGCTCCAGCGCTACAAGGGCCTGGGCGAGATGACCGCCCAGCAGCTCTGGGAGACGACCCTCGACCGCGACGTGCGCTCGCTGCTGCAGGTCAAGGTCAAGGACACGACCGACGCCGACGACCTGTTCGTGAAGCTGATGGGCGACGTGGTCGAGCCGCGCCGCGAGTTCATCCAGGAGAATGCGCTGAACGTCGCCAACCTCGACGTGTAGCCCGCGTCAGGACCGGCGCGGCTGCCCGGCGCGGCCGCCCGCCGCGACCCGGTGCCCGGCCGGCGCGGGCCGGAACCGGCGGCCCGGGGGCCCGAGCCGGAGGGTCGCGCCGTCCCGCACCGCGCACCAGAGCGCCGAGCGGATCTCGCGCGAGGCCCGCGCCCGGACCAGGTAGGCGGCGATCCGGAGCGGCAGGGCCAGCAGCATCCGGGCCTTGAGGCGCGCCGGCACGTGGGCGAGCCGCAGCAGCGCGAGCTGGTTGCGGATCGCCGTGTAGACGCGCGCGGGCGGCTGGTCGGCGAGACGCAGCCCGAAGGGGAGCCGGATCACCCCGCGCCCGAGGGCGTGCGCCATCGGCTCGTCCTCCGCCCGCCAGACCGTGAACCCGGCGGCGGCGGCCCGCAGGCACCACTCGACGTCGATCCCGTCAATGAAGAAGTCGCTGCGGAACGGGCCGACCGCGTCGAGGGCCTCGCGGCGGATCAGCGATCCGGACGAGATCGCGAAGGCCACCGGGACGAGGCGGCCCTCCGCCGCGCGGCCGGCGAGCGGGGGCGGCGCCTTCAGGGGCGCGCCGCCCGGCCCGACCGGCCGCGGCCCCAGCAGGGCCGGCCGCTCGCCCGCCGCCTCGAGCGCCGCGAACCCGGCCCGCAGGGCGGCGACGCAGCCCGGCCCGGGCAGGCTGTCCTGGTCGAGGAGGAGCACGAAGCCGAACCCGCCCGCCCGCGCCCGCGAGGCGAGCCCGTTATAGGCGGCGCCGAGCCCCTCGTTGCCCGCGGCGCGCCGCACGCGCAGCGGCGTCGGCCCGGACACCTCGCCGAGTTGCGCCGCGAGGGCGTCCGGCAGGTCGGAATTGGCGACGATCAGGATCTCCTCGACCTGGGGCGCGATCCGCCCGACGAGCCGGGTGAGTTCGAACGGATCGGGGTGATAGGTCACGATCCCGGCGAGCACGCACCGGTTGGCGGTCATGGGATGAGCTCCGTCGCGGCGCCGCGCGCCCTCGCATGACCTTACGTCAGTTTGGCGCTGGGGCCCAGAGCGGCGCTCGCGCGCCGGCGCGGCGGGCCGGCCGCCCGGTCCCCGCGCCGGGGGCCTCACGGAATGCCGAGATGCGTCAGCAGCCGCCCGTAGGCGGCCCGGTTCGCCGGGTGGCAGAGCTGGCTGTCGAGGTAGGCCTGGACGGCGCCCGACAGCCACCAGCTCATCGACAGGTCCTTGATGCGGTCGACCGACCCGCCGCCCCGGGCCGTCTCCGGCGCGCGCGCGAGGGCGCAGCCGGGTTCCTTCGCGCCCGGCGCCACCGCGTCGTAGACCTGGAACGACAGCACCTCCTCGACCGCCGATGAGGCGTGCTGGGCGGTCCAGAGGGCGACCGCCGCGTGGCCGTCGCGGGTCGCCAGGATGGTCCTGAACGGGGCCAGGAGGCCGTCGACGAATTCCTGCCGCCGCGGCGAGCGTTGCGCCACGTCGCCTCCGCCGGAGGATTCCGAGGTCGGGTTGTTGGTGACGTGCAGGATGACGGCCTTCGGGAAGCCCGGCCACACCGCCTGCATGGCCTCGGCGAGCTGGCGCGCCGTGGTCAACCCGTCATTCTCGAAGTAGCCGCCATCGACCAGAAGGTCGACCGCGTCCCCGAGCGACCCGGCCGCCTCGGCGCGCCTGCGGATCACGGCGTGGGGCGAGATCACCGGGAAGCGGGCGCTCGCCGTCGCGGCCGAGGACAGGCGCAGGGCCGCCACCGCGCCGGTCGCAGCCGGCGCCCCGTCCGCGCAGCTTCGCCCGGCGCCGAGGGTCTCGAACAGGTCGACGGCGGTCGGGAACAGGGGCGCGTCCGCGCCCCCGTCGCACCGGAACGGCAGCAGGTCGGAGACGAGGGAGCGGCGGCCGTCCAGCACCGAGGTCGTGTTGAGGATGAGGCGCGGCGCCCAACGCTCCGGCCCCACCGGTTCCTCCCCGAGCGCCCGCGCCAGCCCGCCGTCCCGGCTCCCCTCCGGCCCGACCAGCGCCCGGTACTGGTCCTCGAAGGCCCTCTCCAGCAGGACGGCCCGGTCGGCCATCCCCACGAGGTCGTGGAGCGGGAAGCCGAACAGGTCGCGGAAGGCCAGGCCCACGAAGGGGCGCGACAGGAAGTCCCCGGCGGTCAGGGCCTGCAGGCACTCCTTCCAGGTATAGGGCCCGGTCGGGCGCGCGTCGTGGCGGAACCAGGCGCGGCCGACCCGCCCGCAGGGCGCGCCGCCGTCCGGCCGGGCGTCGTCCAGCGCCGCCCGGATGAAGGCCGCGCCGACCGAGCCGCCCGACACGCCCGAGATCGCGAAGAGCCGCCGGCGCAGGTCGACGCGCCCGTCCGCCAGGATGTCGCCCACCACGGTGGCGGTGAAGAAGGCGGCCCGGCTCGCCCCGCCCGCGCTCGCCAGGATGACCGGCCGCGCCCGGCAGGGTTGCGGGTCGTCCGGGCGGCAATTGAGGCGCAGCCAGCGCTCCATCGCCTCCCTCAGCCCCGGGCGGACCGTCCCGGGCCCGTCGAGGCGCCTCAGGTCGTGGAAGTCGCGGACGGCGCCCGTCCCGAGGAAGAGGCCGAGGACGAGGAGCGCGATCACCGGCAGGCGCAGGGCGTGTGAGAGCGCCGACAGGAAGGCGAGCAGCGACACGGGCAGGCCCAGCATCAGCACCACGAACAGGGCGCGGGGCGTGACGGTCTCGACCAGCCCGGGCAGCGCGACGGCGATGCCCCAGACGACGACCAGGAAGGCCAGCAGGAGGAAGGCGACGGCGTCCCCCCTGACGCCGGCCCCGCCGCCGCGCCGGCGCCGCCCCTCGGGCGTCGCGAGGGCGAAGAACCAGAACGGGGTCGGCTCGCTGAGGAGGCTGCCGCCCTCCCCGGTGACGACGTCGTGCAGGTAGGCCGGCCAGGGCTCCCGGCGCAGCCCCGGCTCGGCCAGCCGCCGCCGCAGGACCACGTAGGCCGCGTACAGCACCGCGACGACGGCCAGGAATCCCAGGAGGCGCCGCGGATCCGGCAGGTCGAGGGCCCTTCGCGCCGGGGCGAGGTCGGCGGCCGCGCCCGCGATGCCGAGCCACACCGCGACGAGGCACAGGAGGCCGAGGAGGCGCGGCACCCAGGCGGCGGGCCAGCGGTAGCGCTCGGCGAGGGCGTGCCGGCAGGCCCCGGCGAGCGGCAGCGGGGTCCCGGGCTCGGCCCAGGCCTGCTGCTCCAGCACCTTGCGCGCCGCGTAGTGGACGATCAGGGCCCAGGCCAGGACCATGGCGAAGAACCCGGTCCAGTAGAGGCCGTAGGGCTGGCTCTCCATGAACAGGTCCCGGGCGGGGCCGGCGAGCGTGAACAGGACGAGGCCGGCAAGGGCGCTGGCCGCGCTCGCCCGGCAGACCCAGAGCACCCGCAGCCAGCGCAGGACCCCGTCCCAGGCCCGGGAGAGGGGCGCGCGCGGCCCCTCGTCACGGTGATCGCTGGCGTGACCCATCGGCGCCCCCTCGCGTCGGGCCGCGCGGCCGGGTCCGGCCCGCCGCGCGCCCCTCAGGGCCTTTCGAGACTGACCTTCGCCGCGGGCTCTCGGTCTCGGACCGGCATCCGCCGAGGCGCCGCCCGCGCAGGCCCGAACAGGGGAGAGCCCCGCAGCGATCCATGCCGCAGAGGCGCCGCCCCTGCGCCCGCCCATCATCGATGCTGCGCGACGAGAGTTTCGCCACCGCGCCCGCGAGAACCGAGGTTACGCCCGTATCGGACGGTGTCAACAGCTGCCGAAGCAACGCGTCGCGGGAGAAGTTTAGTGCGCGAGACCTTCCCGCCTCGCCGCAGAGCCGCTCCCTTTCCGGAGAAATCCTCAAGTCGGGGCGTGATGTTGTGGTTTCGTCCGCATCGGCCACGAACGAGAATGGATTACCCGGCCGATCTCCTCGATGATCTCCGCAAGATCTCCGTACAGGTCGGCTCAATCCGGCACGGTGATGCTGTCGAGTTCCTCGGGCGGCTTCGGATATTGCGGGTTCATCGCTTCGAGCGTGTCCGCGATGGTGCGCGCCACGATGAGGTTGCGGAACCACTTCTGGTTCGCCGGGACCACGTACCAGGGGGCGTGGTCGGTGGCGCAGCGCGTGAGCGCGTCCTGGAAGGCGGCCTGGTAATCGTCCCAGGCCTCCCGCTCGACGAGGTCGGCGGGGTCGAACTTCCAGCGCTTCTGCGGGTCCTTGAGCCGGCTCTCCAGCCGGCGTTTCTGCTCGTCGCGGGAGATGTGCAGGAAGAACTTGAGCACCGTGGTGCCCGACAGGGTCAGGAGCCGCTCGAAATCGTTGATGAGGCCGTAGCGCTCGCACCAGACCGGCTCGGGCACCAGCTTCTTGACCCGCACGATCAGCACGTCCTCGTAGTGGCTGCGGTTGAACACCGTGATCATGCCGCGGCCCGGCGTGTGCTGGTGGTAGCGCCAGAGGAAGTCGTGATCGAGCTCCTCCCGGCTCGGCGTCTTGAAGGACCAGACTTGGCAGCCCTGCGGGTTCACCCCTTCGAGGACGTGCCGGATGGTGCCGTCCTTGCCGCCGGTGTCGATCGCCTGCAGCACGACGAGCAGGCTGCGGTGGTGCTCGGCGTAGAGGCGCTCCTGGAAGGCCTGGATCCGGGCCCGCTCGACCGCGAGGGCGGTCACGGCGGCCTCTTTGTCGGCGTCCTTGGGCGCGTTCGGGTCGATGGCCGCGAGGGAGAAGGGCGCGTCCGGCCGCACCACGGCGAGGCCGGGCCCGGGCACCGGCCGGGCGGCCGCGTAGGCCGCCATCGAGCCGGGGCTCCGCGCCTCGAATTCCGCCGCCGCGGCGGCCCAGGCGGAGGAGTGCGGGTGCGGCCCGTGCGGCACCGGCGCCGGCTCAGGCTTGCGGTTGGGCTTGTTCTTCGCCATCGGGGAGCGTGCACCGGGGAGAGCGGGATGCGATCGTTAACGGAACCGTCCGGACGGCGTTCCGCGCCGGGGAGCGGCCGGGAATGAGCCGTCCCCCGCTCTACTTTGTGCGCCATGGCGAGACCGATTGGAATGCCGAGGGCCGCCTCCAGGGCCAGCGCGACACGCCCCTGAATCCGAGGGGCTTCGCCCAGGCCGAGGCGGTGGGCGAGCGCCTCGCCGCCCTGCTCGGCGCGGGGGCGCCGGAGGCCGCCTACCTGGCGAGCCCGCTCACGCGCACCCGCCAGACCATGGAGACCCTGCGCCGCCGGCTCGGGCTCGCCCCGGAGGCCTACGCCACCGATCCCCGCCTGAAGGAACTCGGCTTCGGGGCCTGGGAGGGCCGCACCCTGCGGGAGATCCGCGTCGCGGACCCGCGCGGCTACGCGGCGCGCAACCACGACCGCTGGGGCCATCGCCCGCCGGGGGAGGGGGCGGAGAGCTACGCGATGCTCCTCGCGCGGGTGCGCCCGGTCCTCGACGGACTCGACGGGCCGACCGTGATGGTGGCGCACGGGGGCGTCGCCCGGGCGGTGCTGGTCGCGGGCGGGCACGCCTCGCCCGCCGAGGCGCCCCATCGCGACATCTGGCAGGGCCGCGTGCTGGTCATCGACGCGGCCGGCCCTCGCTGGATCTGATGCGCGGCGGATCGGCACGCGGCCCGGACCGGAGAGGTCCGCCGGGCCGGACAGGTCCGCCGGACCGGACAGGTCCGGATGACGGGGCGGGGCCGCGCGAATGCGGCGTGGCGGGTGGACGGCCCGGCGCCCGAGAGGGTAAGCCACCGCGGCCCGGGGCCGTTCATCGGAGGGACATCCGGCCGGATGATCCTGGGCCGTTGCGCGACCGCGCCAGAATCGTACGAATTCGGGTCGCGCGCGTTGCCTCGCAGGCCGGACCGCCCGCGAGCGCGCGGGACGCCGTCCCGGACGGGGCGGCGCGCATCGGCCCGGGGCCGTGGAGCAGAGCATGAGTCAGACCGCCGGGATCGCCCGTTCGACCTCCGCCGAGACCGCTCACCGGGCGGTTCTGCGCGGCGCCGCGCGGCCGGACCTCCTCCGCGACGAGGTGCTGGCCGAGCTGTTCCGCGACACGGCGCGCCGCCGCGGCGGCCATCCGGCCCTCATCGACGGGGCGAGCGCCCGGAAGACGCGCCTCTCCTACGCCGAGGTCGACGCCCGCTCGGACGCGATCGCGAGCGGGCTCTCCGCCCGCGGCATCGGCCCGGGCGACGTGGTCGGCCTGTGGATGGCGCGCTCGCCCGAGCTGCTGGTGGCGCAGATCGGCATCACCAAGGCGGGCGCCGCCTGGCTGCCCTTCGACGCCGAGGCGCCGGCCGACCGCGTCGCGGTCTGCCTGGATGACGCCGCCGCCAAGGCGATCCTCGTGTCGGAGTCCCTGAAGGGCCAGGCCCCCGCGGGCACGCAGGCGCTCACCCCGGCGGAGATCGCCGGCGAGGCGCCGGGCCCGGCCCCCGACCTGCGCGCCGCGGGCCTGACGCCGGAGCATCCGGCCTACCTGATCTACACCTCGGGCTCGACCGGCGTGCCCAAGGGCATCGTCATCAGCCACCGCAACATCTGCCACTTCCTGCGCTCGGCCAACGACCTCTACGGCCTCACCGAGGACGACGTGGTGTTCCAGGGCGCCTCGGTCGCCTTCGACCTCTCGATGGAGGAGATCTGGGTCCCCTACCTCGTCGGCGCGACCCTGTTCGTGGCGAGCCCCGCCATGATGGGCGACGCCGAGGCCCTGCCCGGCCTCCTCGCGGCGAACGGGATCACGGTGCTCGACACGGTGCCGACCCTGCTCGCCCTGATGACGCAGGACGTGCCGGGTCTGCGGCTGATCCTGCTCGGCGGCGAGGCGCTGCCCGAGCCCCTGGTCGCCCGCTGGGCCACCCCGACCCGGCGGCTGTTCAACACCTACGGGCCGACCGAGGCGACCGTGGTCGCCACCGCGGCCGAGATCCGGCCGGGCGACCCCGTCACGATCGGCGGGCCGATCGCCAACTACACCGCCTATATCGCGGACGAGCACCTCGCCCTGGTCGGCCCGGGCGTGCAGGGCGAGCTCCTGATCGGCGGCCCCGGGATCGCCGCGGGCTACCTCGCCCGGCCGGAGCTGACGCGGGAGAAGTTCATCCCCAACCCCTACGGCGGCGACGGCTCCGACCCGGTGCTCTACCGCTCGGGCGACGCCGTCTCCCTCGACCCGCAGGGGCGCATCCTCTTCCACGGCCGCATCGACGACCAAGTGAAGATCCGCGGCTTCCGGGTGGAGCTCGGCGAGATCGAGGCGCGGATCCGGGCGCAGCCCGGGATCGGGCAGGCCGCCGTCGTGCTGCGCCAGGACGACGGGGTGGACCGGCTGGTGGCCTTCCTGGTGCCGGAGCGCGGGGCGGAGATCGAGACGCCGCGCCTGCGCGCGGCGCTCGCCGCGACCATGCCGCCCTACATGGTGCCCGGCCATTTCGAGGTGACGGCCTCGCTGCCGATCCTGGCCGCCTCCGGCAAGGTCGACCGCAAGGCGCTGCGCGCCGCGCCCCTCACCGCCCCGGCCTCCACGGGCGAGCAGGAGGAGCCGGCGAACGAGACCGAGGCGGCGCTCCTCGTCGCGGCCAAGCGCGCCTTCGGCAACGTCGCGATTCCCTTCGAGGCGGATTTCTTCTCCGACCTCGGCGGCCACTCGCTCCTCGCCGCGCGCTTCGTCGGCGCCGTGCGCGAGGTGCCGGTCCTGGCCTCGATCACCCTCCAGGACGTCTACGCGCACCGCACCCTGCGGGCGATGGCCGAGAGCCTGATCGCGCGGACCGGCGGGGTCGGCACCGAGGCCGCAACGCGGGATCTCTCCTTCGCGCCGCCGCCCCTCCGGCGCCGCTTCCTCTGCGGCCTCGCCCAGGCGGCGGTGCTGCCCTTCATCATCGCCCTCTCCACCGCGCAGTGGCTCGGCATCTTCGTCACCTACCTGCTGATCACGGGCGGCGACCTCGGCTTCTTCGAGGAGATGGCGGTGCTGCTCCTCGTCTATATGGGGCTCAACGCGGTCACGGCGCTCACCGCGATCGCCGCCAAGTGGCTGGTGCTCGGCCGCACCCGGCCCGGGCGCTACCCGCTCTGGGGCACCTACTATTTCCGCTGGTGGCTGACCCAGCGCCTGACGCCCCTGGTCCACGTCAAGTGGCTGCAGGGCTCGCCGATGATCCGCATCTACCTGCGGCTGCTCGGCGCCCGGATCGGCAAGGACGCGATCATCTCGGACATCGACGTCGGGGCGGCGGACCTGCTCAGCGTCGGGCGCGGCGCCTCGCTGGGCGGGCGCCTCGTCATCGCCAACGCGGAGATCGTCGGCGACGAGCTGGTGATCGGCCCGGTCGTGATCGGGGAGAACGTCGCGGTCGGCACGTCCTGCGTCATCGGCCACGGCGCCCGGCTGGAGGATTTCTGCGAGATCGGCGACCTGACGACGGTGCCGGCCGGCACGGTGGTGGGCCGCGCCGAGATCTGGGACGGTTCGCCCGGCCGCAAGGTCGGCACGGTCGACCTCTCGGCCATCCCGCAGCCGCCGCCCGTGTCGAGACCCCGCCGCGCCGCCTTCTTCGTGACCTACGCGGCGCTGCTCGCGGGCGTCCCGGCCATCGGCCTGCTGCCGATCTTCCCGGCCTTCTACATCTTCGACCAGATCAGCGACTCGCTCGCGACCCTGACCGACGTCGACTACCACCTCTACCTGCCGCTCCTGACCTGGCCGACCGCCATGCTGATGACGGCCGCGACGGTGTTCCTGATCGCGGCGATCCGCTGGCTGGTCCTGCCGCGCCTGCGGGCCGGCAGCTACCCGGTCGACAGCGGCGTGTACCTGCGCAAATGGGCGGTGGCGCTCGCCGCCGAGGTGATGCTGGAGACGCTCTCCTCGCTCTTCGCCACGGTCTATATGCGGGCGTGGTACCGGCTGATGGGGGCCGGGATGGGGCTCGGGGCCGAGATCTCCACCAACCTCGCGGGGCGCTACGACCTCGCCGAGGTGGGCGCGCGCAACTTCATCGCCGACGAGGTCGTGTACGGCGAGGAGGAGGTGCGCCACGGCTACATGCACCTCGCGCCCGTCAGCACCGGGTCGCGGGTCTTCGTCGGCAACGACGCGGTGGTGCCGCCCGGCACCGTGATCCCGGACGACGTGCTCATCGGCATCAAGTCGAAGCCGCCGGGCAACGCGCGGATGGGCCCCGGCGAGACCTGGTTCGGCTCGCCGCCGATCAAGCTGCCGACCCGCCAGAAGGTCGATCTCGGCCAGCGCCAGACCTTCGAGCCGGGGATCTGGCCGCGGATCGGGCGCGGGGTGTTCGAGGCCTTCACCTCGTCCTTCTCGCCGATGCTGTTCATCACCTGCGCGATCATCGCCATCGATTTCGTGTTCTACCCGGCGATCCTGGCCGGGGACTGGCTCGGGCTGGCGGTGAGCTTCGTGGTCACCAGCGTGGTGATCGCGGTGGTGCAGACGCTGGTGGTGATCGCCGTGAAGTGGCTGCTGATGGGCGCCTACCGGCCGGGCATGCACCCGATGTGGTCGTGGTGGGCGATGCGCACGGAGGCGGTGGCGGTGATGTACTGGGGCCTCGCCGGCCGGGTGTTGCTGGAGCACCTGATGGGCACGCCCTTCCTGCCCTGGGTGCTGCGCCTGTTCGGCACCCGCACGGGCCAGGGCGTCTGCCTGCTCGCCACGGACATCACCGAGTTCGACTGCGTGACGATCGGGGATTATTCCGCGATCAACCGGATGTCGGCGCTCCAGACCCACCTCTACGAGGACCGGGTGATGAAGGTCGGGCGGGTGGCGCTCGGGCGGGGGGTGACGGTCGGCGCCTTCGCGACGGTGCTGTATGACACCGAGGTCGGCGACTTCGCCCGGCTGCGCCCGCTCACCGTGATCATGAAGGGCGAGTCGATCCCCTCCGACAGCGAGTGGGAGGGCTCACCGGCCGTGCCCGTCGTGCACGCGCCGGCCGAGGCGGCGCGGGCCGCCTGAGGGCGGGTCCCGCTCCGGCCGCGGCATCCGGAGCGGGCGCGGCCCGGTCAGGACCGCCAGACCAGGCTGCCGCGCAGCCCGTGATCCGCCGCCCGCGCCCCGACCTGCCCCGCGCGGACAGCCCGACCGTCGGCGCCGGCGGCCCCGGACGCGGCGCGCCGGGCCGGCGCCGGCAGGCGCGGTCGGCCCTGGCCGAATCCCTCCGATCGGCTTAACCCGCGCGCAATCCCCGGCCCCTAAACTCGCCGTTGCGGCGGCGCATCGCCAAGTCGCGCCCACCAGGTGTTCCCCATGGCGGCCGGGGCCTCTCTCAGCGACGCGTCGGCTTCCGTGGCGGGCCTCGCGCGCATGGCCGTCGCGGTGTTCGGCGTGCGGGTCGCCGCCGCGGGCTGCGCGCTCCTCGCCCAGGTGCTGATGGCGCGGGCCATGGGGCCCGCCGAGTACGGGATCTTCGCGGCGGTCTGGGTCTGGACGGCGCTCCTCGGCCACGCCTCCACCTGGGGCCTGTCGCAGGCGGCCTCCCGCTTCCTGCCGGAATACCGGGCGACGGGGACGGCGGCGCGGGGGCGGGGCTTCCTGGTGTTCGGGGCCGCGCTCTCCCTGGCCGCCGGGACGCTGCTCGCCGGGACCGGAGCCGCCCTCCTCGCCCTCGCGCCGGGCCTCGTGGAGCCCGGCCTGCGCGGGCCGCTGCTGCTCGGCGCCCTGGTCCTGCCGCTCGTCGCCCTGCAGGATTTCTGCGAGGGCGTCGCGCGGGGCCAGACCTGGACCCTGCTGGCCATCGCGCCGCCCTACCTGCTGCGGCAGGCGCTGCTGGCGGCGGCGATGCTGGCCGCGGTGGCCGCAGGGGCGCCCCCGCTCGCCGCGACCGCGGTCGCCTGCATGCTGGCCGCCACCGCCCTCTCCCTGGCGCTGCAGGGGGCCGCGCTCCTGGGGCGCCTCGCGCGCCTGCTGCCGCCCGGCCCGGGCGCCTATCCGTGGCGCGGCTGGATGCGCACCGCCCTGCCGCTCGCCCTCGTCGACTTGGCCGGCTCGGGCTTCAACTTCGCGGACGTTCTGGTGCTCGGCTTCCTGCTGCCCCCCGAGGCGGTCGGGCTCTACTTCGCGGCGACCCGCCTCGTGCAGGTCGTGGCCTTCGTCGCCTACGCGGCCTCCGCGGTCGCGGCCCCGCGCTTCGCGGAGGCGCAGGCCCGGGGCGACCGGGCCGGCCTCGCGCGCCTCGTGCGGCACTGGGCGCGCCTGACGCTCCTCGCCGTCCTGGCGACGGGGCTCGCGATCCTGGCCGCGGCGCCCGTGCTGCTCGGGCTGTTCGGCGCCGATTTCCGGGCCGGGCTGCCGCTCCTCGCGCTCCTGGTCGCCGGGCACGCCCTGGCGGCCGCCTTCGGCCCGGCGGAGGACGTGCTGAGCATGCTCGGGGCCGAGCGCCTCTGCGCGGCCCTCACGGGCGCGCTCCTCGTCCTCACGGTCGCCCTGATGCTGGCCCTGGTGCCGCCCCTCGGGGTGCTCGGGGCGGCGCTCGCCGCCGCCCTCGTCGTCGCGCTGCGCGGCCTCCTCCTGGCCCTGGCCGCGCGGCGGCGCCTCGGCCTCGCCACGGCGGCCATCGGCCCCACCCGTCCCGAGGCCGCCCCGTGAACGCCCCGTTCTCCCCGCGCGGCGCCTCCGCCTCGCTCGCGCCCGAGATCGTCCCGGCCGCCTCCCTCGACCCCGCCGCCTGGGACGCCCTCGTCGCGCGCGCGGCGGCGCCCTCGCCGGATTACGGCCGGCGCATGATCGCGGCCCACCTCGCCCACGGGCTCGCCCCGCCGGACCTCGCCTGCGTGGTCGTCCGGGACGGGCCGGCGCTGCTGGCGCTGCTGCCGATCCGGCCCGCGCGCCCGATGCTGCGAAGGAGCGCCGCGCCCTTCACCGCCCCGATCATCACGGCGACGGCGCCCCTCGTCGCCGAGGGCGCCGCTTTCGCGCCCGCCCTCGCGGCGCTGGTGGCGGGCCTCGCGCGCGTCTCGGACAGCTGGCGCTGGCCGCTCCTGCCCGCGGGCACGCCCGCCGGCGCCGGGCTCCTCGCCGCGATGGCGGAGGCAGGCTGGGGCGTCGAGACCGTCTCGCGCTTCGCGCGGCCGGTCCTCGACCGTTTCCCGGACCACGCCGCCTGCCTCGCCGCGGCGCCGAGCCGCAACCGGGTCAAGGACCTGCGGCGGCGGCGGCGGCGCCTCGACGCGCTCGGCGCCGTGCGCTTCGAGACGGTCGGGCCGGCGGGCGACCTCGGCGCCGCCTGCGCGGCCTTCCTCGCCCTGGAGCGGGCCGGCTGGAAGGGCCGGGTCGGCACCGCGCTGGCGAGCCGCCCCGCCACGGCCGCCTTGGCGGCCGATCTGTTCGGGGCGGGCGAGGGGCCGGTCACCGCCCGGGCGGACCTGCTGCGCCTCGACGGCGTGCCGATCGCCGCGAGCGTGGCGCTGACCTGCCGCCGGACCGTGTTCCTCCTGAAGACGGCCTACGACGAGCGCTACGCCGCCTTCGCGCCCGGCGCCCTGCTGGAGGCGGAGATCGTCCGCGCCCTGCACGAGGGATCCGAGGCCGACCGGCTCGATTCGGCGACGCAGGACAGCCGCGTCCTGGCGGACCTCTATCCGGGGCGCAGCGAGATCGTCGGCTTCGCGGCCTCGGCGCCGGGCGGCCCGCCGGTCGCCGCCCTGGCGGCCGCCCTGCGGCGCTCGGGGGCGTGGCGCGCGCGGGCGGCCGCCCTGCGGGCCTGGCTGCGACGGGCCGCCGCGCGGGGCTGATGCGGGGCGGACCCTGCCCGGCCCCGGCGGTCGCTCGCGGCGGATCTCGCCCTACGGTACTCGCCTGATCGGTCCGGCATCGCCGTCCGGCGCCCATCCGGCGCCAATCGGGACGGACCGCCGAGAGCCAGGATCGTGCCCAGGCGCGGCGCAAGTCCGAACCGATCAGGCGGAGATCGCGTCACCCGACACGGGGCGGACGGCCCCGCCCCCGTCGCCGCGTGAGCGTCGGATGACGCCGTCAACGACCTGCGCCGCGAGCCTCACGCGGCGGAGAGGGCCGAGAGGAAGCCGCTCACCTCGCGGGTGAGGGTGTCGGAGCAGTCCGACACCGCGTTGGCGGCCTCCAGCACCCGGGCGGCCGCGTCGCCCGTCAGGCCCGCGCCGCGGTGCAGCTCGGTCACGGTCTGCGTCACCTGCGCGGTCCCGGCGGCGGCCTCCTGCGCGCTGCGGGCGATCTCGCGGGTCGCGCCGCCCTGCTGCGAGACGGCCGCCGCGATGGCGCCCGCCGCGCCCGACATCGTGGCGATCACGCCGCCGATGCGGCCGAGATCCGCCACCGCCGCCCGCGTGGCGGCCTGGATCTCGCCGATATGACCGGCGATCTCCTCCGTCGCCCGGGCGGTCTGCCCGGCGAGGCTCTTCACCTCGGCGGCGACGACCGCGAAGCCGCGGCCCGCCTCGCCGGCCCGCGCCGCCTCGATCGTGGCGTTCAAGGCCAGCAGGTTCGTCTGCGCCGCGATGTCGGAGATCACCGCCACGACGCGGCTGATCCGCTCGGCGCTCGCCGCCAGCTGCTGCACGCTGGCATCGGTGCGGCGGGCATCCTCCTGCGCCTGGCCGGCCACCTGCGAGGAGGCGTCGACCCGCTCGACGATCTCCTGGATCGAGGCCGACATCTCCTCCGTGGCCGCCGCCACGGTCGCCACGTGCGACGAGGTCCGCTGCGCCGCCCCGGACACGATCTGCGCGTCGCGGGTCGCCACGTCGGCGGTCTCCACCAGCGTGCGGGCCTGATCCTCCATCGCCCGCGCCGCCGCCGCGACCTGCCTCACCAAGCCCCCGACGCTCTCCTCGAAGCGCTGCCCGAGGGCGGCCTGCTGCGCCCGGCGCTCGGCGCTCGCCCGGCGCTCGCCCTCGGCCTCCCGGCCGCGCAGGGTCTCGGCCTCGCGCATCGCCTCGGCGAAGACCGCCATGCTGGCCCAGATCTCGCCGATCTCGTCCCGGCGCCGCACCGCCTGCGGCAGCCGCACCTCGCCCGCGGCGAGGGCCCGGATCGCCGCCGTGACCTGCTGCAGCGGCCGCCCGATCTGGCGCTGGGCCACCAGGGCCCCGAGCGCGACCGAGGCCAGCGCTCCGCCGAGGGCGAGCCCGAGCAGCAGCCGCATGCGGTCGTCGGCGAGGCGCCGCGCCTGCCCCTCGATCGCCGCGACGGAATCCTGGCTGTGGGCGGTCAGCGCGTCGATGCTGACCTGGAAGGCCTTGCGGTTGGCCCGGTTCGCCTCGTTGTTGCCCTGCAGGGCCGCGGCCTGGGGCGAGACCTCGCGGGCGAGCCGCACCGTCTCGAGCCGGAAGCTCCGGAAGGCCGCCGCCCCCTTGACCACCGCCTCGAGCAGGGGCCTTTCCTCGTCCGGGACGAGGGGGGTCCAGCGGGCGAGGAGCGCGTCGACCGCGTCGAGCGAGGCCACGAGCCCGTCCGCGAAGGGCCGCGCCTCCGCGACGTCCTTCGCGGCGTAGATCCCGCGGGACTCCATCACGGCGGCCGTGACGAGGCGGTTCAGCCGCTCGCTGTAGAGCGCCCGGGTCGAGGTCGCCCGCACCGCTTCCAGGTCGCCGCCGACCGCCGCCAGGAAGTGCACGGCCAGCGCCGCCACCAGGAGCGTCACGCCCCCGAGCGCGCCCATGAGGGCGAGCAGCTTGCTTCGGATCCGCATAGGCAAGACCAAATATCGATACAGACGGATCCGGTTCTATCGGCGACTGTTTGATAAAATGTAACTCATCTGAACCCTTCAGAAGTCGTCGCGCCTAGTTCGATGCAGGCGCGCTTCGAAGATTAGGGCCGCGGCGGCGCAGACATGGCAGGTCTCCGATGCGGCGCGGACAAGACCAGGCCGCCTCAGCAACGGAAGCGGGAAGTCAGACCATCCGGCCTGACGGAGCGCTGCCGGCCGCCGCGACGCGGCCTGGACTGCCCCGGCCGCCGCCCTCAGGCCTCGTGCCAGCCGACCCGCGCCCCGGGCTTTGAGTCGGTCGAGGCGAAGTAGGGCTTGATGTCGAGGAGCGGGGTCCCGTCGAGGCAGTCGAGGCCGCGCACGGTGAGCCGGTGCCCGGCGATGCCGAGGAGGTCGACGACCGCGAGGGCGATCGGGTTCGGCCGCGCCGGCGAGCGCAGCGCGAAGGTGCCGCGCGGGCCGGCGGCGTGGCGGGGGCGCTGCACCAGCAGCGAGCGCGGCGCCCGGTCCATCCAGTAGAGGAGGATCAGGTGGGTCGTGCCGTCGAGGGCGAGGAGGCCCGGGGCGAAGCGCGGATCGAGCTCGACCGTGCAGGCGGCGTCCGACTGCGCCGCGTTGCGCGGGCATTCCTCGCGGCGCGTCCAGGGGGTGCGCAGGCGCCCGATGAAGTGGAGGCCGGCGTCGAATTCGGCGGGGAGGGGGATGCCCTCCTCGCCGGGGCGCAGGCCGAACTCGCCGCTCACTTCATCAGCACCACCTGCGCGTCGCCCTTGCGGCGCAGGACGTTGACCGTCACGTCGGGGCCGTGGCGGTGGAGCAGGAGGTCGACGCGGGAGGGGCCGAGCTTCAGGTTGCGGATCAGCACCCGGTCGAGGAAGCCCGGCAGGATCGGGTCGCGGAAGCGGATCCGGTTGCGGTCGTGGCGCAGTTCGAGGCCGAGGCAGGCGGCCAGGAAGGCGAAGGGCGCCGCGGCCGCCCAGGCCTGCGGGCTGCAGGCCACCGGGTAATTGGTGGGCCCGCGCTGGTTGCGCTGGCTGAAGCCGCAGAACAGTTCCGGCAGCCGCCGCCCGTCCTGGTAGAGCGACGCGCCGTGCTGGCCCTCGAAGACCCGCGCCGCCGCCGCCTTGTGGCCGTAGCGGGCGAGGCCCAGCGCCACGATGGCGTTGTCGTGCGGCCAGATCGAGCCGTTGTGGTAGGACATCGGGTTGTAGCGCGCCTCGCCCTGCGCGATCGTGCGCACGCCCCAGCCGTTGAACCCGTCCTTGGACATCAGCACCTCGGCGACGCTCGCCGCCCGCTCGGGCAGCGCGATGCCGGTGAAGAGGGCGTGGCCGGCATTGGAGGCCCGCACCGCGCAGGGGCGCTTCTCCCCGTCGAGGGCGAGGGCGTAGGTGCCGATCTCCGGCAAGTAGAACGCCCGGTCGAAGGCGGTCCGCAGGCGCTCGGCGGCGTCCTTCAGGCGCTCCGACAGGGCGACGTGGCCGAGCACGCCCGCGAGCTTCGAGGCGGCGCGCTTGGCGGCGTAGACGTAGCCCTGCACTTCGCAGAGCGCGATCGGGCCCTGGGCCATGCGGCCGTCCGCGTGGAAGATCGAGTCGTGGCTGTCCTTCCAGCCCTGGTTGGCGAGGCCCTTGTCGGTCTCCCGGGCGTACTCGACGAAGCCGTCGCCGTCCCGGTCGCCGTAGGTGTCGATCCATTCGAGGGCGGCCAGGATGTTCGGCCAGATCGCCTGGACGGTCGCCCTGTCGCCGGTCTGCTCGAAATACTGGCCGGCCAGCATCACGAAGAGCGGCGTCGCGTCGATCGTGCCGTAGTAGAGCGCGAAGGGCACCTCGCCGAGATTGGCCATCTCGCCGTGGCGGGTCTCGTGCAGGATCTTGCCCGGCTGGGCATCGGCCGCCGGGTTGTTGGTCCTCGCCTGGGTCGCCGCGAGGTAGCGCAGCACGCCCCTGGCGATGTTGGGGTCGATCCAGAGCGTCATCATCGCCGTGATGATGCCGTCGCGGCCGAACACCGTGCTGTACCAGGGGATGCCCGCGTAGGGGTAGATCCCGTGGGTCGTGCGGGTCGCCAGCATGTAGAGGTCGGCGGTGGCCCGGCAGGCCGCCTCGTTGAACTGGTCGTTCGAGCTCTCGATGGTGGTGATGTCGGCGGTGGCCGCGCGCAGGTCGCGGCGCGCGTCGCGGTAGGCCAGCGCGAAGGCCATGCCCTCGCCCTTGGCGTGGCCCTCCTCGCGGCGCGGGTTGGGGTAGACCGGGGAGGAGGTGGGCAGGGCGCTGCCGGTCACGGCGACCAGCGCGTCGGCCTTGACGTCGCTCGCATCGAACACCGCCCGCACGAAGATCGAGGCCCGGCCGCCGGGGGCGAGGCGGATCTCGAACTCGGCCCGGTGCGGCTCGATCACGGTCGGGGCGGGGCCGAAGCGCAGGCGGGTGGTGCGCAGCCGGTTGTCGAGGCCCTGGTAGCGGAAGGTGACCTCGTCGGGCCGCGTGACCACGACGCTGCGCTGGCCGCGCCGCTCGCGGGTGGCGCCGCGGACCTCGAACAGGTCGCGGAAATCCGCGTCGAAGGTCAGGGCGAGGCGCAGGTGCCGGGGCCGGGTGTCGTAGTTGCGCAGCCCGATCCGGTCGTAGCAGGTGCCCCGGAACATGAACTTGGTGCGGTCGAGGGCGATGATCTCGCGCGGGATCGAGGTCTCGTCGCCCGCGTCGAGGCGGATGTCGGGCGTGGTCATGTCGACCGAGAGCGCGCCGTTGTCGTCCTGGATCACCGAGCCGAGCAGGAGCGGGCGCTGGCCCTCCACCGTGAGCTGGAGGCGCGACAGGAACCGGGTGTCCTGGAAGTACAGGCCCTCGGGCCCGGGGAAGACCCCGATGTCGCCGTAGCTGTCCAGCACCGCGAACGCGTCGCCGTGCTTGAGAGAGCGCAGGGGCCGCTCGACCAGGGAGGTCTGGGCCTCGATGTGGTACTGGGGCAGGGGCTCGTCGTCGGGGACGCCGGGAAAGGGGCTCCTCTCCTGCACGGTCGCGGCCATCGGGGCGGGTCTCCAGGTCTCGAGGGCAGGACGCGTCGGGCGCGCGGCCCGAATCACTGCGCCCCCATAGGCCCGCCAATGTGGGCCATCCTGCGGCCCGCGCCAGGGGCAGGACGCCGCGAGGCGGCTTTCCCGACCTGAGCCCGGCTCAGACGCCGTCCGGACGATCACGTCCGGACGGCGATCACACGCAAGAAGGCCCGGCCTCCGCGGGGAGGCCGGGCCTTTCGCCGTCCCGCACGGGACGGGACGCCGTCCCGCACGGGACGGATCGGGTCAGAGCGGCCAGAGGCCGGCCGGCTTCGCCCCGTGCACGCCGTTCGCGGCGCCCGCCCCGATCTCGGGGCGCAGGCCCGGCAGCTTGATCGCCGCCGCGTCAGCGGCGATCAGCGACTCGTAGGCGTTGAGGTAGGTGTTGGCCATCACGGTCGCGGTGAAGCGCGTGTCGAAGTAGCGGCGCACCGCCTGGCGGCTCATGCCCTTCACGGTCTCGACGGCGGCCACGGCCTCGTCCATGGACTCGACCAGGACGCCCGACACGCCGTCCTTGATGACTTCCGGCACGGAGCCGTTGCGCCACGCGATCACCGGCGTGCCCGCCGACATCGCCTCGATCATCACCAGGCCGAACGGCTCCGGCCAGTCGATCGGGAAGGCGAGCGCCAGGGCGTTGCCGAGAAACTCGTGCTTCTGGTCCTCGTTGATCTCACCGATATACTCGATGAGCGGGTGATGGGTCATCGGCTCGATGACCTCGTCCCAGTATTCCTGGTCGGCCTTGTCGACCTTGGCGGCGATCTTGAGCTTGACGCCGGAGCGCTTGGCCATCTCGATGGCGCGGTCGGGGCGCTTCTCGGGCGAGATGCGGCCCAGGAAGGCGAGGTAGCCGCCGTCCCTCGGCGCGGCCGAGAAGCGGCAGTTCTCCGCCGGCAGGCCGTGATGGATCGTCGCCAGCCAGTTGGCGTTCGACGGCATCGGGCCGCGCTGGTGGTCGGAGATCGACACGAGCGGCATGCCCGTGAAGGTCCGGTAGACCGGCATGAAGTCCGGCACGTCGAGGCGCCCGTGCAGGGTCGTGACGCACTTGTGGTTCAGGTCCTCGAACAGCGGATACTGCAGGAGGTCGATGTGGAAGTGGATGATGTCGAATTCGTCCGCCCGCCGGCGCAGGTGGTAGAGCATGGCGAGGTGGCTCGCCACGTGGTCGCGGATGCCGGCGAGGCGCAGGCCCTCGGGGGCGCAGGCGACCAGCTTGGCGCTCGTCTCCGAGTCGCCGCTCGCGAACAGGGTCACGTCGTGGCCCTGGCGCACCAGCTCCTCCGTCAGCCACGAGACCACACGTTCGGTGCCTCCGTAGAACTTGGGCGGCACGGCCTCTGCGAGGGGGGCGATCTGGGCTATGCGCACGACGAATTCTCCTGAGACGCCAATCGTTGGCGGGATCAAGCACGATCGGGCCTGAGCGGGACATGAACAGAACCGCGACGCCACGCTTATGGTTCCGGTGCGTCGCACAAGACGAGGGGCGGCGCGGCCTCGTCCCCGCTGCGCACAGGGCGCCCCGGGCCCCTGCCGCCCGGCGCGGGCGCCGCGGCGCCCGGCAAGCCGTGATTGCGGGCCGGGATCGGCTGTGCTAGAGCGCGCGCCTCGACCGAACCGCCCGGCCGTGAGGGCTGCCGTGGCGGTTCGCTTCGCTCCACGCAACCGATGCGCGTGACGGTCGGGCTCCTCCGGAGCCCGGTCCCCGCGCGTTCAGGAGAGCCAAATGCCCAAGCTCAAGACCAAGTCGGGCGCCAAGAAGCGCTTCAAGATCACCGGGACCGGCAAGGTCCTGTACGCCCAGGCCGGCAAGCGCCACGGGATGATCAAGCGGACCACGAAGCAGATCCGCAACCTGCGCGGCACGACCACCCTGTTCGAGGGCGACGCCGCCAACGTGAAGAAGTTCTTCCTGCCGAACGGCTGAGAGCTTCCGAGCCGCGATCCGTCTGTTTCGTAGAATTGTTCAGGAGATCATCATGGCACGCGTCAAGCGCGGCGTAACGAGTCACGCCAAGCACAAGAAGGTGCTGAAGGCCGCCAAGGGCTATTACGGCCGGCGCAAGAACACGATCCGCATCGCCAAGCAGGCGGTGGAGAAGGGCCTCCAATACGCCTACCGCGACCGGAAGAACCGGAAGCGCAACTTCCGCTCGCTGTGGATCCAGCGCCTCAACGCGGCGGCCCGGGAGCACGGCCTGACCTATTCGCGCCTGATCGACGGGCTCGCCAAGGCGGGCATCGTCGTGGACCGCAAGGCGCTCTCCGAGCTCGCCATCCACGAGCCGGCGGCCTTCGCGGCCGTGGTCGAGCAGGCCCGGGCGGCCCTGCCGGCCGAGACCGCGCAGGCGGCGTAGCGGCGGCGCTTCCGGGGGCTCGGCCCGCCCGGGGGCTGCATGGTTCGACGGCCCGCCCTCGCGCGGGCCGTTTCCGTTTGGGCGGCGCGCCGCGCCGCGGTTTGGGCGGCGCTGCGCGCCGCGGTTTGGGCGGCGCTGCGCCGCGAGTGGGGCGGCGCGCCGCGCGCGAGGCCGGGCGGCATCGCGGCGGCTTGACCGCCCGTGCCTCGCGGGGCAGGGCATCCGGCGCGATCCGGCAGGGACACGATGACCGATCTTCACAGCCTCGAATCCGACCTCCTGGCGCAGGTCGAGGGCGCCGCCGACGAGGCCGCGCTCGAAGGCGTGCGGGTGGCCGCCCTCGGCAAGAAGGGCGCCGTCTCCGAACTCCTGAAGACCCTGGGGAGCCTGTCGCCCGAGGAGCGCAGGGAGCGCGGCCCGCTGATCAACGGACTTCGCGACCGGGTCCAGGGCGCGATCCTGGCCCGCCGCGAGACGCTCGCCGAGGCGGCCCTCGCGGCGCGGCTCTCCGCCGAGCGCATCGACGTGACGCTCCCGGTGCGCGAGGGCCCCGAGACGCGCGGGCGCGTCCACCCGATCACCCAGGTGATCGACGAGATCACGGCGATCTTCGGCGACATGGGCTTCGCGGTGGCCGAGGGGCCGGACATCGAGACGGACGAGCTCAACTTCACGGCCCTGAACTTCCCCGAGGGCCATCCGGCCCGGGAGATGCACGACACCTTCTTCCTGCCGCCGGGCCGCGACGGGACGCGCAAGCTCCTGCGCACCCACACCTCGCCGGTGCAGGTCCGCACGATGCGCAGCCAGCAGCCGCCGATCCGGGTGATCTGCCCCGGCCGCACCTACCGGCACGATTCCGACCAGACCCACACGCCGATGTTCCACCAGGTCGAGGGCCTGGTGATCGACCGCACGGCGACGCTCGCCCACCTGAAGTGGATCCTGGAGGAGTTCTGCAAGGCGTTCTTCGAGGTCGAGAGCGTGAAGATGCGCTTCCGGCCCTCGTTCTTCCCGTTCACGGAGCCCTCCGCCGAGGTCGACATCCAGTGCTCGCGCAAGGGCGGGGAGATCCGCTTCGGCGAGGGCGACGACTGGCTGGAGATCCTGGGCTGCGGCATGGTGCACCCGAACGTGCTGCGCCAGTGCGGCCTCGACCCGGACGAGGTGCAGGGCTTCGCCTGGGGCATGGGCATCGACCGCATCGCGATGCTCAAGTACGGCATGCCGGACCTGCGCCCGTTCTTCGAGGCGGACGTGCGCTGGCTCGACCATTACGGCTTCCGGCCCCTCGACATTCCGAGCCTCGTCGGCGGGCTCACGGGCTGAGGGCGGCGTCGCGGTTCCCCGTCGCCCCCCGCCCGGACGCGCAAGTCCCGACTCCCTTCCAGCCAACGGCCGGCGCCCCATGAAATTCACCCTCTCCTGGCTCAAGGACCACCTCGACACCGACGCGTCCCTCGACGTCATCGTCGAGACGCTGACCCGCATCGGGCTCGAAGTGGAGCGCGTCGAGAACAGGGCGGCGGACCTCGCCGCCTACCGGATCGCCGCCGTGCTCACCGCCGAGCCGCATCCCAATGCCGACCGGCTGCGGGTCTGCACCGTCGATCTCGGGGACGGGGCCGCGCCCGTCCAGGTCGTCTGCGGCGCGCCGAACGCGCGGGCGGGCATGCGCAGCGTCTTCGCGCCGCCCGGCACCTACGTGCCGGGCAAGAACATCACCCTGTCGGTCGGCACGATCCGGGGCGTCGAGAGCCGCGGCATGCTCTGCTCGGGGGCCGAGCTCGGCCTCTCGGAGGACCACGACGGCATCCTCGACCTGCCGGCGGACGCGCCCGTGGGCGAGACCTACGCGGCCTATGCGGGCCTCGACGACCCGGTGATCGAGATCAACCTGACGCCGAACCGGCCCGACTGCACGGGCGTCGCCGGCATCGCCCGCGACCTCGCGGCGGCCGGGCTCGGGCGGCTCAGGCGCGAGACCCTGCCGACCCTGCGCGGGGAGGGGCCCTGCCCGGTCGCGGTGACCCGCGCCCTCGCCCCCGAGGACGGCCATCTCTGCCCGCTCTTCGGCCTGCGGCTCGTGCGCGGCGTGCGCAACGGCCCCTCGCCCGAATGGCTGCAGCGCCGCCTCAAGGCGATCGGCCTGCGGCCGATCAATGCGCTGGTCGACATCACGAACTTCATCACCTTCGACCGCGGCCGGCCGCTCCACGTCTTCGACGCCGCCAAGGTGAGGGGGGACCTCACGGTGCGCCGGGCGCGCGAGGGCGAGGAGCTCCTCGCCCTCGACGGCCGGACCTACCAGCTCGACGACGGGATCGTGGTCATCGCCGACGCGGCGGGGCCGGAATCGATCGCCGGCATCATGGGCGGGGAGCCTTCGGGCTGCGACGAATCCACCACCGACGTGCTGATCGAATCGGCGCTTTGGGACCCGCGCACCATCGCCCGGACCGGGCGGCGGCTCGGGATCATCACGGATGCCCGCTACCGGTTCGAGCGCGGCGTCGACCCGGCCTTCACCCTGCCCGGCCTCGACCTCGCGACCCGGATGGTGATCGAGCTCTGCGGCGGCGTCCCGACCGAGGCGACGGTCGCGGGCGAGAGGCCCGAGACCGACCGCGTCATCGATTTCCCCTGGACGGAGGTGCGCCGCCTCTCGGGGCTCGACCTGCCGCGGCCCGAGATGAAGGTGACGCTGGAGGCGCTGGGCTTCCACGTCTCCGGCAGCGGCGACCGGGTCAAGGTGCTGCCGCCCTCCTGGCGGCCGGACGTCGAGGGCAAGGCCGACCTCGTCGAGGAGATCGTGCGCATCGCCGGCCTCGACCGGATCGAGCCGAAGCCGCTGCCGCGGGTCGAGGCGGCGGTGATCCGCCCGGTCCTGACGGTGCTGCAGAAGCGCACCCGCCTCGCCAAGCGCGAACTCGCCGCGCGCGGCCTCGTCGAGGCGGTGACGTGGTCCTTCATCGCCAAGGCGGATGCCGAGGCGTTCGGCGGCGGGCGGCCGGACCTGGCGCTGGCGAACCCGATCGCGGCGGACCTCTCGGACATGCGCCCGAGCCTGCTGCCCGGCCTGTTGCGGGCGGGCCAGCGCAACGCCGACCGGGGCTACCCGGACGTCGCCCTGTTCGAGGTCGGGCAGTGCTTCGCCTCCGACGCGCCCGAGGGCCAGACCATGCGGGCGGCGGCCCTGCGGCGGGGCAGCGCGCGCGCCGCCGGCGCGGGCCGGCACTGGGACGGCGCGGCGCGGCCGGTCGACGCCTACGAGGCGAAGGCGGATGCGCTGGCGCTGCTCACGGCCCTCGGCGTGCCGGTCGGCGGGCTGCAGGTCGTGGCCGGCGGGCCGGACTGGTTCCATCCCGGCCGCTCCGGCACGCTGCAATTCGGGCCGAGGACCCCGATCGGGCATTTCGGCGAAGTGCATCCCCGGGTGCTCAGGGCGCTCGACGTGAAGGGACCGGTCGTCGCCTTCGAGATCGTGCTCGACGCCCTGCCCCTGCCCAAGCACCGGCCGACCAAGGTCAAGCCGGCCGCGAAGCTCTCGGATTTCCAGCCGCTGAGCCGCGACTTCGCCTTCGTGGTGGGCCGCGACGGCGCGGCCGGCGACATCCTGCGCGCCGTGCAGGGGGCCGAGCGGACGCTCGTCGCGGGGGCCGAGGTCTTCGACGTCTACGAGGGGCCGGGGATCGGGGCGGACCAGAAGTCCGTCGCGGTCGCGGTGCGGCTGCAGCCGGTTGACCGCACCCTCACGGAGGCCGACATCGAGGCGGTGAGCGCCCGGATCGTCGCCGAGGTGGCGAAGAAGACCGGCGCCACGCTGCGGGGCTGACGCCCGGCGCCGGGCGGGTCCGGGGAAGGGGCGATGACGGACGCGAGCGCCGGGAGGGGGCCGTGAGCGCGCAGATGCTGCGGCTCGACCATTTGGTGATCGTCGCCCCGACGCTCGCCGAGGGCGAGGCGCATGTTCAGGCGTGCCTCGGGCTGCCGATGCGGGCCGGCGGCCGCCATCCCCAGATGGGCACGCACAACCTCGTCCTGCGGCTCGGGGACGACCTCTATCTGGAGGTGATCGCGCGCGACCCCGAGGCACCGGCGCCGGCCGGGCCGCGTTGGTTCGGCCTCGACGACCTGGACGCGGTGCGGGCGGCCTGGGCGCGCGGGCGGCGGCTGCGCACGCTGGTGGCGCGGACGGGAGCGATCGCCGCGGTCGCGGCCGCGCATGGCGCCCTGGTGGGGTGCCCGGCGCGGATCTCGCGGGGGGAGCGGTCCTGGCTGTTCGCCCTGCGGCCGGACGGCACCCTGCCGGAGGACGGCGCCGTGCCCAGCGTGATCGACTGGGAGGGGCTCCCGGGCCCGGCCGGCGCGATGCCGGAGGCGGGGGCGCGGCTCGTCCGCCTCGACCTCGCGCATCCCGAGCCGGACCGGATCGCGGCGCTGCACGCGCGGCTCGGCCTCGTCGACCCGCCCGCCTTCCGGGCGGGCCCGGACTTCGCGCTGCGGGCGCTGGTGCGCACGCCGGCGGGGGAGCGCGTCCTCACCTGAGGGGGCTCGTTCCCGGGTGCCCGTCGGCACCATGCGTCGGGTCGCGGAACCGGGCCGCCGCGGTGCAGCGCCCGCGCCCCCAGGTGTCCGCGCAGCTTACCCCTCTGATAGAGGTCAACTCAGGACTGAGAACAACCCGGCCCTGGCTCGGCACTGCATCGCGGCCACACGGGCCGCCCGTGACTCCGCCCTGAGTTCCGCCGCTTGGTCGAGAAGTCCCTGCTCGGTCAGGTCAGCCGCAAACCGCCAAAGCTCGCCTGCAATCCAGTCGTTCTTGATGGCTCTGAAGAGCAGGTTGCCCTGAGAAGGCTGCGAGAACCCGTGCGCGTCGTGTGAAGGCATGAAGCACCCCCGTCTGGCACGTTGCTAAGCGCCACCTTCCGAGATGCGCCTGGGCCAGTAAGGCTGCAGTCGGGTGCTGGTTCCATGACAGGGCCGCCCTCAGAATGTTTATCATACCGTACCTTCGGTGGATGGTGGCCGCTCTGAGGAGTCTCATGCTGACCTCGCAGACATCGTCCGCCAGCTTGAGGTCAAGGCTGCCGGGGTCTATGCCGGCAAGGGGCGCCCTGCATGGGGGCCTGCTGAGAAGGTCAGGGAGCTTCACGCCACCGGAACGGGTCCGGCCGCCATCGGCGAGGAACTCGGCATCGGTCGCGGGTCGGTGCACCGGGCGTTGAACCCGGAAGCTGCGTGATGGTGGCTGGACAGGAGCTTGAGGCGAAGCAGGCGCCTACCTCATGCGGCTGCCAGCCTCATGCGGCCGATCGGCCTCTACGATACTGACATACCTACTCTGAGTAGGAGTGATGCCCCTCCAGGCTACCTCTATTCTCAGAATTTCCTTTTTAACTGATAAGTTATATTTGCCTTCGCCGTCAGGCTCTCCTACCTCCTCAATACGAGCTACAAAGTAGGCAGGCTTATTGCTGGTCTCATGAAGGTAGAGCCACCCACCCCGTAAGGCGAGCGCCTCTTCTGGAGGAATTCTCCAATATCCCGATTTAAAAACTCCCTGACCTTTTCCAACTTGAAATAGGTTGTCTGGTCTGCCGTTCTTGTAGTGGCAGACTGCATGCATTGCCTTCATTCAGCACGCCTCCTTGCTGCTAAGCGTACTGAGGACAAGGCGCGGAGGCGAGCGAAGCTTACATCCGTCCACGGGCTTCATAGTTCGGCTCACACGCGGAGCACGTTCGGCACGTGATGCCGCCCTCGCTGCCAGATTCGGTGCCCTTGCGCCTGTCAGGCAGGAGATGGACGTGGTCTCAAGGCGCCTGGGCACGACACCGCAGGCGCCCTCCACGGTTGACCTCACGCAGCCGGAGGAGGGCCAGCGTGGCTTCTGCCGACCAACACCTATCCAGTTCAGAGCTGAGCTTCTGGGCCGTCCTGGGCCTCGCGGCGGTGTTCTTGTGCCTGAGCGGCCTGTTCATCGCAGCCCCGACCGCCGGAGCTTCGATCTTCGGCATACCGGCTCCTGGCAATGTCTCTGATGCGTATCTGCGTGCCATCGGTTTCCGAGACGCTGCCTTGGCCCTCTATCTGGCCGGGCTCGTCTGCTTCTCGTCCAGACGTGCGGTGGGCATCGTCCTGAGCGCAACCGTCCTCATTCCGGTCTGTGATGTCACCCTCGTCTTGTCGGTGGGCACCGCCGCCTGGTGGCAGATCGGGCTTCACGCCATCAGTGCAACTATCTTGATCGTTATGTCTATCTGGGTGCTGAGATGAGAGATGAAACGGGTGTATTGGCCGCCATAAGTCTCTAATCTGTCTCACATATCGTCTATTATGTGCCTAATGGCTCTCGGAGGACGGCTACGAATCTTGGGGTGCATATGTCACGTATGTGCCGCGCACTGGGCGGTTCATTCCCGGCTGCGTCACGGTTCAGTCTGTACGGCAAGGCTGACACGGCGCGTCTACGGAGGGCATGGGGCGGTCCGATCAGGTGGGCGTTGCGGAGGCCGTCCTGGGCTCGTACCGGCGCCTCGCGGGGGCTCGTGTCGAGAAGGACAGGGAGAGCCCGCTGCGCGGGCAGTTGGAGGCACGCTGGGCCATTCGCGTCAGTCACGCTCAGGGCATCGTGGACGGCTCCCACCGGGGGCAGGTGGGCTATGCCTTCGAGGGGCGGGCTGCGCAGGACGTGCTTAGCCAGCGAGGGCTGTGACTTGGCGCTGCGTGAGCGGGGACGGTCCCCTGCTTCGCGCATCCCAGACCTGCGTCGGGGCAGCGTCCGCGCCAGCCTGACGGGTCCGGGCTTCAGCCGGCTCCCTGGTCCTGAGTGAGACGAGCACCATCGCAACGATCTTCACCGTGGCAGAGGTACCGGCCACGGGGAGCGAGACTTGCAGTCCCTTAAGCTTGAGAAGGTCGGCTGGGGTGCGCTGGCGAAGATACCAGACCCCGATGCGGAGTCCGTCCCGCGGCGTGCCATCGGGACGGCCATGCGGAGGACCGCAGTGCAGGTGCGGTCAACCCCGGAAGCCAATGTCTGGCACCAACCTTTTGGCCTGCAATGGCTTTCAAGGATGGTGCGGCCGAGAGGACTCGAACCTCCACTGGTTGCCCAACTAGCACCTCAAGCTAGCGCGTCTACCAATTCCGCCACGGCCGCGGAGCGCTTCCTCGTCGGCGGAGCCGGCGGTTCGGGGGTGAAACCCATCGAAGCGGCGCAGCCAATAGCAGATCGAATCCGGGGTCACAAGCGCTCCGGACCGAAAATCGTCCGGGCCGGATCACGGCGGGGTCGGGGCCTCGCTCAGGAGGGCGCCGGCGCCCTCGCCGACGCGCACGCCGGGCTCGCGCACCACGTCGGCCTTGCGGATCAGCTCCGTCACCTCCACGGAGATGCGGTTGCCCGTCACCACGATCTGCCCGCGGGCGATCGGGTGGTCGTTGGCCAGGATATCGACCATATCGGAATCGGTCGCATCGAGTTCGATCACCGCGCCGCGCCCCATGCGCAACAGCATGTGGATCGGCATCCGGGTCCGGCCGAGCACGACCGTGAGATCCACCTTGAGCTCTTCGAGAACCGCCACGTGCTCCGCCCCGCCACGCCACACGGATCCGAGCTTTTCGCCAAGAGGGTGAAGCCTTGGTAAACGCCCGCCTCTCCGTGCTGCCGCACGCCCTGCCGCCCCCGCCCGGCGCGCCGCCCGTCGAGTGGGCGGTGAGCGAGGGCCTCACCGCTTACCGGGAGGCCGAGGCCGCCATGGAGGCCCGCGCCGCCGCCATCGCGCGGGGCGAGGCGCGCGAGCGCGTCTGGCTGGTGGAGCACCCGCCCCTCTACACGGCCGGCACTTCGGCCAAGGAGGCGGACCTGGTGGCGCCCGACCGCTTCCCGGTCCACCGCACCGGGCGGGGCGGGCAATTCACCTATCACGGGCCGGGCCAGCGGGTGGCCTACGTCATGCTCGACCTCAACCGGCGCCGGCCCGACCTGCGGCTCTACGTGGCGGCCCTGGAGACGTGGCTGATCGCCACCCTCGACGCCTTCACGGTGCGGGGCGAGCGGCGGGAGGACCGCGTCGGCGTCTGGGTGCGCCGGCCCGAGAAGGGGGAGGGGGTCGAGGACAAGATCGCGGCGATCGGGATCCGGGTGCGCCGCTGGGTGACCTTCCACGGCATCAGCCTCAACGTCGAGCCGGACCTGACCCATTTCGACGGGATCGTGCCCTGCGGGGTGCGGGCGCACGGGGTCACGAGCCTCGTCGATCTCGGCCGCCCGGTGACGATGCCGGAGGTGGACGCGGTGCTGCGCGCGCGCTTCGAGGAGGTGTTCGGCGAGACGATCCTCGCCTGAGGCGCCGCACCCGCGCCGAGGGCGCCCAACCCGCGCCGGGGCGCCGGATTCGGGCCGGGCGGATCAGGTGCGCTGCGCGCCCGCGTTGCTCGGGGCGGTGTGGTCCGGGTCGGCGGGCCGGGGTGCCGTGGTGCCGGTGGTGCCCGGATCGGCGGGCCTGACCCGCTCGGGCAGGGTCTGAGCCGGGGCCGGCATGTTCGGCGCCTGCTCGCGGCTCTTCTGCGGCGTCTCCGTCGCCTGCGCCAGCATGGCCGCTCCGAGCAGGCTCAGCACCAAGGTCGTTCGTCGGTTCATGAGCTTCATGACAGGTGTTCCTCCGATCTGTCCGAGTAATGGCCGGCGCCGACCTCCGGTTCCGAGCGGCCGGACCGGCGCGTCAGCGCGCGGGCCGCGCCTGCGGCCGCGCCGGCACTGGCGCACGCGGGGATGCGGTGCGGTCCGGACCGGCGCGGCGGCCCCTCCGCCCCGTCGCGGCTGACGGGGGGCACCGTGGGCCTCGCGATCCAAGGCTCGGCCACCTTCAGCGCCTGCGGGCAGCACCGTCCGCGCCTCGACCGCTGGTGGTCGGACGCGCCCCGCGCCCTGGTCTGCGCGGCCAATCCGAGCCGGGCGGATGCCGCGCGCCAGGACCCGACCAATTGCCGGCTCGTGGCCCTGCTCCGGGGCCGGCCGGGGATCGGCGGCTACACGCTCGTCAATGCCGAGGACCGCATCACCCCGCATCCGGAGGCGCTGCGCCGCTGGCTCGCGGGCCTGACCCCCGCGGCCCGCGCGGCGCGGCGCGAGGCGAACCTCGCCGTCATCCGGGCGCTCGCCTCGGCGGCGCCCCTGCGCGTCGCGGCCTGGGGAACGCTCCTTGCGCCGGGGCCGGACCAGGAGCGCCTCGTCGCGGCGCTCACGCTGGACGGGGCGCACGACCTCTACGCCTTCGGGCTGACGGCCGAGGGGGCCCCGATCCACCCGCTGGCGCGGGGGCGCTGGCGCGTGCCCCTCGGGGCGCCGCTGGTGCTCTGGCGCCGCGGCTCCGGCCGGGCCCCGCCCTTCCCGGGAGCGGCGTCGCATCCGGCTGTTCCCGGGCGCGAGGACGGGCCCTCCCGCCCGTGAGGGCCCCGTCAGGGCAGGGCGCTGAGCCGCTCCTGGGGGCGCGGCCCCTGGGCCGCGGCGAGCCAGTTGGGATCGGCCCGCAACGGGTCGAACCGGGTCGGCTCGGCGCCGAGGCGCGGCGCGCCGACGAGGAGCGGCCGGCCCGCCGGGGCCGGCAGCGCCAGGGAGAGCCGCGTCGCGCCCTCCGCCAGGGGCGTGCGGGCGAAGAGGGACGGCTCGGTCGCGATCACCGGCAGCGGGATGAGCACCGGCGCGGACGGGGGAGGGGCGGCGAGGCGGACGCGGTGGGCCGGGATCGTCACCACCTCGTGGCCCGCGAAGGCGAGCGCCTCCGGCCGGCTGACCTCGCCGAGGGGCGCGCCCCGGCGCAGCAGCGCCGCGAAGACGGGGTGCTGGCCGCCATCCGCGTAGGTGGTGCGCACCGCCTCGATCCCCCGCGCCACGAGGTCGCCGATCCTCGCCTCCTCGGCGGCGTGGTGGGCCTGGGCGGCCGCCTCCACGGCCGGGTCCGGATAGGGCGCGAAGGCGTAGCGCCCGCCCGCGACGGTGACGAGCGGCTCGCGGCCGGTCGCCTCGAAGCGGTCCGCCCCCTCCTTGAGCTGGCGCCAGAAATCGATGTTGGGGTCAAGGCGATGCCGCGCCAGCGCGGCGGCGCTCATCCGGAACGGATAGGCCTGGAACTGGAAGGCGGCCTGCCCGCCCGCGAAGGCCTCGCGGGCGAGCGCGAAGATCTCGCTCACCTGCGCGTCGGTCATGGCGAAGCACCCGGCCGAGGAGCAGGTGCCGTGCACCATCAGGGCGGATCCGGTGCCGCCATGCGCCCGGTCGTAGGCGTTGGGGTAGCCGACGTCGAAGGACAGGTAGTAGCGGGAATTCGGGTTCATCTGCGCCGGGCGGATGCTGTAGAAACCCTCCGGCGCCTGGCGGTCGCCGCTCCTCCGCTTGGGGCCGAGCTGGCCCGACCAGCGGCAGATCGGGAAGGTCTTGAGGTGCGCGAAGCGCCCGTCGGCGCCGCGCGTCCAGACCTCGATCTCGGCCTCCTTCTTGAAGGCGCGCATCAGGATCGGGGCGCCCGGCGCGGTGCCCCGCGCGGCCATCAGGGCGAGGGTCGGCCCCGGGATCGGGGCCAGGTGCTTGGCAGAGAGGTGCTTGGCAGGGAGGTGCTTGGGGGCGGGCGCGGCCCGGCCGGGGCCGGCCGGCAGCAGCGCCAGCGCGGCGGCGACCAGCGCCAGGATCCTCGCGCGAGACCTCGCCATCCGTCCTCCCGCTCCCCCTGCCGCCGCGGGGCTCTCGCACGCCATCGTGGGGATCTTGGGGCAGCCCGCGCCCGGCTCAGCCGGACAGGAGCGCGTCGAGCCGGTCGATCACCCGGACCGGGGGCAGGTCCGCGTACTCGTCGGGACGGCCCGCGCGGTTGACCCAGACCGGCGCGAGGCCGAAGGCGCAGGCCCCCGCCACGTCCCAGCGGTTCGAGGAGACGAACAGGATCTCCGGGGCGGCGAGTCCGAGATGCGCGGTGGCCAGCGCGTAGGCGCGCGGACTGGTCTTGAAGATCCCGGCCGGATCGACCGAGAGCACGGCGTCGAGCAGCGGCCCGAGCCGGGCGGCGCGCACGGCCTCGTCGAGCATCGGCCCGTCGCCGTTCGACAGGATCGCGGTCCGCAGCCCCCGCGCCCGCAGCGCTTCGAGGGTGGCGGGAACCTCCGGATAGGCGTCGAGGGTCCGGTAGGCGTCGAGGAGCGCCGGCCGCAGGGCCGGATCGACGCCCGGGTGCAGGGCGAGCGCGGTGTCGAGGGCCTGCTCGGTCAGGCGGCGGAACGGGGCGTAGCGCCCGATCAGCGACAGGACCCAGCTGTATTCGAGCTGCTTCTGCCGCCAGGTCTCGGAGAGGCTCGCCGCCTGCGGCCCCAGGGCGGCGGCGTGGCGCTGCACGGCGGAATGCACGTCGAACAGGGTGCCGTAGGCGTCGAAGACGACGGCGCGGACGGGGTTCATGGCAGGGAGCGAGGGGGAGGGCGAGAGGATGGGAGCGGGCATCGGCGACCTCGAATGCGGGAGCGGGCGGCAGGCCGGTCCCCCGGGACCGATCCCAGCATTCGCCGGGCCCGGTCGCAAAGGCCGCCCTCGGGCCCGGGTCAGGCCGCGCCGGAGCGCATCTCCCCGCCGGCCTCGCCGCCCTCGGCGATGAAGACCTTGAGCTCGTCGAGCGACGTGAACCGGTACTTGCCCCCCGGCGTCTGCGCGTCGATCGTGCCGTCCGCGTACATCACGTAGGTGTTGCCCCCCGACGCGTAGGTGCCGACGATGGCCGGCTCCTCAGGGGCAGCCGGCTCCGGCGCGGTCTCGGCGGCCTCGGCGGAGGGCGCCGGCGCGGGGGAGTCCGGCGGCGTCTCCGCCGGCGCGGGCTCCGGCTCCTCGGCCGGGTCGGGCTCGGCCCGGGTCAGGCGCAGCTCGGGTGCGGCCGCGTCGGCCGCGGCCGCGTCGGGCGCCGCGGCCGGAGCGGGCGCCGCGAGGGCCGCCGCCCCGGCCACCCCCGCCCCGCCGAGGGCCGCCGCGATGGCCGAGGCCGCCGCGGGCTCCGGCGCCGTCCCCTCGGGCGTGCTGGTTCCGGCGTTCCCTGGGCCCGCCGGGGCGGGACCGGCCGTCTGGAACGGCATCGCGGGCGGGGGCGGCAGCGGCTCCGCTGGCCGCGTCGCGGGGCCGGGGCCGGGAAAGGAGTGGGGTTCCGCGCGCGGGCCGGACGCGGCGGGCTGCGCCAGCAGGCGCTCGATCCGCGCGAGGCGCGTCACCGCCACCGCGAGGCCGAGGAGCAGCGCGCCGCCGCTGGCCCCGACCGTGCCGGCGATGACCATGGTCCAGCCGATCTCCAGCCGCACGTAGGGAATGCCCTGCACCACCGAGGCGAGCCCGCCCAGGATCATCAGCAGGGCGAGCGCGAACAACGCACCGATCATCACACCACTCGAACCGCGCGGCCTCGCCGCCTACGGCCGAGATTAAGCGCCCGCGGCGGGTTTTCAAAACCGGGCCGGCCCGCTCGCCCGGCCGACGGCCCCCGCGGCACGTTGCCGGAGGCCGCCGCGCGACTTACCTAACGCCCGGATCCCGCGCCGCAGCGAGGCTGCCGGCCGGCGGGTCCGCCGCCCTCTTGATGCGGAGACACACCATGGCCTTCACGCTGCCCGAACTGCCCTACGCCTACGACGCGCTGCAGCCCTACATGTCGAAGGAAACCCTCGAGTTTCACCACGACAAGCACCACAAGGCCTACGTCGATACCGGCAACAAGCTGCTCGAAGGGTCGGAGCTGGCGGGCAAGTCCGTCGAGGAGGTGGTGAAGGCGTCCTACGGCCAGAACCAGCCGCTCTTCAACAACGCGGGCCAGCACTACAACCACATCCACTTCTGGCAATGGATGAAGCCGAACGGCGGCGGCGCCATCCCGGGCGCGCTCGAGAAGAAGATCGCCGAGGATCTGGGCGGCGCCGACAAGTTCAAGGCGGATTTCATCCAGGCCGGCGTGTCGCAGTTCGGCTCGGGCTGGGCCTGGCTCGCGGTCCGGAACGGCAAGCTCGAGATCATGAAGACCCCCAACGGCGAGAACCCGCTGGTGCACGGGGCCAAGCCGATCCTCGGCGTCGACGTCTGGGAGCATTCCTACTACATCGACTACCGCAATCGCCGTCCCGACTACCTCAAGGCCTTCATCGAGAACTTGGTGAACTGGGAGCACGTGGAGAAAATGTACCACGAGGCGATCGCCTGATCCGGGATCCGCTTGATCGAAGCGGATCCCGGATCACGAGCCCGCGCGGCGCCTGAGCGAAGCCGACATCCGCATTGCCGAAATGGAAGATGGCGAAGCAATCAACCGGATGGCGTATGACAGGCCTCGTTATGCGCCGCCGCCGCGCGGCGCGCTCCTCTCCCCGATGCGGGGAGAGGAGCCGGCCCGCGGTGACCGTCGAGCCGCGA
Organism: Methylobacterium sp. CB376; assembly: GCF_029714205.1. Classification (NCBI taxonomy): domain Bacteria; kingdom Pseudomonadati; phylum Pseudomonadota; class Alphaproteobacteria; order Hyphomicrobiales; family Methylobacteriaceae; genus Methylobacterium; species Methylobacterium sp. CB376. The sequence goes on along the minus strand of NZ_CP121648.1, from coordinate 5,800,914 downwards.
CGCCCTCCGAGGACCGAGCTGCCCCGGCTGGTCAGCCGGGTCCTCCGCCGCCGCAGGACCCGCGCGCTCCGGGGGCTGGCGCGAGGCGCAAGCCCTCCCGCTCCAGGAAGGTCGCGAACCGCTCCGAGGCGAGGTAGGCGAGCTCCGCCGGCCGGCTCGCGACCACCGGGTCGAGGGCCCGCAGGGCGTCGTCCGCCTCGCCCGGATGGCACATGACGAGGGGCGCCGGGCCGAGCCGGGCGAAGGCCCGCTCGAAGGACTCCGCGAACCCGCTGCCGGGCGCGAAATCCGAGAAGCCCGAGAAGCCGCGGTTGGTCGGGAACCCCGCCCGGACCGCCGCGCGCCGGAAGCCGAGCGCGAGGGCGCGCACGAGCCCGGCCTTCGGGGCCGAGGGCCGGGCCAGGAGGGCGGCGAGGCGGTCGCCCGGATCGCGCAGCCAGGTCCGCCCGGCCAGGCCCCGCCGGGCGAGCACCGCGAGGAGCGCGCCCCGCAGCCCGGGCAGCACGTGCACGTGCTGGTGCCCGTCGACGAAGTCCGGCGGGCGGCCGAGGGCCCGCTCGAAGGCGTCGAGCTGGCGGGCGATCTCGCCCTCGGTCTCGGCGGCATCGAGGGCGCCCGCGAAGGCCGCCCGCATCAGCCGCCCCAGGGACGGCAGGGCGCCGCCGGGGGCGAGCCGCGGCATCGGCCCGAGCGGCGCGCCCGCCGTCAGCGTGAGGTGCAGGCCGAGCCCGACCCGCCCGGCGACCTCGCGCAGGGGCGGGGCCGCCGGGGCGAAGGAGGGCAGGTTCGTCATCAACCCCGTCGCCGAGATCCGGCCGGCCCGGGCGAGGGCCAGGATCCCGCGGCTCACCCCGGGGCTCAGCCCGTAATCGTCGGCGCAGAGCACGATCGGTCGCCGTTCAGGTGGCATGCGCTACAGCATTCCCTTGATCCGGCGCGCGGCGCCGGTTCTTGATCCCGCGCAAGGCCGGCCTTGCCCGGCACAGACATCGAGGAACGGCACCGTGGAGCTGTTCAGGCCAAGCGACCCGGTCGACCTCAGCGTCGTCATACCGGTCTACAACGAGAGCGCCAATGTCGGGCCGCTCCTTGCCCGCCTCCTGCCCGTGCTGGAGCGCATCGGCCCGGCCTTCGAGGTGCTGTTCGTCGATGACGGCAGCCGCGACGCCACCGCCGCGGTGATCGCCGCGCACCATGCGGGCGAGCCGCGCATCGGCGCGGTCTCGTTCAGCCGCAACTTCGGCAAGGAGGTCGCGATCGCGGCCGGGCTCGACCACGCCCGCGGCCGCGCCGTGGTGCTGATGGACGCCGACCTCCAGCACCCCCCGGAGCTGATCGAGACCTTCGTGGCGCTCTGGCGGGAGGGCAACGTCATGGTCTACGCCCAGCGCATGGACCGGGACGGCGAGAGCCGGCTGCGGCGCGGCTTCGCGCGGCTGTTCTACCGGCTCTTCGCCACCTTCGGCGAGATGCCGCTGCCCGAGGGGGCCGGGGATTTCCGGCTGATCGACCGCAAGGGCGTCGAGGTGCTGCGGGCGCTGCCCGAGCGCGCCCGCTTCTCGAAGGGGCTCTATTCCTGGATCGGCTTCCGCTCGGTGGGGGTGCCCTACGCGGTCGAGGCGCGCCACCACGGCGAGACCAAGTGGAGCTTCCGCAAGCTGTTCCGCTTCGCCTTCGACGGCATCACCTCGTTCTCGACCGTGCCGCTGCGGGTCTGGACCTATCTGGGCGGGGCCATCGCGGCGCTGGCGTTCCTCGCCGCCCTCTACTTCGTGGGCGAGTACCTGTTCCGCGGGCCGAACGTGCCGGGCTACGCCTCGCTCATCGTGTCGGTGATGTTCTTCTCGGGCATCCAGCTGATGTCGCTCGGCATCATCGGGGAGTATATCGGGCGGATCTTCGCGGAGGTGAAGCGGCGCCCGCTCTACGTGGTCGCCGAGCGGATCGGCCCGGCCGCCGCCGCGCAGGCCGCGCCGTTCCCCGACGATCGCCGCGCTCGCGCCACCTTTCCGGGGGCAGTGTGACCGGGCGGGCGCCGTCGCGCCCGCATCAGGACGAGTCGTGTCGATGATCCGCAGCATCCTCTCGGTCGGCGGCTGGACCCTGGTGTCGCGGGTCACGGGCTTCCTGCGGGACGTGGTGATGGCCGCCGTGATGGGGGCCGGCCCGATCGCCGACGCCTTCGTGGTGGCCTTCCGGCTGCCGAACCACTTCCGGGCGATCTTCGGCGAGGGGGCCTTCAACGTCGCCTTCGTGCCGACCTATGCGGGGCTGGACGGGGCCGGGGAGCGGGAGGACGCGCGGCGCTTCGCGGACCGCATCTTCACCCTGATGCTGCTGATCCAGGTCGCGCTCCTCGCCCTGGCGCTGCCGATGATGCCGCTCGTCGTGCGGGCCCTCGCCCCGGGCTTCGCGGAGGAGCCGGAGAAATTCGCCCTGGCGGTCGCGCTCACCCGCATCACCTTCCCGTACCTGCTGTTCATCACCCTGGTGACGCTGCTCTCGGGGGTGCTCAACGCCCGCAAGCGCTTCGCGGCGGCGGCGGCCGCCCCGGTCCTGCTCAACCTCTCGCTGCTGGCTTCCCTCGCCCTGGCCTTCCTGTTCCCCAATGCCGCCTACGCGGCCGCCTGGGGCGTGGCGGTCTCCGGCGTGCTGCAATTCCTGCTCGTCTGGGGCGACGCCGTGCGGGCGGGGGTGGCGCCCCGGCTCGCGCGCCCGACCCTCGCCGATACCGGCATGGTGCGCTTCTTCCGCATGCTCGGGCCGGCGGTGATCGGCTCGGCGGGGGTGCAGATCGCGATGTTCGCCGACACGATCATCGCCTCCTTCCTGCCCGCTGGCGCGGTCTCGGCCCTCTACTACGCGGACCGGCTCTACCAGCTGCCCTTCGGGGTGATCGGCATCGCGGCCGGCACCGTGCTGCTGCCGGAGATGAGCCGGCGCCTCGCCTCCGGCGACGCCGCCGCGGCCCACGCGGCGCAGAACCGCGCCACCGGCTTCTCGCTCGCCCTCTCGGCGCCGTTCGCGGTGGCCTTCCTGCTGGTGCCGGACCTGATCATGACGGCCCTGTTCCAGCGCGGCGCCTTCGACGCCGAGGCGGCGGCCCGGGCCGGGGCGGTGCTGGCCGCCTACGGCCTCGCCCTGCCGGCCGCGGTGCTGATCCGCAGCATCGTGGCGAGCTTCTACGCGCGCCAGGATTCGCGCTTCCCGGTCGTCGCCTCGCTGACGGCGGTCGCCCTCAACGTCGCCCTCAAGGTGGCGCTGACCGGCCCGCTCGGCGTGACCGGCCTCGCGCTGGCCACCGCGGCGGGCGTCTGGGTGAACGTGCTGATGCTGTTCCTGGTCGCCCGCCGCCGCGGCTGGACCGCCCCGAGCCGGGCGCTCGCCGTCACGGCCTGCGGGGTGCTCGCCGGCTGCGCCGTGCTGGCGCTCGGCACCCTCGGCGGGCTGCCCCTGCTGGAGCGGCTGATGCCGCCCCTGCCGCGCTTCCGCGAGCTCGCGATCCTCTCGGCCCTCGGCGGCCTCGGCCTCCTCGCCTACGCGGCGACGCTGCTCGCGGCCCTGCGCCTGTTCCGGGTGCCCCTGCGGCGGGTGTGATCCGGGCTCCGACCGGTCCGGCGGAGACCGCTCGGCCTGCGCGGCGGGCGCCGTCCCCGGGCGGGGGAGCGGCGCGGCCCGCGCCGCGTCGGCCGGGATCCCGGCGCGGCGGGCCCGTGCGCGGCGAGGCGGGCCTCGCCGCGCGAAGCACTTTCCGTCCGCCGCAGGATCCTCTCGCGACGCCGGGTGCGGCCACGCCCTTCTCCTGCGCAAAGACGTTCTGTAAAAAGAACGTTCTCGTTGATCTTTCGGTCCATCGGATCGACAATCCGGCCGCGTTGCCGCTCCCGGAAGGAGACCCCGATGCACGGGTCAGCCGCGATCCCGCCTCCGGTGGACGGGCGCCACCACCTCGTGGTGGGTGCCACGGCCGGTGCCCTCTGTCTCACCTCCCACCTGCTGCGGCGCGATCCGCGCGCGCAGGTGACGCTGGTCGAGGGGCGCCCGGACCTCTGCCGCCTGCTGCGCCGGGAGGATTACGCCGCGATCCTGAGGACCGGCGTCGCGGACGGTGCGCGCTGGTGGCCGGAGGGCGCGTCGACCGCGTCCGAGCCGCGCGCGAGCGGCGCGCTGCGCGAGGCCGCCACCCGCCTCCACGTGGCGGAGGGGGTGTGTCTTCGCCTCGGCCGCACGGTCGGCTGCGTCGCGGCCCTCCTCGACGACGGCACCACGATCCTGGCGCGCACCGCGACGGTGACGGCGGCCGCTCCCGCGCCGCCGCGCGGCGTCGAGGCATGCGGGCCCTTGCGGGTGCTGCGCCTCGACCCCGCCGACCTGCCTCTCGGCACCGGCGTTGCCTCCCTCGCCCGCTGGCTGCGGCGCGTGCTCGGCGAGGCGCGGGCGCGCGGGATTCCCTGGACCGAGGCGGTGGACGGCGTGCGCCTGCATGCCCCGGCGCTCTGGCACCACCTGCCGCCCGCCGCGCGAGGCAGCCTGCTGCGGCACGGGCGGCGCGCCTTCGACGCGCTGGCGCGCCGGCCGGCGGAGATCCCGGCGGCGCGGACGAACCACCCGTTGCTGGCGCAGGTGCGCGCGGCCGGTCCGCAGGACGCGCTGTTCTCCGCGGACCTCTCCGACCTGATGCCCTACGCCCCCGTGCCGGACCTCCTCGACCTCGACGCGGCCTGCGCGTGGCTCGCCGCCCGCATCCTCGACGGCGGCGCCCGCGGCCGGTCGCGGCCCGTCACGGCGGCCGTCGGCCGCGCCAGCCCCTGATCCGACATCCGACGGATTGCGTCGCCATCTCCCATTTCGGCCATGCGGATGTCGGCCTCGCTCAAGCGCCGCGCGGGCTGGTCATCCCGAATCCGCTTGATCCCTTCGGGATGGCGGATTTGGGCTTCGCTCACGCGCCGCGCGGGCTCGTCATCCGCTCGATCCCTTCGGGATGGCGGATGCGGGCTTCGCTCAAGCGCCGCGCGGGCTTGCCCTGCGCTGTCCGGACGTGATCGTCCGGACGGCGGATGAGGCGGATCAGATCTGGTAGGTGATGCTACCGCCCTCGTCCGCCGCCGGCAGGTCGCGCATCTGCGCGAGCGTGAGCGTGTCGAGCACCCCCGCGATGCTGTTGCGCACCTCCAGCATCACGAGGCGCACCGCGCAGGCCCCCTCGTCGGGACAATCCTCGCAGGGGCGGTAGGCCGTGCGGCTGGCGCAGGGAACGGGGGCGAGCGGCCCGTCGAGCACGCGCACCGCGTGGCCGACCCGGATCTCCTCCGGCGGCCGCGCCAGGGCGTAGCCGCCGCCGGGCCCCTTGCGGCTGTGCACGAGGCCGGCATTGCGCAGCTCGCCCAGGATCGCGTCGAGGAACTTCTTCGGGATGTTGTTCGCCGCCGCGACCTCGGCGACGCCGATGCGGGTCCCCGGCGGCAGGGCCGCGAGGTGGACGAGCGCCTTGAGCCCGTACTTTCCCTTGTTGGTGAGCATCCCGGCTCCGCGCGGCCCCGAGGAGGATGACGTTGTCGATGGGCTCGCCGAGCGTCCCCGGCGCCGTTCCCGCGTCAGCGCAGGCCGAAGCCGAGCCGCTCCAGCGCCGCCCGGATCCTGTCGCGGCCGCTCAGCGCCTCCGGGCCGCGCACGCGGTCGAGGGCCGCCCTCGTCCAGCCCACCGGGGTCAGGCGCTGGCCTTCCTGGAAGGCGGCGAGCGTGCGGTCGTAGGCGGCGACCGCCGCCGGGTCGGCGCCCGCCCCGTAGCGCTCCCTGTAAAGGACGAGGCTCTGAGGCAGGCGCGGCTTCACCGAGGCCGGGCGCGCCGGATCGGCGTGACCGACGCAGTGGCCGAACACCGCCAGCACGTTCGAGGGCAGGCCCAGGATCTCCGCCACCGCCGCCGGATCGTTGCGCAGCGCCCCGATATAGACCGAGGCGAGGCCCAGGGATTCGAGCGCGACCGTGGCGTTCTGCGCCGCGAGCGCGGCGTCGATGATGCCGACGAACAGCGTCTCCAGATAGGCGAGCCCGTCGGTCGGGCGGTCCTTCTCGCGGCCGATCGCGGCGAGGCGCGACAGGTCGGCGAGCCAGACCAGCACGAGGGGCGCCTCGACCACGTGCCGCTGCCCGCCCGCCACCGCGGACAGGCGCCGCTTGGTCTCGGGGTCCTCCACCGCGACCACGCTCCAGGTCTGGAGGTTGGAGGAGGAGGCCGCCGACTGCGCTGCCGCGACCAGCGTCTCCAGCGTGTGCGGGGGCAGGGGATCGGGCCGGTAGGCGCGCACGGAGCGGTGGGCGAGGAGCCCCGCCAGCGTGTCGTTCCAGGCGACCGGGAGGTCGGCGCCCGCCGGCCCGTAGCGCTCCGCCAGCGCCGCGCGCGATCCCGTCCCCACCATGCTCGACCCTCCCTGCCCGGGCGGAAGCCTAGCGCAGCGGACGCCTCGCGGGAATAGTCTACTTTGTATAAAGACTATTAAGATTCAGGCCGGCCGACCCGGCTCCGTCGCGCCGCGCGGGGCGGTGCAGGGGGATCGAGCGCGCGTGCGCGACGGGCGGGCCTCGCGGCGGGCCTCACGGGAAGAAGCGGTTCGCCGGCCGCGGCAGCCCCAGGTGCTCGCGCAGCGTGCGCCCCTCGTACGCCGTGCGGAACAGCCCGCGCCGCTGCAATTCCGGCACAACCTTGCCGGTGAAGTCGTCGAGGCCCTGCGGCACGTCCGAGACCATGATCGTGAAGCCGTCGCTCGCCCCGGCCTCGATCCAGGCCTGCATCTCGTCGGCGATGCGCCGGGGCGTGCCGACCATCGCGAGGCCGGCGTAGCCGCCGAGGCGCTGCGCCAGTTGGCGCACGGTCAGGCCCTCGCGGCGGGCGAGGGCGATCGCCCGCTCGCGCCCGGTCTTCGACTGGTTGGTCTCCGGAATCGCGGGCAGCGGCCCGTCCGGATCGAAGGCGCCCGCATCGACCCCGAGCGCGATCGACAGCGCCGCGAGGGCGCTCGCCTCGTGCACGAGGCCGTCGAGGGTGGCGCGCTTCTCGCGCGCCTCCTCGTCACTGTCGCCCACCACCACGAAGCAGGCGGGCAGGATCTTCAGGTGTTGGGGATCGCGCCCGATCCTCGCCATCCGCCCGCGCACGTCCTCGGCGAAGCCGCGGCCGTCCTCCAGCGTGGCGGCCGCACCGAAGATCACCTCGGCGGTCTCGGCCGCGAGCTGGCGGCCCGCCTCCGAGGCGCCCGCCTGCACGATCACCGGCCAGCCCTGCACCGGCCGCGCGACGTTGAGGGGACCGCGCACCGCGAGGTGCTCCCCGCGATGGTCGAGGACGTGCATCCGCTCGGGGGCGAAGAACACGCCGCTCTCCACGTCGCGCAGGAACGCGTCGTCCGCGAAGGAATCCCACAGGCCCTTCACCACCTCGACGAACTCGTGCGCGCGCTCGTAGCGGTCGGCGTGCTCGGGATGGTGCTCCAACCCGAAGTTCTTCGCCGCGTCCGGGTTCGAGGTCGTGACCACGTTCCAGCCCGCCCGTCCGCCCGAGAGGTGGTCGAGGGAGGCGAACTTGCGGGCGACGTGGTAGGGCTGGTCGTAGGTGGTCGAGGCGGTGGCGACGAGGCCGATCCGCTCCGTCACCACGGCGAGCGCGGGCAGCAGCGTCAGCGGGTCGAACGACGTCACGGTCGCCGAGCGCTTGAGCGCCTCGATCGGCATGTTCAGCACCGCGAGGTGGTCGGCCATGAAGAAGGCGTCGAACTTCGCCCGCTCCAGCGTCTGCGCGAAGCGCGCGAGGTGCGCGAAGTTGAAGTTCGCGACCGGGTAACCCCCCGGATAGCGCCACCACGCAGTGTGGATGCCGACCGGGCGCATGAAGGCGCCGAGATGCAGGGTGCGGGCTCTCGCCATGGCGGTCTCCGGGCGCGCCGGGAGGCTCACCGGCGTCGGGCTGCGGATCGGCGGGAGCATGGCGGGGCCAAGCGCCGCGTCAACCGGGATGGTCTTCTGTCGGAAGAGGTTGGGCGAGACGGCGGATCTCCGGCGCCCGCCGGGACCGCGCCGCCGGGTGGCTCGGCGGCATCGCGCGGGCGGCCGCCCAGCCGTGCCGCGTCGGGCAGGGCTGATCCGGGATCCGGTCGATCGCAGCGGATCCCGGATCACGCGCCCGCGCGGCGCCTGAGCGATGCCCGAATCCGCCATCCCGAAGGCATTTTGGCGGATGTGGTGTGAGGCTCGACGCGGAAGGGCTCACGCCCCCGGCCAAGCCGGCACGAAGCCGGGGAGGGTCCGCCTGATGAAGGCCTTCACCTGCGGGTCCTTGCAGGTCTCGACGAAGCGGCGCAGGCGGGGATCGTCCTTGCGGTCCTCGCGGGCGACGAAGCGCAGCACGAACTGGTCGTCCGCCGCCCGGTCAACGAGGAGGGCGGTGTTCGGGTCGCCCCCCGCCGCGAGCGGGCAGGTGAGGTTGACCATCGCCGGCGCGACGTCGTGCGCTGCGCCGGCTGCCACGGCGCGGCGGGGGAAGGCGGGGCGGCGGACCGGCTCGTGGGCGGGCGGGGCACGCTGGCGGGCGCCGAGCCGGTGCGGACCATCGGCAGCTTCTGGCCCTACGCCACGACCCTGTTCGACTGCGTGCGCCGGGCGATGCCCTTCGACGCGCCGCAATCCCTCTCGGACCCCGAGGTCTACGCCGTCTCGGCCTGCCTCCTGCACCGCAACGGCATCCTGCCCGGGGACGCGGTCCTCGACGCGCAGAGCCTGCCCCGCGTGGCCAACCCAAACCGCGACGGCTTCGTGCCCGACGCGCGGCCTGACGTGCCGGCGGGCCGTTAGCGGCAGCGCGATGCGGCCCGCTCGATCCGGCCGATGCATCCGCGCGCGGTCCCGCGGACCGCCTCGCTCATCGCTCCGATGCCCGGCCCTCGGCCTCCAGGCGATGGATCACGTCGAGGATTGCCCGTCGATGGTGCTGCCATTCGGCCAGCGTGGCGCCCAGCATCTCCAAAAGCTGCTCTGCCTGGGCGGTGTCGTGCCCCTCTGCCCGAAGCCGCCTGATCCTGAGATCTTGTTCGGCGACGCGTCGCTCACCCGCCACGATGTCCTGCTCGGCCTTGACGAGGCCCGCCTTCTCGCGGGCGATGCGTGCGTCTCGTTCGGCAGGCGCATCCATGCCGAACAACCTGTGCCAATTCAGCCGGGTTCCTCCCCCGGCGGATCTCACGGTTATGGGCCCCGCGGGCGTCGACCGTGATCCGAGCGAGGAGGGGGAGGACGCGCCCGGCGCGCCGGCCGCGCGGTCGCCTCCGGACCCGCGGGCGCACCGCTGACGGCGCGCGCCCGCCATGGCATAGTTCCGGCCTCGGCCGAAGCCTGAGCGAGGCGAATGCATGATCTGGGGCCCGCGGCGCCCGCCGGCCGGAATCCGGCCACGACCGTGAGGGCCGCCGCGCCCGAGGCGCAGGCCGGACCCCTCCCGGCGGGCGCCCGCGCCGGGCGTCGCCGGCGCATCCCGCTCTCGGCCAAGCTCGCCGTGGCGCTGGTCGGCCTCGTGACGGTGGTGCTCGTCGTCAACGGCGCCGTGAACCTGCTGCTGAACTACGACGAGGCGAAGCGGACCGCGATCCGGGTGCAGCAGGAGAAGGCCCACGCCGCCGCCGCGCAGGTCGACGCCTTCATCGCCGAGATCGAGAACCAGATCGGCTGGACCACCCGGGCGGAGTGGCGCCGCATCCCGGTCGAGCAGCAGCGCTACGACTTCATCCGCCTGCTGCGGCAGGCGCCCGCCATCACCGAAGTGTCCTACATCGACGCGGCGGGGCGCGAGCAGCTCAAGGTCTCCCGCCTCGAACCCGACGCGGTCGGGAGCGGGCGCGACCTCTCGCAGGACGCGCGCTTCCTGCGCGCCATCGGCGACAAGGTCTGGCTCGGCCCGGTCACCTTCCGGCGGGGGTCCGAGCCCTACATGACGATCGCCATCGCGCATGCGGGCAGGAATCCGGGAGTCACCGCCGCGGAGGTGAACCTCAAGCTGATCTGGGACGTCATCGCGGCCATCCACGTCGGCGAGAAGGGCCACGCCTTCGTGGTGACCCAGCAGGGCCGCCTGATCGCGCATCCCGACCTCACCCTCGTGCTGCGCGACACCGACCTGTCGCAGACGCCGCAGGTGCGCCGGGCCCTCGACGGCGCGGCGGCGGCCCCCGAGATCACCCGCGACCTCGGCGAGCGCTCGGTGCTCACCGCCCACGCGCCGATCCGGCGCATCGGCTGGATCGTGTTCGTCCAGTCGCCCCTCGCCGAGGCCATGGCCCCGGTCTTCACCTCGCTCTACCAGACCCTCGGCCTCCTCGGCCTCGGCCTCCTGCTCGCCAGCATCGCCGGAACGCTGCTCGCCCGCCGCATGGTGGTGCCGATCCGCCGCCTGCAGGAGGGGGCGGAGCGCCTCGGGGGCGGGGACCTCTCCGAGCGCATCGCCATCCGCACCGGGGACGAGATCGAGACCCTGGCGGACCGCTTCAACCTGATGGCCGTCCGCATCCAGGATTCCTACGAGACCCTGGAGGCCAAGGTCGCGGAGCGCACCCGCACCCTCGACGAGGCGCTGCGCCAGCAGACCGCCACCGCCGAGGTGTTGAAGGTGATCAGCCGCTCGGCCTTCGACCTCGACGCCGTGCTCGCCACCCTGGCCCGCTCGGCCGCCGAATTGTGCGGCGTTCCCAGCGGACTCGTGGTCCTGCGCGAGGGCGACGCCTACCGGATCAGGGCCGGCGTGGGCCTCGCGTCCGACGGCCCGGTGCGGTGCGACTGCCCCGAGAGCGGCGGGATTCCGTGCGGCAGGGGGGCCCTCTGCGGGGAGATCCCGGCCGGGACGGCCCTCGCCGCGACGGTCGCCCGGGTCGCGGGGTCGGGCCGCGTGGAGCAGGACGAGGAGCCGGCCGGCCCGGACGGGGGAGGCCGGGCCTGGCTCGGCGTGCCGCTCCTGCGCGACGGCCCCGTCGAGGGCGTCTTCGTCCTGGCGCGGGAGGGGCCGGGCGCCTTTCCGCCCCGGCAGGTCGAGCTGGTGCAGACCTTCGCGGATCAGGCGGTGATCGCGATCGAGAACGCGCGGCTGTTCGCGGCCCTGCAGGAGCGGACGCGGGACCTCTCGTGCTCCCTGGAGGAGCTGCGCGCGGCCCAGGACCGCCTCATCCAGTCGGAGAAGCTCGCCTCGCTGGGCCAGCTCACCGCCGGCATCGCCCACGAGATCAAGAACCCGCTCAACTTCGTCAACAATTTCGCGGCCCTGTCGGCCGAGCTGGTGGACGAGCTGCGGCAGGCGCTGGCCGGCGCGCCCCTCGCCGATTCCGTGCGGGGCGAGGTCGACGAACTCGCCGGCCTCCTCAAGGGCAACCTCGCCAAGGTCGTGCAGCACGGGCGTCGCGCCGATTCGATCGTCAAGAACATGCTGCTGCACTCGCGCGAGGGGACGGGCGAGCGGCGCGAGGCCGACCTCAACGCCCTGGTGGAGGAGAGCCTCAACCTCGCCTATCACGGCGCAAGGGCGGAGAAGCCCGGCTTCAACGTGACCCTGGAGCGCCGCCTCGACCCCGCCGCCGGGACGGCCCTGCTCTACCCCCAGGAGATGACCCGCGTCCTTCTGAACCTGATCACCAACGGCTTCTACGCCCTGCGCCAGCGCGGGAGCGAGACCCCCGGCTTCGCCCCGACCCTGGTTGCCGCCACCCGGGACCTCGGGGATAAGGTCGAGATCAGGATCCGCGACAACGGCACGGGCATCCCGGACACCGTCAGGGCGAAGATGTTCACCCCCTTCTTCACGACCAAGCCGGCCGGGGAGGGCACGGGACTCGGCCTGTCGCTGAGCTACGACATCGTGGTGAAGCAGCACGGCGGCACGATCGAGGTCGCGACCGAGCCGGGCGCCTTCACCGAGTTCACGATCACGCTGCCGCGCGCCGGCGCCGCGGCGCCTCCGGGGAGGGAGCCATCGGGGAGGGGGCCATGAGCGTGCTGATCCTGGTCGTCGACGACGAGCCGGACGTGGCGGAGCTGTTCCGGCAGCAGTTCCGCCGCGACTTGCGCGCGGGCCGCTTCACCCTCGCCTTCGCGCAATCGGCCGAGGAGGCGCTGGCCCGCATCGCCGCGCCGGGCGACGCCACGTTGATCCTGGTGCTCTCGGACATCAACATGCCGGGCACGACCGGCCTCGACCTCCTGCCGCTGGTCAAGCAGGCCTGCCCCGCGGTGCCGGTGATCATGATCACCGCCTACGGCGACGCCCAGACCCGCCGGGTCGCGCAGGAGCGCGGGGCCGAGACCGTGCTGGTCAAGCCGATCGACTTCGCGGCCCTGCGGCAGGAGATCGACCGCCGCCTGGCCGGTACCGCCGCATGAGCGCCGCGCCCGCCAAGATCCTCGTCGTGGACGACGAGCCGGACCTGGAGGCGCTGATCCTCCAGACCTTCCGCCGCCGGATCCGGGAGGGCACCGTCCGCTTCCTGTTCGCCCGCGACGGCGTCGAGGCGCTCGACCTCCTGACCGAGCACCGGGACGTCGACCTCGTCGTCTCGGACATCAACATGCCGCGGATGGACGGCCTCTCGCTCCTCGCCAAGCTGCAGGAGGCGGACGAGAAGCTCTCGACCGTGATCGTCTCGGCCTACGGGGACATGGCGAACATCCGGGTCGCGATGAACCGCGGCGCCTTCGACTTCCTGACCAAGCCGATCGACTTCGCCGACTTCGAGACCACCGTCGACCGGACGGTGCTGCATGTCAGGGCCCTGCGGGAGGCGCGCCGCCGCCAGGCCGAGGCGGAGCGCGCCCACGCGACGCTGTCGCGCTACTTCTCGCCCAACCTCGCCGAGCGCTTGGCGGCCGACGCCTCCTCCCTGGCGGCCGGAGGGCACCGGCGCGACGTCGCCTCGCTGTTCACGGACGTCGCCGGCTTCACCACGCTGGTGGAGAGCCTCGACCCGGCGCTGATGGCCGAGCTGCTGAACGGCTACCTCGCCACGATGACCGGCCTCGTCTTCCGGTACGAGGGCACCGTCGCCAAGATCGTGGGCGACGCGATCCACGTGCTGTTCGGCGCCCCCGGCGAGCAGCCGGACCATGCCAGCCGGGCGGTGGCCTGCGCGCTCGCCCTCGACGAGGCCGCCCAGGCCCTGCGCGCCGCCTGGGCGGAGCGGGGCGTCAGCCTCGGCGCGACGCGCATCGGCGTCCATGCCGGGCCGGCGATCGTCGGCAATTTCGGCGGCGACCGCTTCTTCGACTACACGGCCTACGGCGACACGATCAACATCGCGGCGCGGCTGGAGGCCGCCAACAAGGTGCTCGGCACGCGGATCTGCGTGAGCGCCGCCGTAGCGGAGCGGGCGGAGGCGTTTCGCGGGCGGCCGATCGGCGACCTGCTCTTGCGCGGCAAGTCGGCCCCGCTGCGGGCCTACGAGCCGCTGAGCGAGGCCGCATACGCCGATCCGGCCACCGCCCGCTACGCGCAGGCCTTCGCGAAGCTCGCCGCCCAGGATCCCTGCGCCACGCAGGCCTTCGCGGCGCTGATCGGGCAGCGCCCCGACGACCGGCTCGCGAGCTTCCATCTCAGGCGCCTCCTCAACGGCGAGACCGGCACCCGCATCGACCTCGGCGGCGCCTGAGCGGCTTCGCCGGGCGCCGTTCCGCTCCGGATCTTGCGCCCGCATCCTTCCTGCCGCCCGCCCGGCGGCCCTCTCGGCGGACGATGCCGCGCCCTTCGGGCGCGCCGCGGCGCAGCATCCCTCGCGACGCCGCGCCGAGTTGCGGCCGCCCCTGCGCCGGGACATCTTGTGAAAGCTTCGGCACGACAGAATTCTGCGGGACCGCGACTGGTCTCGTCGGATCGGGCCGGCAAGGGAGAGGGGACATGGATCGGCGTCGATTTCTGTCCGGCCTCGGCCTCGCCCTGGTGCGACCGCGCGGGGCCGCGGCGCAGCCGGCCCCGCTCCCCGCCCTGGGCCTCCTGTGCAGCGAATCGCCGGAGCTTTGGACCTCGCGCGTCGACGCCTTCCGGGCCGGGCTCGCGGAGGCCGGATACGTCGAGGGCCGCGACGTGCGGTTCAGCTACCGCTGGGCGCGGGGGCGGAACGACCGCCTCGACGGGATGGCCGAGGATCTCGTGCGCGAGGGCGTCGCCGTCATCGTGGTCCTCGGCAACACGACCTCGGCGCTCGCCGCCAAGCGCGCGACGGAGCGGATCCCGATCGTCGTGCGGATGGCGGTCGACCCTGCGAGCATCGGGCTCGTCCAGAGCACGAGCCGGCCCGGCGGCAACCTGACCGGCTGGACCACCCTCGGCGCCCAGATCGGGCCGAAGCAGCTCGAGCTCCTGCGGGAGCTCATCCCGCCCGGGGTGGTGGTCGCGGTTCTCGTCAACCCGACGAACCCGATCCTGGCCGACCGCCAGGCGAGGGAGGTTCCCGAGGCTGCCCGCGCCCTCGGCTTCGAGCCGCTGGTGGTCACGGCGAGCGGCGACGCCGACATCGCCGCGGCCTTCGCGCGGCTGAGCGGCGCCGGAGCGCGCGGGCTGATCCTCGGCGCGGACACGTTCTTCAACAGCCGCAACGACCTGATCGCCGCGCAGGCGCGCGACGCCGCCGTGGCGGCGATCTCCGCCTACCGCGAATTCGCGCTCGCGGGCGGCCTCATGAGCTACGGCGGCAGCGTCGCCGAGGCGTCCCGCCGGGTCGGCGCCTATGTCGGCCGCATCCTCGGCGGCGAGCAGCCCGGCGACCTGCCCGTGCAGCAGATCAAGAAACTCGACCTCGTGCTCAACCTGAGGACGGCCCAGCACCTCGCCATCAAGATCCCGCTGCCGGTCCTCGCCCGCGCGGACGAGATCCTGGAATGAAGCGCGGCGTCGCCCGGGCGACGGATCCGCATCGTCGATGATCGGGGACACGCCCATGCCGGACCGGACCGCGCCGTATGCCCGGGACCCCGCCCGAGACCCCGCCCCGCCCCTCGCCGGAGGCGTCGCGCGGCGGCACC
Organism: Methylobacterium sp. CB376; assembly: GCF_029714205.1. Taxonomy (NCBI): domain Bacteria; kingdom Pseudomonadati; phylum Pseudomonadota; class Alphaproteobacteria; order Hyphomicrobiales; family Methylobacteriaceae; genus Methylobacterium; species Methylobacterium sp. CB376. The sequence goes on along the minus strand of NZ_CP121648.1, from coordinate 5,785,875 downwards.
TGCTCGGGGCCGCCCTCGCGGCCGCCCTTTCCCGCGCCGGCCTCGCCCGAGGCGACGGCGCGCCGGTGCGCATCGGCTGGCTGACCGCGCAGCGCGCCGCCAGCCTCACGCCCTACATCGCCGCCCTGCGCGACGGGTTGGCCGCGGAGGGGCTCGAGGAGGGGCGCAACCTCGCCATCGCGTTCCGCTACGGAGACGACGATCTCGGCCGGGTCCCCGCCCTCGCCGGGGAGCTGGCCGCCGCCAAGGTGGCGGCGCTCCTGGTCCAGGGCGCCGCCACCCCGATCACCGCCGCGCTGCGCCTGCCGGTCCCGCTCGTCTACGTCGTCAGCGGCGATCCGGTGGCGGCCGGCCTCGCGGAGAGCTACGCGCGCCCGGGCGGCGGCATGACCGGCGTCACCCTGATGGCGGCCGAGTTCAACCGCAAGCGCCTGGACCTGCTGCGCGAGATGATCCCCGGCCTGCGCCACGTGGCGATCATCGGCAACCCGGAGCATCCCGGCGAGCAGCTGGAGCGCGCGGTCTCCCTCGACGCCGGGAGCCGGCTCGGCCTGCGGATCGACTACCACGCCACCGGGACGCCCGAAGACCTCGCCGCGGCGCTGGCGCGCCTGGCCGCCGCGCCGCCGCAGGCGCTGTCCGTCTTCGCGGACGGCTTCACCCTGCAGAATCGTCAGCGCATCATCGAGGCGGCCGCCGGCCTGCGCATCCCGGTGATTTCCGGCTGGCCGAGCTTCGCCGAGAGCGGCGCGGTCTGCACCTACGGGCCGCGCATCGCCGCCTCCTACCGGCGTCTGGCGAGCTACATCGCCCGGATCCTGAAGGGGGCGCGGCCCGGCGACCTTCCGGTCGAGCGCCCGGACGTGTTCGAACTCGTGATCAACCTGAAGGCGGCCCAGGCGCTCGGCCTCACCGTCCCGACCGCGATGCTGGCCCTCGCGGACCGGATCATCGAGTGATCCGCTGTCCGGACGATCACGTCCGGACCGCGGGTGAGAAGACCGCGCGGCCCGTGAGCGGAGCCGACATCCGCATCGCGAAGCGATCAACCGGATCCCGGATCACACGCCTGCGCGGCACCTGAGCGAAGCCGCAATCCGCCATCCCGAAGGGATCAAGCGGATTGGGTATGACACGGCATCCTGGTGATCGGTTCAGCACGGGAACCGGCCAAAGCCGTCGTTGCCTGTCCGATGTCGGCCCTGCCGCACGGCGAAGCCGATCCCGTCGCTCGCGCACCGGACGGCAGGCCCGAGAACCCGGCCGGATCCGGCCGCCGGAACCCTCAGAGCTTGGCCAGGGGATTGAGGGCCACGTTGCGCTTCGGCAGGGGGGCCAGCATGGTCAGGCGCAGGCCGTCCGGCGCGTAGTCGATCGCCACGTTCGCCTGGACCTGGGTCGAGAGCACCCGCTGCAGCAGGCGGGAGCCGAAACCCTGGCGGGTCGGCGGCGCCACCGGCGGCCCGCCCGACTCGCGCCACTCGAAGCGCAGCACGACGCGGTCGTCCTCGGGCTCCAGGGACCAGCGCACCCGCACCCGCCCGGCCCGGCCCGAGAGGGCGCCGTACTTCGCCGCGTTGGTGGTGAGTTCGTGGATCGCCATGCCGATCGGCACCGCGATCTCGGAGGCGAGGTCGACGGCCGGGCCCTCGAGGGTGACCCGCCCGTCCGCCTCCGGCGTCATCGGCCCGTCCGCGTAGGGCGTCAGCTCGTTCTCCAGGAGGCCGCGCAGGGAGGCCGTCTGCCAGACATCTTCGGTCAGGACCGAATGGGTGTGGGCGAGGGACATGATCCGCCCGACGAAGGCCTCGTAGAAGCTCTCGATGCTCGACGCGGTGCGGGCGGTCGAGCCGACGATCGCCTGCACGGTGGCGAGGGTGTTCTTCACCCGGTGGTGGAGTTCGCGGATCAGGAGCGTCTGGCGCTCCTCGGCGAGGCGCCGGTCGGTGATGTCGGCGACGACCCCGATCAGGCGGCGGGGCAGGCCGCCCGGGTTGTCGCGCTCGAAGCGCCCGGCCATCTCGATCGTGCGCCACGTCCCGTCGCTCGCCCGGCGGATGCGCCCGGTGGCGTGCAGCACGCCCTCGCCCTGGAGGGCGTCCGCGACCGCGGCCCGGAACGGCCCCTTGTCCTCCGGGTGCATCACCTCGCGGAAGAACTCGGTCATGCTGATCGTGCCGTCCTGCGGGCGGCGGCCGAAGATCTCCCACATGCGCTCGTTCTCCCAGAGCGCCTGGTCGTCGAGGAGGTGCCACTCGAAGATGCCGAGCGCCGCCACCGAGGTCGCGACCCGCAGCCGCTGCTCGCGGTCGTGCAGGGCGCGCCGGGCCTCCTCGCGGGCGGTGACGTCCTGGACGACGCCGATCATGCCGACGACCGCCCCGTCCGGGCCGAGCTGGGCGCGGCCGCGGACCGAGATCCAGACCTCCTGGCCGTCCGGGGGGCGGCGGTAGCGCAGGTCGACCGCGTAGGCCCGGCCGAGGGGCGCGGCCTCCTGCACGAGGGCGCGGGCGCGCTCCAGGTCGTCCCGGTGCAGCCGCGGCTCCAGGGTCTCCGCGGCGACGGAGGGCCCCGGGGCGAGGCCCAGGATCTCCGCGGCCCGCTCCGAGAGGGTGATCTGGCCGCTGGCCCGGCTCCAGCTCCAGTCGCCGAGCCCCGAGAAGGCCAGGGCGAGGCGGGTCTGCTCGGCGCGGGCGGCGGCGCCGTGATCCTCCGCCGGCTCGACGGTCAGCACCCGCTGCCCGTCCCGCGACGGGCCGGCCCGCACCGTCACCCAGACGGTGCCGCCGTCGCCGCGCCGCCAGCACTGCTCGATCCCGGCCCCCGACACGGGATCGGCCGGGGCGCCGGCGGCATCGACGAGGTCGGCGAGGCAGCGGCCGAGCAAATCCTCCGGCGCGGCGGCGAGCAGGGCGCAGAGCCGGGCATTGGCCGCGACGAGGCGATCGTCCGGGCCGGACAGGCAGGCGATCCCGACGGGGGCCGCCTCGAAGGCGAACCGCAGGAGCGCGTCGCCGGTGTGGCCCGGGGCCGGCGCGTCCCCCGGCCGGTCGGGCTGCTGGTCAGGCCTGTGGTCCAAGGCGCGCCCCACTGGTCTCACGCCGGGTCCGGCCGGCCCCGCCGGGTCCCCCGGCCGTCTGGAGAGGCGATCCACGCGCTCCTCGCACACCCGCGTCCGGTCGGCCCACCCGCGGGCCGCGTCGTCTCCCCGCCGCACCGCCCCGGTCGCGAGGCTTGGGCGGCGCGGATGATGACCGGCATGGCCGGCAGCCACAAGCTCCCTCGCGGAACCGCCGCCCGCGTCAGACCCGCGCGAAGCTGAGATAGGTCGGCCGGCGGCCCTGGGCGACGGCCTTCGCCTCGTAGCGGGTGCCCGGCCAGTCGGGCCAGGGCCGCGTCCACTCGTCGGCCCGCGCGGCGGTCCAGCGCAGGAAGGGGCTGCGGGCGGCGCGCACCAGGGTCCAGCCGGCGTAGTCGTCGATGTCGCTGGCGAAGCGGAAGACGCCGCCGGGGCGCAGCACCCGGGCGATCTCCGCGAGGCTCTCGTCGGAGACGAAGCGGCGCTTGCGCTGGCGGCGCTTGGGCCAGGGATCGGGATAGAGCAGGAAGAGCCGCTCCACGCAGGCGGCGGGCAGCCGCGGCAGCAGCTCCATGGCGTCGCGGTCCCAGAGCCGGACATTGGCGAGGCCGTCGTCGTCGACGGCGCGCAGGAGCTTGGCGACGCCGTTCACGAAGGGCTCGCAGCCGATGAAGCCGGTCTCCGGATGGGCGCGGGCCTGGGCGGCGAGGTGCTCCCCGCCGCCGAAACCGATCTCCAGCCACAGGGAGGCGACCGGGTGCGGGAACAGGCCGGCCGGGTCGATCGGTCCCTCGGCGGGCAGGCGCAGGCGGGGCAGGAGCGCGGCGATGCGCTCCTCCTGCCCCGCGCGCAGGCGCTTGCCCTTGCGGCGGCCGTAGAAGGCGCGGCCCCGCTCGGGGGCCGCCTCGGTCTCGTCGTCGGTCATCGAACTCTGGCGCTGCGGTGCGGAGCCGCCCCGTAGCACCGGAGGCGCGGCTCAGGCCAGGGCCGACTTCAGGGTCGCCACGAGGTCGGTCTTCTCCCAGGAGAAGCCGCCATCCCGGTCGGGCTCGCGGCCGAAATGGCCGTAGGCCGAGGTGCGGGCGTAGATCGGCTTGTTGAGGCCGAGATGCGTGCGGATGCCGCGCGGCGACAGGTCGAGGATCTCGCCCAGCACCTTCTCCAGCTTCGCCTCCTCGACGCGGCCCGTGCCGTGCAGGTCGACGTAGATCGACAGCGGCTTGGCGACGCCGATCGCGTAGGCGAGCTGGATCGTGGCGCGCCGCGACAGGCCCGCCGCCACCACGTTCTTGGCGAGGTAGCGTGCCGCGTAGGCGGCCGAGCGGTCGACCTTCGTCGGGTCCTTGCCCGAGAAGGCGCCGCCGCCGTGGGGCGCCGCGCCGCCATAGGTGTCGACGATGATCTTGCGCCCGGTCAGGCCGCAATCGCCGTCCGGGCCGCCGATCACGAACTTGCCGGTCGGGTTGACGTGCCAGACGGTCCGGTCGGTGACCCAGGAGCCGGGCAGCGCCGCGCGGATGTAGGGCTCGACGATGGCGCGCACGCCCTGCGAGTCGAGGCTCTCGTCGAGGTGCTGGGTCGAGAGCACGATCTGGGTCGCCTCGACGGGGCGCCCGCCCTCGTAGCGGACCGTGACCTGGCTCTTGGCGTCGGGGCCGAGCTTGGCGGCCTCGCCGACCCGGCCCTTGCGGGCATCCGCGAGGTCCTTGAGGATCTTGTGGGCGTAGTAGATCGGTGCCGGCATCAGGGCGGGCGTCTCGTCGGTCGCGTAGCCGAACATGATGCCCTGGTCGCCCGCGCCCTCGTCCTTGTTGCCGGACGCGTCGACGCCCTGGGCGATGTCGGCGGATTGCGCGTGCAGGTAGATGGCGACGTCGGCGTTCTTCCAGTGGAAGCCGTCCTGCTCGTAGCCGATATCCTTCACGGCGGCGCGGGTGAGCTCCTCCAGGCGCGCGAAGGTGACCGAATCGGGCCCGCGCACCTCGCCCGCGATGACGATGCGGTTCGTGGTGGCGAGCGTCTCGACGCCCAGGCGCGCCTCCGGCATCTCGGCCAGGTAGGCGTCCACGACGGTGTCGGAGATGCGGTCGCAGACCTTGTCCGGGTGGCCCTCGGAGACCGACTCGCTCGTGAACAGGTAATCGGAACGTGCCATTGCTGAGTAAACCCCCTGTCAGGCCGGGCGTGTCCGTCCGATCGTCTGCCCGACGCCTCCGGTTGGGGCGTTGTGGCAGCCGACAAACAGGAGGTCAACCCGACGAACCGGAGTTGTTCTCTATACCGAACGGGGCCGTGGTGTCGAGGGCGCGGTCGAGGGCCCTGACCACGGCGGCGAGGCGCCGGCGATCGTCGGTGAGGAGGTGCGCATCGGCCGCGCGGGCGACGGCCCCGGCGAAACCCGTCCAGGATTCCGCTCCGGCGAGCGGCGGCTGGGGGCGCTCCCGCAGGCCCGGCCCCGTCCCCTCGTCCCGCGGCATTCCCTCGAAGAAGTACCCGATCGGTACGTCGAACAGGCGGCCGACCGCGTCGAGGTCGGCGGCGCTCATCCGGTTGGCGCCCTTCTCGTACTTGCCGAACTGCGACGCCGAGATGCCGAGGCGCCCGGCCACCACGTCGCGGGGGATCTTCGCCTTCAGGCGCAGCTGCTCGATGCGCTGGCCGATATGCGCGTCGCGCGCGTCAGCGGGTTTGCCAGCCATGGGGGCTCGCCGTAGGGGGGCGCGGGCGGCGCCGTCGCGGAGGATGTCCGGATTGTTGATTCCCGATGGTTGACGAAAGGTAAACGCTCGGCGGCGGAACGGATGCGGGGCGAGAGAGGTCGACGTTTGTCCGGTGCCGAGAGGCCGACCATCTTTCGATCCGGCACCACCACGTCGCCACGATACAAGAGTGCTTCGAGGCCGCCAGCCTTCATCAGCTTGTTCTTTATCGAATAAGTAGCCGGGAGAACGAGCCTACATAGTACTGTCCGCCGCCTTGGCAGAGAAAAGAGCAAGGTGATAAACACGATATGCAATCGCTTCCTGACAATCGGGTCGGTACAACACTCGGACGGCGGTGCCATGGCTGCGCTGAATCGATCGACATCACGGCTCTTGGCCTCCCCTGCACAGAGGGGTCGGCCGATTGATCCTCAGCCTCCGAGGCTCCTCCTGGCGATCGGCCTCCATGCGGACATGAGGGTCCCGCCCGAAGACCGCGTCCCCGTCGATCTCGGTGCCGGCGGCGAAGCGGGACCATGACGGCCCGCCGCATCGGGGATGATGTGGATGCAACGATCCGGTGCCGTGCTGCGCGGCGGCGTCGGCCCGCAGCGCAACGGCGTGGCGTCCCCGGCAGGGCTCGAACCTGCGACCCCAGGTTTCATCCCACTTCGGCTTTCGCCGCCGCCTTCCGGCGTTCGTGGGCTGGACTATCCCTTCACCGTAGGCCCGAGAGCCCTTAGGTGCCGCCCGTCTAGTCTCTACACCTTCCCGGCCGGTGGGCCGGGCTTGGCTCGGGATCGGCGTGATCCGGGATCGACGCTTTCCCCGACTTTGAGCGGATCCGCCGCGCGGTTTCCCGGCGCGACGCCCAATTGCGGTTTAGGAAACCTGTGCTCTGTCCAGCTGAGCTACGGAGACCCACGGCGCGTGCATAGCATCTCGGAGGCACGCCGCCAACCGGGAGGCGAGGGAAGGCGGGCCGGCCTCGCCGCGATCCTCATCCTCGCCCTCGGCGCCCCGCAGGCCGGCGCCCGGCCCGCCGCGGAGGAAACCTGCGGGGGCCGGGTCGCCCGGGAGGACAGGCTCGCGGGCGTGGCGCCGAGCGGCGAGCTGCGCCTCGCCTCGGGGCGGACGGCGCGGCTCGACGGGGTGCGGCTCCCGGCGGATCCGAGCCTCGCGGCGGCCGCCCGGGCCTGGCTCGATGCCCGCAAGGGGCAGCGCCTCGCGACCCGGGAGGACCCGGCGCCGGACCGCTGGGAGCGGGTCGCGCTCGACGCGGTGGCGGAGGAGCCGGGCGGGGACCCCGTCGACCTCGCGGGCGGACTCCTGGCCGCGGGGCTCGCGCTGGTCGATGCCGGCGAATCGGATAGGCTCTGCCGGCCGGGACTGCTCACCGTCGAGGCGGCGGCCCGGCAGGCCCGGCGCGGCCTCTGGGCCGGCGACCTCCCGCTGCGGGCGGAGGACGCCGCCGTCCTGGCGGCCCGGGTCGGGCAGTTCGTGGTTGCGGAGGGCCGGGTGCGCAGCGTGGGCGAGCGGCGCTCCCGCACCTATCTCAACTTCGCCCCTTTCGGAGAGGAAGGTCTGACGGTCACGGTGACGAAACGCACTTGGCGGACCCTGCTCGAACGTGGTTTGACGGCGGCCGCGCTTCGGGGGCGGCGCGCGCGGGCTCGCGGCGTCGTCGAGCTCTGGCGCGGCCCGACCCTCGACATCGGCGCGGCGGAGATGATCGAGATGCTGGACGAGGAGCGGGCGCAGCGCCGTTGATCGCAATGGACGGGCTCATCAGGCGCAACACGATCGAGGCGGCGCTCCGCGCCGCGGGGGCGCTCCGCGCCGCGGGGGCGCTCCGCGCCGCGGGGGCGCTCGGCGCCGCGGGAGCGCTCGGCGCCACGATGGCGCGCGTCGCGGCGCGAGGCGGCGTCGCGGCGCTCGTCCTCGCGGCGGCCTCCTGCGCGGGCGACCAGACCGGAACCCTCACCCCCGTCTCCGTGACGGTGCCGCCCGAGGCGCCGCGCGCCACCGGCGGGCGCGAGCGCGGCGGGACGGATGCGGACCACGCCAAGCTCGTCGCCTCCTTCGGCGGCGAGTACCGGGCGCCCGCCGCCCTGCGGCTGGTCAGCGAGGTCACCGACCGGCTCGTCAAGGCGACCGAGCGCCCGGACGAGACCTACGCGGTCACGCTGCTCGATTCCCCCGCCATCAACGCCTTCGCGCTCCCGAACGGCCGGCTCTACGTGACGCGCGGGCTGCTCGCCCTCGCCAACGATTCCTCCGAACTCGCCGCCGTGCTGGCGCACGAAATCGCCCATGTCACCCTCCGGCACGCCAATGCCCGCACCGAGATGGCCCTGCGCTCGGAACTGGTGAGCAAGGTCGTGGCCGACGTGCTCAAGGACCCGGCCACCGGCGCCCTCCTGCAGGACCAGTCCCGCTTCGTGCTCGCCAAGTTCTCGCGCGCCCAGGAATTCGAGGCGGACCAGACCGGCGTGCGCACGCTGTCGCGGGCCGGCTACGACCCGTTCGGGGCGGCGCGCTTCCTCACCAGCCTCAACCGGGCCACGGCGCTGCGGGCCGGCAGCGGCATCCCGACCGAGCCCGACCTCCTCGCCACCCATCCGAGCACCCCCGAGCGCATCACCCAGGTGACGCAGGCCGCCCGGCGCATCGGCGCCCCCGGGCTCGGGGCGGAGGAGCGCAACCTCTACCTCGCCTCGATCGACGGCATCGCGTACGGCGACAATCCGGGGGACGGGCTGGTGCGCGGGCGCCGCTTCGTGCATCCGCGCCTCGGCGTCACCTTCGAGGCGCCGGACGGCTTCGCCCTGGAGAACACCGCCCGGGCCGTGCTCGGCACCACTCCGGAGGGCCATCGCCGCCTGCTCTTCGACGCCGTCGAGACCCATGCGAGCCAGGTGCTGGAGGAGGTGCTGCGGGCGACCTGGACCGACGCGATCGAGGCCGGCAGCGTCGAGAACCGCATGATCAACGGCTTCCCGGCCGTGACGGCGGCCTCGAAGGGCAAGGACTGGTTCTTCCGCCTCGCCGCGATCCGGGTCGGGACCAACACCTTCCGGATGATCATGGCCGCCAAGGGCGCGACCGACCCGCGCGACGGGTTCGAGCGCTGGCTCGCGAGCGTCGCGGCGGTGGGTCCCGAGGAGGCGCGGCGCCTGCGGCCGGCGCGGATCCAGGTCGTGGCCGCCGCGGCCGGCGACACCGCCGAGGCCCTGGCGCGGCGCATGGCGACGGGCGACCGCCCCCTCGACTATTTCCTGGTCATCAACGGCCTGGAGCGGGGCGCGGCCCTGCGGTCCGGGCAGTCCTACAAGCTGATCGTCGAGTAGGGCCCGGTTCCGGGGGCGTGATGCCGCACGCCCTTCTCGGGGTGGGACGGCCCGCGCTATCTGCTGCGGGCCGAGAAGCGGACCCGCGAGTCCGCCCGGCCGAACCGGAGGAACCCGATGCCCATCCGCCCCGCGCCGGCGCTCGCCGCCGTGCTCGCCCTGTGCAGTGCCGCCGCCGCCCAGCCGATCCGCAACGCGCCGCCGCCGCGGGCGCTCGAGACCGCGGCCTACGTCTTCGCGGCGGCCAATGTCTGCGGCTACCGGATCGGGGTCGAGCCTTTCGAGACCCTGCTCGGCCGCTACAACGTCACGGTCGAGGACGTGCGCCCGCCGCGCGGCCCCTTCGGGGCGAAGGTCCAGGCGATGTTCACCCTGATGTCCAACCAGATGATGGCGAACCGGGAGGAGGCCTGCCGGATCGTCGCCACCGAGTTCGGGCCGGAGGGCAACGTCGCCAAGGGGATCCTGCTGCCGGCGGCCGCGCAGGCGCCCGGGGACGGCGCCCCGGCGGCCCCCGCCGAGGGCGCGCCCAGGATCGTGCAGTAGCGCCCGGCCGCCGCCCTTCGGCCCGGCCCCTCGGGGGCCGGGTGCGCGGCCCCTCAGCGGGGCCGCGCCAGGAGGTCGGCCAGGGCGGCGCTCAGGCCGACGCTCTCGCTCGCGGCCGGGAGGGTGCGGCCGGTCCGCAGCGCGGCGGCGGCGAGCGCCATGCGGGCGCCGGCCTCGGTCGAGCAGATCAGCGGCACCGGCACGTCGGGCTGGAGGCGGGCGGCGAGGCCCGCGAGCGCGGCCCCCCCGAGCACCACCACGTCGGCCCCGTCCTCCGCCGCGCAGGCCCGGCAGGCGGCGGCGAGGCCGGCGAGGGCCGCGTCCGGATCGCGGGCGATCTCGCCCCCGGTCGGCGCGACGGTGCGGATGCCGGCGATCCGCTCGGACAGGCCGAGGGAGGCCGCGAATTCCTGCAGCATCGGCCGCCAGGCCGCGCCGCCGGTGACGATGCCGACGCGCCGCCCCCGGGTGCAGGCGAGGTGGAGCGCTCCCTCCGCCATGCCGATGACCGGCGCGGGCGAGACCTCCTTGAGGGCGAGGAGCCCGGGATCCCCGAAGCAGGCGAGGTAGACCGCGTCGCAGCCGCCGCCATGCTCGGCCAGGGCGTCGAGGGCGGCGTGAGCCGCGATCGCCGCGGTGGCCCGCGTCGCCACGTAGCGCCCGCCGAAGCGGCCCGTCGCGGCGACGATCTCGACCTCTGGGGCGAGGCGGCGCACGACCCCCGCCACGAGGTCGGTCACCGCCTCGGTGGTGTTCGCGTTGATGAGCAGCAGGCGCACGGCTCCGCCCCGCTCACTTCTCGACGAAGGCCTTCTCGATCACGAAGTGGCCGGCCTCGCCGTGGTTGCCCTCGACGTAGCCGCCCTCGGCGAGCAGGGCGCGGGTGTCGCGGATCATGTCCGGGCTGCCGCACAGCATGAAGCGGTCGGTCTCGATCGACATCGACGGCAGGCCGACATCCTGGAACAGCTTGCCCGAGGTGATCAGGTCGGTGATGCGGCCGCGGTTGCGGAACGGCTCGCGCGTCACGGTCGGGTAGTAGATCAGCTGCGCCCGGACCATGTCGCCGATCAGCTCGTGGTTGGGCAGGTCCTGCGTGATCGTCTCGCCGTAGGCGAGTTCCTGGACCTGCCGGCAGCCGTGGACGAGGACCACCTTCTCGAAGCGGTCGTAGGTCTCCGGGTCCTTGATGATCGACAGAAAGGGGGCGAGGCCGGTGCCGGTCCCGAGCAGGTAGAGGTGCTTGCCGGGCAGCAGGTTGTCGAGGACGAGGGTGCCGGTCGCCTTGCGGCTGACGATGATCGGGTCGCCGACCTTGAGGTGCTGCAGCTTCGAGGTGAGCGGGCCGTTCGGCACCTTGATGGAGAAGAACTCCAGCTCGTCCTCGTAATTGGCCGAGACCACCGAGTAGGCGCGCAGCAGCGGCTTGCCGTCCTGCTTCAGCCCGATCATCGTGAACTCGCCGTTGCGGAAGCGGAACGACGGGTCGCGGGTCGTGCGGAAGCTGAAGAGCGTGTCGGTCCAGTGGTGGACGGACAGCACACGCTCCTCGTTGAAGTTGCTCATCGGGCGGATTCCTGGGTCGTCAACCGTGTGCCGGGTCTTCTCGCACCTGCGGCAGACCCGTCAAGGTGCCGGAGGACGCACCGGGTCTGCACGTGGCTCAAGGGCCCGCGTCGGAAGGCTGCCTGCTGGAATCGTTCCGCGGCGACGGTGCGGCGTCGCACCGGACCGGCCCCGCCCCCGCACCGGGGAGCGGGGCCGCCGCGCTCAGGCGAAGTACTGGCCGCCGTTGATGGTCAGGGTCGAGCCGGTGATGAAGCCGGCGTGGTCGCTCGCCAGGAACTCCACCGCGCGGGCGATCTCCTCGGCCTCGCCGAGGCGGCCGACCGGGATCTGCGGCAGGATCTTGGTCTTGAGCACCTCCTGGGGTACCGCCTTGACCATCTCGGTGGCGATGTAGCCGGGGGCGATCACGTTCACGGTGATGCCCTTGTTGGCGTTCTCCTGGGCCAGGGCCTTGGCGAAGCCGATCACGCCGGCCTTGGCGGCCGAGTAGTTGGTCTGGCCCATCTGGCCCTTCTGGCCGTTGATGGACGAGATCAGGACGATGCGGCCGAAGCCGCGCGACCGCATCCCGTCGATCACCGGGCGGGTGCAGGTGAACATCGAGTCGAGGTTGGTGCGGATCACCGCCTGCCACTGCTCGAAGGTCATGCGGTGGAACATGCCGTCGCGGGTGATGCCGGCATTGTTGACCAGGATGTCGACCGGGCCGAGTTCCGCCTCGGCGGCGCGGATGCCGGCCTCGCAGGCGGCCGGATCGCCGACGTCGAACTTGAACACCGGGATCCCGGTCTCGGCCTTGAAAGCATTCGCGGCCTCGTCGTTGCCGCCGTAATTCGCCGCCACCTTGTAGCCGGCGTCCTTCAGACCCTTCGAGATCGCGGCGCCGATGCCGCGCGTTCCGCCTGTGACCAGTGCGACGCGTTCTGCCATGTGCCTCTCCTTGAGGGAACCGTGTCCTTCCCTAGAGAGCGGCGGGCGCTTCGAGAAGAGCCCGCACGTCCCTTATGTGTTGGTATTTTGCCGGCCTGACCGAAGCCTTATCCTGCTCGCGGCCGGGCCGCGAGGGAGAGAAACTCCCCCGCGGCGGGCAATGCGGTCGCGCCGCTCAGCGTTCCACGCACATGGCGACGCCCATGCCGCCGCCGATGCAGAGGGTGGCGAGCCCCTTCTTGGCGTCGCGCTTCTGCATCTCGTGCAGCAGGGTCACCAGCACGCGGGCGCCCGAGGCGCCGATCGGGTGGCCGATCGCGATGGCGCCGCCGTTCACGTTGACCTTGGAATCGTCGAAGCCGAGTTCCTTGTTCACCGCCAGCGCCTGGGCCGCGAAGGCCTCGTTCGCCTCGATCAGGTCGACGTCCTGCGGCTTCCAGCCGGCCTTCTCCAGGGCCTTGCGGGAGGCCGGGATCGGCCCGGTGCCCATGACGGCGGGATCGACGCCGGCCGTCGCCCAGGAGGCGATGCGGGCCAGCGGCTTCAGGCCCCGCTTCGCGGCCTCGGCGGCCGACATCAGCACGATGGCGGCGGCGCCGTCGTTGATGCCCGAGGCGTTGCCGGCCGTGACCGTGCCCTCCTTGGAGAAGGCCGGGCGCAGCTTGGCCATCGCCTCGACGGTCGCGCCCTCGCGGATGTACTCGTCGGCATCGACGACCACCTCGCCCTTGCGGGTCTTGATGGTCACCGGGACGATCTCGTCCTTGAAGCGGCCCGCCTTCCTGGCGGCCTCGGCCTTGTTCTGCGAGCGGGTCGCGAAGGCGTCCTGCTCCTCGCGGGTGAGCTGCCAGCGCTGGGCGACGTTCTCGGCGGTGTTGCCCATGTGGTAGCCGTTGAAGGCGTCCAGCAGGCCGTCCTTCAGCATCGTGTCGACGAGGGCGAGGTCGCCCATCTTCTGGCCGCCGCGCAGGTGCTGGGCGTGCGGGGCCATCGACATCGATTCCTGGCCGCCCGCCACGATGACGGTGGCGTCGCCGTTGGCGATCTGCTGCAGGCCGACCGCGACGGTGCGCAGGCCCGATCCGCAGAGCTGGTTGAGACCCCAGGCCGTCGCCTCCTGCGGGATGCCGGCGGCCATCGCCGCCTGGCGGGCCGGGTTCTGGCCCGCGCCCGCGGTGAGCACCTGCCCGAAGATGACCTCGTCCACGTCCTCGGGCGACACCTTGGCGCGCTCCAGCGCCGCCTTGATCGCAATGGCGCCGAGCTGGTGGGCCGGCAAGGTCGCGAAGGCGCCGTTGAACGAGCCGACCGGCGTGCGCGCCGCCCCGACGATGACGATGTCCTGCTTCTCTGCCATGCGCACCTCCACCATGATCGCCCGCGCTCGCGAGGCGTTTAGGCCGATGAACGCCTTGCTCCGGGCGAAGTCAAGCAGCCTCTGAGGGGGTGGCGGAGTGCGGACCGGGCATGGTTTGCGTGGACACCGCGCAGATTGCTATTTTCGCCAGCACAGGAACGCCTTAAGGTCTCAGACCGGAACATCGCCCGTGTGCGGGCCCGGACGGCGGCGCTCCGCCGGCCGCATCTTGACCCAGAGGAGAGCCCGTCGAGATGGCGGACAGCGGCAAGTCGACACCCACCGTCATCAAGAAGTACGCCAACCGGCGTCTCTACCACACCGGCACGTCGACCTACGTGACCTTGGAAGACCTTGCCGCCATGGTTCAGGCCGGCGAGGATTTCGTGGTCTACGATGCGAAATCCGGTGAGGACATCACGCGCTCGGTGCTGACGCAGATCATCTTCGAGCAGGAGAACAAGGCAGGGGCGGAGAATCTGCTCCCCGTCGCGTTCCTGCGCCAGCTGATCCGGTTCTACGGGGACAGCATGCGGGCGCTGGTGCCGAGCTACCTGGAATTCTCGATGGATCATCTGGCGCGCGAGCAGGATGGCCTGCGCGAGAAGATGTCCCAGACTTTCGGGGCGAGCGCCTTCCAGCACGCCATGGAGGAGCAGGTGAGGGCCAACATGGCCTTCTTCAGCGAGGCGATGCGGATGTTCACCCCCTTCACGCCGGGGGCGCCGACCGAGAAGCCCGCCGAGGCCGCGCCGCCCGCGGCCCAGCCCGGGGCCTCCCGCGGGGAGCTCGACGACCTGCGCCGGCAGATGCTGGAGATGCAGAGCCGGCTCGACGCCCTCGCCAAGAAGTAGGCGGGGCGCGGCACCCGGCCCGCCGCTTGCGCGTTGAGCCTCCGCGGGGAAGAGGAGGCGCGGCGATGTCCCATTCCGAGACGGAGAGGGCGGGCGAGGGAACCCGGGCGCTGGTTCCGGTGGGGGAGCCGCCGCCGCGGCGCGCCGTGCCGGAGCGCCCGCTGGCGCCCTTCCTGGTCCAGCTGCTCGACGGGACCGCGGGCCTGCTGCGCCCGCCGCGCCAGCGCCGCAGCCGCGAGGCCTCGGCCCGCTACGAGGCCGGCGCGCGCGCCGGTGCCAAGTAGCGCCGGTCCAAGGAGCGCCGGTCGAGGCACGCGGCCGTCCGGTGACGCCTGCGCCAAGTGACGCCTGCGCCAAGTGATGGCGCCAACGCGCGAAGCCCCTCACCCGGGCGGGCGAGGGGCGGATAGCGTCAGCGAGAGATCCGCGGGGCGGCGCGCCCCGGGCCGTTCCTCACGCCTCGGTCTTGACCTTCAGCACCTGCCGGCCGCGATACATGCCGGTCTTGAGGTCGATGTGGTGCGGGCGGCGCAGCTCGCCCGAATCCTTGTCCTCGACGTAGGTCGGGGCCTTGAGGGCATCGGCGGAGCGGCGCATGCCGCGCCGCGACGGGGAGGTCTTTCGCTTCGGAACGGCCATGACACGTCTCTTGCAACAAAACGGGCGCGGGGCTGCCCCGGGCGGAGCTGCCGCGCACCCCTGATCTCATCGGAGCGCGGCTTATACAGAGGTGGATCGGACCTGGCTAGCCCGTCCGGTGGATTTCTCGGACCGCCCCGCGATGTTAAGGGCCGGTTCAAGCGTCGCCGGCCCAGATGCGCGGGCCGGTCAGCATCCGGCGCGAGCGACCCGCGGAGGTCCTTCATGATCCAGACCCGTGCCTTCTCCCGCCTCGGCCGCGTCCTGGCCGCGGCGACGCTCCTCGCCGCGACCGTGCCGGCCCTGGCGCAGGCGCCCGCCACCGCCCCCGCCCCCAAGCCCGCCCCCGCGGCGCCTGCTCCGGCGGCCAAGCCCGGCCCGGCCCCGGCCCCGTCGGCGGCGAAACCCGCCGCAGCTCCCGCCGCCGCTCCGGCGGCCAAGCCCGCCGCGGCGCCGGCCGCCGCCCCGGCCATGACCCCGCCGGCCAAGGCCGTGCTCATCGACATCAACAGCGCCACCAAGGAGGAGCTCGACACCCTGCCGGGCATCGGCCCGGCCCGGGCCGAGGCGATCATCAAGGGCCGGCCCTACCGCGGCAAGGACGAGCTGCTCTCGCGCAAGATCATCCCGACCAACGCCTACGAGGGCATCAAGGACAAGGTCATCGCCCGCCAGAAGAGCTGAGCCGGCGCCCGCTTGCGGGCGGTGGGGGAGGGTGTTAGGCGCCGGGGAGCCGCCGCACCGCCGGCGGCGCGCGCCCGGATCCGACATCCCATGCCCCACCGCCTGCACCGCGGCGACCTGCCCGACGATTACGCTCCGGGCCCGGCCATCGCGGTCGACACCGAGACCCTCGGCCTCGAGCCCCACCGGGACCGCCTCTGCGTGGTCCAGATCTCCCGCGGCGACGGCGAGGCCGACCTCGTCCAGATCGCCAAGGGCGGGCCCGAACCCGTGGTGCTCAAGCGCGTCCTGACCGATCCCGCGGTCACCAAGATCTTCCACTTCGCCCGCTTCGACCTCGCGGTGCTCTTCCACCGGCTCGGCGTGATGCCGGGGCCGATCTACTGCACCAAGGTCGCCTCGCGGCTCTCCCGCACCTACACCGACCGGCACGGGCTCAAGGACCTCGTGCGGGAGTTGCTCGGAATCGAGATCTCCAAGCAGCAGCAATCGTCCGATTGGGGCGCCGAGACGCTGAGCCCCGCCCAGATCGAGTACGCGGCCTCGGACGTGCTGCACCTGCACGCCCTGCGCGCCAAGCTCGACGCGATGCTCGCCCGCGAGGAGCGGACCGCCCTGGCCGAGGCCTGCTTCGCCTTCCTGCCGACGCGGGCGCGGCTCGACCTGCTCGGCTGGGACGAGGTGGACATCCTGGCGCACAGCTGAGCGGCGGCGCGCCTCGGCCACAACTTCGACACCGGAGCGGGGCATCGCAACCGATGGACCTGCCGGCGTCGCGGCAGCGGATCCCAGCCGGAGCGCGTTCGCCTGTGGGCAGTCCCGTGATGCAAGCCGTCGAGATCCCGGGCCTCGCCGCGCCCGCGCTCGATTCGCGGCGCCTGCGCGCCCATCGCCGGGCGCAGGCGCACAGCGCGCGGGTGCGCTTCCTGCGGCGGGCGATTCCCCTCGGCTCGGCGGCGGCGATCCTGGCGGTGGTGGCGGTGACTTGGCTCGACCCGTTCGGGGCGCTCGGGGTGACCGTGACCCTCGGCGAGGTCAGCGTCTCGGGCTCGAAGGTGACGATGGAGCGCCCGCGCCTCACCGGCTACCGCGGCAAGGACGGCCGGCCCTACGAGGTGACGGCCCGCGCCGCCCTGCAGGACGTGCGCCGCCCGACCGTGATCGAGTTGCAATCCATGCGCGGGCAGATGCAGTCCGACGAGGCCGGGACGCTCTCGCACCTGGAGGCGCAGAGCGGCGTGTTCGACACCCAGCGTGAATCGCTCGACCTCAGCCGCAGCATCCGGCTCTGGACCGACAAGGGACAGGAGGCGCGCCTCTCCTCCGCCCAGGTGAATTTCAAGGCCGGCACGCTGACCTCCCGCGAGCCGGTGAGCGTGACGCTGCCGAACGGCACGATCCAGGCCGACGCCCTCGACGTGGTCGAGAACGGCAAGACGATCTCGTTCATCGGCAACGTGAAGACCGTGTTCGACGGGGGCGTGACGGGGTCGGGTGGGCCGGCCCTGCGCACCTCCGCGGCCGAGGTGAAGGACGACCAGCCGTGACCTGCCGCCGCGCCGCCCTCGCCGCCCTGCTCCTCCTCGCGAGCCCGGCCCTGCCGCACGCCGAGGCGCCCAGGAAGGAGCGCAATTCCGGCTTCGGCGCCTTCGGGAGTTCCGGCAAGGAGCCGATCAAGATCGACGCCGACCGGCTCGACGTGTTCGACCACGAGAACAAGGCGGTCTTCGCCGGCAACGTGGTGGCGGTGCAGGGCGAGAGCACGATCCGCTGCTCCAGCATGACCGTCCATTACCAGCGCAACCGCGACAAGGGCGCCAAGGACGAGGCCAGGGCCGAGGAGGCCAAGCCCGCTGAAACCAAGCCCGCTGAAGCCAAGCCCGCTGAAACCAAGCTGGCCGAGACCAAGCCGGTCGGGGCCAAAGGCGCGGATACCAGGGCCGCCGATCCGAAGGGGGCGGAGAGCAGGACCGGACAGGCGAAGCCGGCCGCGAGGCCCGCCGAGGTCAAGCCTGCCGACACGCGGGCCGCGGAGGCGAAGCCGGTCGACCCGACCGACAGCGGGGCGATCCGGCAGGTGGTCTGCGCCGGGCCGGTGACGGTGGTGAACAAGGATCAGGTGGCGACCGGCGACAACGCCGTGTTCGACAAGGCGGCGAACCGGGTGATCCTCACGGGCAACGTGGTGCTGAGCCAGTGCCAGAACGTCACCCGCGGCAACCGCCTCGTCTACGACATGAATACCGGCCGGGCGAATATGGACCCGACCGCGGGCGGGCGCGTCTCGGCGATGTTCGTGCCGGGCGGCAAGGACGAGAAGGCGGGCAAGCCGGCCGGCTGCCCGGCCCCGGCGGGCCAGGCCGGCAAGCCCGCTCCGAAGCCCCGCGCCCAGGCGAACTGATCCGGGATCCGGTTGATCCGAGCGGAGCCCGGATCACGCGCTCGCGCGGCGCGTGAGCGACGCCGAGATCCGCCATCCCGAAGGGATCGATCGAATTTGGGATGAGTGGCCGGGCACGATCCGCCCGCGTCGCGCCGGAAGGTTGCCGCCGCCCTGGACGCCTCCCGACCGCGCTAACGCCGCCGCGCCACCAGGAACAGCCGCGGGAAGGGCAGGAGCACGCGCCCATCCGCCTGCGGCGGGTAGGCCTCCGCCAGGGCCGCCTCGTAGCGGGCGAGGAAGGCCGCCTGATCCGCGGGGTCGAGGGGGTCGAGGAAGGGGCGCAGGCCGGTGCCGCGCACCCACTCGACGATGCCGCGATGGCCCGCCAGCGGATGCACGTAGGTGGTGCGCCAGAGATCGACCGTGCAGCCCGCCGCCGAGAGCCACGCGTCGTAGTCGCGGAAGCTGCCGAGCCGGGTGCGGGCGGCGGCGGCCTGGGCGAGGCGCTCCGCGAAGGGCGCCTCGCCGGCGACGCGGCGCATCAGCCGGTGGGACGGCTCCTCCAGGTTGTCGGGCATCTGCACGGCGAGGCAGCCCCCGGGCGCGAGCATCCGGGCGAGCCGCGCCAGCAGCCCCGCATGGTCGGGCAGCCATTGCAGCACGGCGTTGGCGAAGAGCAGGTCGGGCGGCTCCGCCGGGGTGAAGCCCGCGAGGTCGGCCTCGACGAAGCGCACGGCCGGCAGGCGCTCCCGCGCCGTGGCCAGCATGTCGGGCGAAGAATCGAGCCCGGTCACGGCGGCCCGGGGGAAGCGCGCGCAGAGCAGCGCCGTGCTGTTGCCCGGGCCGCAGCCGAGATCGATCACGCGGGCGGGAGATTCGAGCGGCACGCGGGCGAGCAGGTCGGCCGCCGGGCGCGTCCGCTCATCGGCGAATTTCAGGTATTGCGCCGCATTCCAATCCGCCATGGCCGCCTCCCTGAACGCGACTTTACAGGGACTTCCAGGTCAGGCCAACGCATCATCCGGACGAACACCCGGATCGTCGTCCTCTCCCGCCGGGAATGACAGGGGCAGGATTGACGGCCGGCAGGGTCGCGGGGGGGCAGCCGGGGTCAGGACGCGTCCGGCTCGGCCGCGCCACCGGCCCCTCGGCCGGTCGCTCGGCCCGTTGCCTGGCGGGGCATTTGGCGGGGCGCTTGGCTCGGCACTTGGCGGGGCGCTTGGCTCGGCACTTGGCCGGGCATTTGGCCGGGCAATTGGCGCAGGGCGGCCGCGACCGCCTCGGCACCGGCCTCCTGCGCCTTCAGGCGGCGCTCCAGGCGGCGCAGCTGCGGGTCGAGATGCGGGGGCAGCACGGGGTCGCCGAGGTAGTCCGGCTTGTCCCCGTCGCGGTGATAGGAGGCGCGCAATTGCCGGGCGAGGTGATCGCGCACCCGGGGAGGCAGGACGGGCCGGTCGTCCTGCGCGTCGCTCTCCCGGGCCCTGCCGGGATCGCCCTCTTCGCTCGAGGTCATCCTGGTTCCTCCGTGGAGCCGGTCCGGGACACCCGCACCGGCGGGGGCGCGAAACGGGAAGCCCCGGCCCGCCGGGGAGGGCCGGGGCTTCGGCGCCGCCCGGGGGCGGCGCGCTCGGTCGGCGGTCGGGCCGTCAGTCGAGGATCTGGACGACGCGGCGCGAACCCGGATCGACCAGGACGACGCGGTCGTTGACCACCGTGTAGCGCCGGCCGCGCACGCCGTACTCGGAGGGGACCTCGTAATAGGTCACGCCCGAGGAGGGCAGCACGGCGCCGACGCGCACGTCGCCGTCGTAATCGTAGGAGCGCACGCGGCGGTTGGTGACGTATTCGCGGAACCGCGGACGCTCGTCGATGCCGAGCAGGCCGCCGACCGCGCCGGTGGCCGCCCCGACCGCGCCGCCGACGATGCCGCCGATCGGACCGGCCGCGTCCGCGCCTTCCTCGGCGCCGCGCTCGGCCCCGCGCACGAGGCCCTGGGCCTGGGCGGCCATCGGCAGGGTGAAGGCCAGGGCGGCCGCCGCCAGAAGCGTCTTGGTCTTCATGGGAAATTCTCCGTTTCGGTCCAGTCCACCCCGGTCGAGCGGGGCGGGATTCGGCCGGGGTAACGCGGCGACGCGCGGAACGGTTCAGTGGAAAATCGCGGCACCGCTGCGGGAAGGGCGGGCGTTTTGCGCGCCTGCGCGGGGCCGGGCGCTACTCCTTGGGCATGGCCGACTGGATCAGGCGGTCGGTGCCCAGATCCTCTTCGTCGTAGCCGAGAAGTTCGGCGAGCCGGCTGCGCGCGCGGCTGACCCGGCTCTTCACGGTGCCGACCTTGCAGTTCATGATCGCCGCTGCCTCCTCGTAGGAGACGCCCTCCGCCCCCACCAGCACCAGCGCCTCGCGCTGGTCCGGCGGCAGCTTGGCCAGCGCGCTCTGCAGGTCCTCCACGTCGAGCCGGTCGCCCTGGTGGGGCGCCGTGGCGAGGCGGGCCGCGTAGGAGCCGTCCTGGTCCTCGACCTCGCGCACCCGCTTGCGGTGATCCGAGTAGAAGATGTTGCGCAGGATGGTGAACAGCCAGGCATTGAGGTTGGTGCCGGGCTGGAACCGCGCCCGGTGCTGCCAGCCCTTCAGCAGCGTGTCCTGCACGAGGTCGTCGGCCCGCGCGGCGTTGCTGGTGAGCGACAGGGCGAAGGCGCGCAGGGAGGGCACCGCCTGCAGCAGCCCGTCGCGGAACTCGGGCCGGACCACCTGGCCCTCGGCGGCGAGGGCCGCCTCCAGCCGGGCGACCAGCTCCGCGAAGCGCCCGCTCGGATCCTCCGCCCCGAGCGTCTCGTAGGCGACCCGCAGCTGGTTTCCGAGATGGCTGCGGATGCTGGCCGAGAGGCCGGGCCGCGACTCGCTCTGGCGGTCGTGCGCGCTGTCCTGCGTCATGGGCCTCCGCATCGGGTTCGGCACGGCGGGCGGGGCACGCCCGCACCCTTCGACAGATGGGTCGCGCGGCGGCTGTGGAAAGCCCGGGCGCGCGGGGAGACGACGCCTGGACGGCGCCCTCCCGCCGCGCCTCCCTGCGGGAGCGCCGGGCATCCTCCCGGCGCCATCGCCCGACGGACCGCATGACCCGCGCCGACCACGCCGCCTTCGCGGCCGCTTTGTCGCCCTTCGCGGATCTCGCGGCCGCGCTCGCGCCGCACCTGCCCGAGTGCCGCGACGGGTCGCACGACCTCGCGCACCTGGTCCGGGTCTGGCGCAACCTGCGGCGGATCCGGGAGCGGGAGGGCGGCGATCCCGAGATCCTGGCGGCGGCCTGCCTCCTGCACGATTGCGTCGCCGTCGAGAAGGACGCGCCGGACCGCGCCGACGCCTCGCGCCGCGCGGCCGCGCGGGCCTCGGCCCTGCTCGCGACGCGGGGCTGGCCCGCGCCGCGGATCGGGGCGGTCGCCCACGCGGTCGAGGCCCACAGCTTCTCGGCCGGGATCCCGCCGGCCACGATCGAGGCGATGATCCTGCAGGACGCCGACCGCCTCGACGCGCTCGGGGCGGTCGGCGTCGCGCGCTGCTTCTACGTCGCGGGCCGGATCGGCTCCGCCCTGTACGACAGCGCCGATCCGGACGCGCGTCGCCGGCCGCGCGACGACCGGCGCTTCGCGCTCGATCACTTCGAGACGAAGCTCCTGCGCCTGGCTACCGGCTTCCAGACCGCGACCGGACGGAGCATGGCGGCGGCCCGGCACGCGGAGATCGCGCGCTTCCTCGCTGCCTTCCGGGCGGAGATCGGCGTGGCGGGAGCGTGATCGGGCACGGCGCGCGACCCGGGCCGGGCTGGGCTGTGCGCCACCGCACGGTCGCGCGCCGCGCCCCCGGGCAGGCTGCACCCGCTTGACGACCGGCAGGGCGAGGGAGAGCCCATCATGGGCATCAGATTCTTCAAGCGGCGCGCCACGGAGCCGCTCTCGGCCGAGCAGATCAACAGCCTCGACGTCATCGAGGAGGCGGCCAAGGAGGACTTGTCCTTCGACGAACTCGACGAAGTCGCGGCCGGCTTCGGCTTCGCGGCCCCTCCCGAAGCCCAGGACCCCTCCGCGACCGCATCGCCGAACTTCGGCGGACAGGGAACGCGGCGCGGGTGAGGGGCCGCGCCGAAAAGCCCGCCGCCCGCCCGCCCCCGCCGATCCGGCTCAGCCTCCGACGCCCGCTCCCGTCTCGTCCCCGTCCGGCACGCCGAGGCGGAAGGCCAGCACGGTGCCGGGCGCGAGGTCGATCCAGCGCTCGTCGCGGGTGAGCGGCTGGGTCGCCACCACCGTCACGATGTCGTCGGGCGTGGTCTCCTCGGAGAAGTTCACGCACCAATCCTCGTCGATCAGCGTGGCGGTGCCGAACGGCGCCCGGCGGGTGAGGTAGCAGAGACGCTTGCCGCAATGCGCGTAGAGCGTGCGGCTGTCGGTGAGCAGCATGTTGAACACGCCGAGCCCGTGCAGCTCCGCCGAGAGGGCGCGCACGGCGCCGTCGAGCAGGGTCGGCCTCGGCAGCGTCTTCCAGCGCGCTTCGAGCCGCCCCAGCATCCAGCAGAAGGCGTGCTCGCTGTCCGTGGTGCCGACCGGCTTGAACCGCCCGAGCGGCAGCCGCTTCACGCCCTTCAGTTGCCCGTTATGCGCGAACGTGAAGGTGCGGCCCCACAATTCCCGGCTGAACGGGTGGGTGTTCTCCAGGGAGACCCGGCCGCGATTGGCCCGGCGCACATGCGCCACCACGATGCGGCTCTTGATCGGGTATTGGCGGATCAGCCGGGCGATCTCCGAGCGGGCGCTCGCCTGCGGGTCGTGGAAGCTGCGGCAGCCGCGCCCCTCGTAGAAGGCGATGCCCCAGCCGTCCCCGTGCGGCCCGGTCTCGCCCCCGCGCCGGGCGAGGCCCGCGAAGCTGAAGCGGATGTCGGTGGGCACGTTCGCGCTCATGCCGAGCAATTCGCACATCGCGCGGACCTGACGAGGGAGGGGGGCACCGGGCAAAGGGTGCGCACTCTCCCCGAAGCCGATGACGCGCGCAATCCCGGCCGGTCCCGCTTCATCGAAATTTCAAAGTACATCAAAAAAAATCTTTTTGCATTCGTGATCAAGCGAAAAATACTGAATGACGGGCGGGTGCGATGCGCGCCGCCGCGGCGCGCGGGCACCCCGCGCGACCCGTTCCCCCAACCACCGGATCCCAGGGAGAGACGCCGCAGATGACGTCCGTTGCCGCCACCCGGGCCCAGGCCCCCGCGATCGCGGGCCGCTGGCTCCAGCTGACCCTCGGGGTGATCTGCATGGTCGCCGCCGCCAACATCCAGTACGCCTGGACCCTGTTCGTCCCCGAGATCCAGAAGACCTTCGGCTGGGACCGCGCCGCCATCCAGGTCGCCTTCACCCTCTTCGTGGTCACCCAGACCTGGCTCACCCCGGTCGAGGGCCACTTCATCGACCGCTACGGGCCCAGCCGCGTCGTCATGGCCGGCGGCCTCTTCACCGGCCTGGCCTGGATCATCAACTCCTACGCCACGTCCCTCAGCGGCTACTACCTCGGCGCCGTGGTCGGCGGCATCGGCGTCGGCTGCGTCTACGCCACCTGCATCGCCAACGCCCTCAAGTGGTTCCCCGACCGGCGCGGCCTGGCCGTCGGCCTCACCGCGGGCGGCTACGGCGCCGGCTCGGCCCTCACCATCCTGCCCATCGCCAGCATGATCGCCGAGGGCGGCTTCCAGCAGGCCTTCTTCGTCTTCGGCCTGATCCAGGGCGCCCTGATCATCCTGGCCTCGGTCGGCCTGCGCGCCCCGGGCCGGAGCGAGGTCACCTACTCGGCGAGCGTGCTGCAGAGCCGGCGCGACTACACCCTGCCGGAGGCCCTGCGCACCCCGGTGTTCTGGGTGATGCTGCTGATGTTCACCTGCACGGTGACCGGCGGGCTGATGGCGGTGGCCCAGCTCGGGGTGATCGCGCAAGATCTCGGCGTCAAGAACTTCCAGGTCAACCTGTACTTCGTGACCATGGCGGCGCTGCCCTTCGCGCTGATGCTGGACCGGATCATGAACGGGATCTCGCGGCCGTTCTTCGGCTGGATCTCGGACCGGATCGGGCGCGAGAAGACGATGTTCATCGCGTTCTCGCTGGAGGGGCTCGGCATCGTGGCGCTGGGGTATTTCGGCTCGAACCCGTGGGCGTTCGTGATCCTGAGCGGGATCGTGTTCCTGGCCTGGGGGGAGGTCTACAGCCTGTTCAGCGCGACGGCGGCGGACACGTTCGGGTCGAAGCACATCGGGAAGATCTACGGGGTGCTGTACTGCGCCAAGGGTCTGGCCGCGCTGCTGGTGCCGGTGGGCAACCTGCTGATGCAGGCGACCGGGACCTGGGCGACGGTGCTGTACACGGTGGCGATCCTGGACCTGATCGCCGCGACGCTGGCGCTCGCGGTGCTGCGCCCGATGCTCAGGCGCCACCACGCCGCCAACGGGGTCGTGCTGCCCGAGGCCGCCCATTGAGGCCCGCGCCGCCCCGGACGTCCGGGGCGGCGCCCGGCCGGACGCCGCGTCATCATCCGACATCCGGTTGATGGCGTCGCCATCTCCGATTTCGGCCATGCGGATGTCGGCGTCGCTCAGGCGCCGCGCGGGCGCGTGATCCGGGATCCGCGTCGATCAAGCGGATCCCGTGTCACACCAGGAGGTCGAGCACCTGCTTCTGCATCTCGTTGGCCTGGCGCAGGATTGCGACCCCGACCGAGATCTCGGTCCCGGCGGTCGCGAGCGTCACGGCGGCCGGAAGCACGCCGCCGGACTCGCCGGCCGGGGCGGTGGCGACCTGCGCGGCGGCCGCGTCGGCGCGTCGGGTCGCGGCGAGAAGGCCGGACGTGGCGGTGGCGACGGCGTCGATCATGGGCGGGCTCCCCTCGCCGCTGAGCCAAGCACGCCGCCCCTAACGCTCGGTAACCGGAACGCGCGGATCCGCCGAATCATGCCGACGGCTCAGGATGCCGACGCATCGAGCCTTTGCTCCGTCCCGAATTTTCGCTCTCAGGACAAAGGCTTGGCGAACCAGAGGCTTGGTGAGCCAGAGGCTTGGCGAAAATTCGAGAGCAGCGCCACCGGTCATGTCGAATGACCGGCGGTATCAGCCCGCCCGACCGAGCGGCGCGCAGCGGAAGGCGCCGTAGCCGGCCCGGGCGAGGCGCTCGGCCAGGGCCGGCAGCACGGTCTCCATCTCGGCGGCGAGCGTGAAGGGCGGGTTCACGGCGATCAGGCCGCTGCCCGAGAGCCGCGTCGGGTCATCGGGGCGGTCGATCAGGAGGTCGATGCGCAGGGCCGGGCGGTCGAGCGCCGCGGCCAGGGCGGCCGCCATCCGGTCGACCGCGCCGATATCCTTGATCGGGTACCACGCGAGGTAGAGCCCGGTCGGCCATTTCGCGACCGCCTTGGCGAGGTCGCGCCCGAGCCGGTCGATCTCGCCCGGCACCTCGTAAGGCGGATCGATCAGCACGAGCCCCCGCCGCTCCTTCGGGGGAATGAGCGCGGGCAGGGCGGTCCAGCCGTCGAGCGCCATCACCTTGCTGCGCCCGTCGCGGGCGAAGCGCTCCCGCAGCAGGGCGCCGTCCGCCGGGTGGAGTTCCACGAACACGCCCCGGTCGCCCGGGCGCAGGAAGTGGCGGATCAGGGCCGGCGAGCCCGGATAGGCGTCGGCCCCGTGCCGCGCCCGCACCGCCGCCACCGCCTCCCGGTAGGGGGCCAGCAGGGCCTCGACGGCGTCCGGGAACGGCGCGGCGAGGCGGCCCCAGCCGTCCTGCCACTCGCCCGTGCGCGCGGCCTCGTCGGCGGCGAGGTCGTACCAGCCGATCCCCGCATGGGTGTCGACGGCCCGGAACGGCGTGTCCTTGCGCAGCAGGTAGGCCAGCACCCGGGCGAGCACGCAATGCTTGAGAACGTCGGCGTGGTTGCCGGCGTGGAAGACGTGGCGGTAATTCACCCGGCGATCCTACAGGATCGCCCGGCGGATGTCGGCGAGGGTCTCGGCCACGTGGCGCAGGAAGCGGGCCGCCGCGACGCCGTCCACCACCCGGTGGTCCCAGGACAGCGTCAGGGGCAGGATCAGCCGGGGCTGGAAGAGCGCGCCGTCCCAGACCGGCTCGATCCGGGCCGGCGCCGCCCCCAGGATCGCGACCTCGGGCGCGTTGATGATCGGCGTGAACCCGTCCCCGCCGACGCCGCCGAGGGAGGAGACCGAGAAGCAGCCCCCCTGCATTGCCTCGGCCTTCAGGGTGCCGGCGCGGGCCTGCGCGGCGAGCTCCGCCATCTCGGCCGCGATGGCGACGATGCCCTTGCGGTCGCAGTCGCGCACCACCGGCACGACGAGGCCGCGCGGGGTGTCGGCCGCGAAGCCGACATGGACGTAGTCCCTGAGGATCAGGTCGCCGCCGTCCAGGGCGGCGTTGAAGCGGGGATGAGCCCGCAGGGCCGCCGCCGCCGCCTTCAGCAGGAAGGCCGTCATGGTGACCTTGACGGCAGGCTGGCGGGGCTCGCCGTTGAGCTCGCGCCGGAAGGCCTCGCTCTCGGTCACGTCCGCGTGGTCGAAATTGGTGACGTGCGGGATGGTGAGCCAGTTGCGCGCGAGGTTCGGCCCCGAGAGCTGCTGGAGCCGCGAGAGCGGCTCCCGCCGCACCGGCCCGAACTTCTCGTAGGCCACCTGCGGCCAGGCCGGCAGGCCGGCCCCGATGCCGGTAACCGGGACCGGCGCGGGCGGGGCCGGCGGGCGGGCGAGGCTCCCGCGCACGTAGGCCTGGACGTCCTCGCGCAGGACCCGGCCGGCGGGGCCGGTCGCCGGCACCGCGTCGAGGGGCACGCCGAGTTCCCGCGCGTAGGCGCGCACCGCCGGGGTGGCGTGAATCGAGGCCGCGCCGTCGGCGGGCAGCGGGTCGGCGGCGGGCGGCTTGGGCGGCTCGGGCGGGCTGGGCGGCTCGGGGAAGCGGGGCGCGGCGCGGCGGGGGCCGCCGCGGGCGATTCGCGCGGCGCGGGGGCGGGGGCCTCGCCGGAGGTGTCCAGGGTCAGGATCGGCGTGCCGGCCGAGACCTTGCTGCCGATCGCGACGAGGAGTTCGGCCACCACGCCCGCCACCGGCGAGGGCACCTCCATCGTGGCCTTGTCGGATTCGAGGCTGATCAGCCGGTCGTCCACGGCGATGCGGTCGCCGGGCTTCACCAGGATCTCGACGATGGGCACGTCGGCGAAGTCGCCGATGTCGGGGACGGTGACGGGCAGGCGGGTGCTCATGCGGCGGGGTTCGGGTGAGAGGCGCGGGAGGCCGACGACGCGGCCGCGGGGTCCCCCTCCGGGGAGGAGCCCTGGGGTCCCACTCCGGGGAGGAGCCCTGGGGTCCCCCTCCGGGGAGGGGCCCTGGGGTCCCCTCCGGGGAGGGACCCCGCGGCGATGCCGGCGAGCGGGTTGCGGAAAGCTGGTCGTGAGCGGATCACACCGTCCAGGGCGGCGGGGCCTCGGGATCGAGCCCGTAGCGGGCCACCGCCTCGGCCACCTTCGCGCGCGGCAGCGCGCCCTCGTCGGCCAGCGCCGTCAGCGCCGCCACGACCACGTGCTGCCGGTCGACCTCGAAGAAGCGGCGCAGCCGGTTGCGGGTGTCGCTGCGGCCGAACCCGTCCGTGCCGAGCGCCACGAAGCGGCCCTCGACGTAGGGCGCGATCAGCTGCGGATAGGCCCGCACGTAGTCGGTCGCCGCGATCACCGGGGCGCGGCCCGGCAGGAGTTCGGCCACGTGGCTGCGCGGGGCCGGCGCCTCCGGCTTCAGCCGCGCCGCCCGCGCGGCCGCCTGCGCGTCCCGGGCAAGTTCGCTGAAGCTCGTGGCACTGAACACCGTCGCCCCGATCCCCCATTCCTCGGCGAGCATCCGGGCCGCCGCGATCACCTCGGGCAGGATCGCACCCGCGCCGAGGAGCCGCACCTCGCCCTCCTGCCCGAAGGCGGCGCAGCGGTAGAGGCCGCGCAGGATGCCCGCCTCGACCCCCGCCGGCATCGAGGGCTGGGCGTAGTTCTCGTTCATGGCGGTGACGTAGTAGAACTCGTCCTGCCCCTCGGCCATCATCCGCCGGGTGCCGTGGTCGAGGATCACCGCCATCTCGTACGCGAAGGCGGGGTCGTAGGCGCGGCAATTCGGGATGGTCGAGGCCACCAGCAGGCTCGACCCGTCCTGGTGCTGCAGCCCCTCGCCGCCGAGCGTGGTGCGGCCGGCCGTCGCCCCGATCAGGAAGCCCCGCGCCCGCTGGTCCGCCGCCGCCCAGATCAGGTCGCCGACCCGCTGGAAGCCGAACATCGAGTAGTAGATGTAGAAGGGCAGCATCGCCAGCCCGTGCACGCTGTAGGACGTCGCCGCCGCCACCCAGGACGAGATCGCCCCCGCCTCGGTGATGCCCTCCTCCAGGAGCTGCCCGTCGCGGGACTCCTTGTAGTACAGCATCGAGCCCGCATCCTCGGGCTCGTAGAGCTGGCCCTGCGGCGAGTAGATGCCGACCTGCCGGAACAGGTTGGCCATGCCGAAGGTGCGGGCCTCGTCGGCGACGATCGGCACCACCCGCGGCCCGAGCTCCTTGTGGCGCAGCAGGCCGCCGAGGATGCGCACCGCCGCCATCGTGGTCGACATCTCCTTGCCGTCCGCCTCCAGCGCGAAGGCGCTGGTCGCGGCAAGGCCAGGCACCGCGACCGGGTCGGCGGTGCGGCGGCGCTTCGGCAGGACGCCGCCCAGGGCCTGCCGGCGCGCGCGCAGGTAGCGCAGCTCCGCGCTCTCCTCCGGCGGCCGGTAGAAGTCGAGGCGCTCGACCTCCGCGTCCGAGAGCGGCAGCGCGAAGCGGTCGCGGAAGGCCTTGAGCGCGTCGGTGTCGAGCTTCTTGGCCTGGTGGGCGGTCATGCGCGACTCGCCCGCCCCGCCCATGCCGTAGCCCTTCTTGGTCTTGGCCAGGATCACGGTCGGGCGGCCCTTCGTGGCCTTGGCCGCCGCGAAGGCGGCGTAGAGCTTGCGGAAATCGTGGCCGCCGCGCTTGAGCCGGTCCACGTCCGCGTCCGACATGTGCGAGACCAGCGCCTTCACCTCCTCGTCCTCGCCGAAGAAGTGCGCGAGGTTGTAGGCCCCGTCCTTGGCCCCGAGGGTCTGGTACTTGCCGTCGACGGTGGCGGCGAAGCGGCGCAGCAGGGCGTGGTTGGTGTCGCGGGCGAAGATCGCGTCCCACTCCGAGCCCCACAGCACCTTGATGACGTGCCAGCCGGCGCCCCGGAAGGTGCTCTCCAGCTCCTGGATGATCTGGCCGTTGCCGCGCACCGGCCCGTCCAGGCGCTGCAGGTTGCAGTTGATCACGAAGGTGAGGTTGTCGAGCTTCTCGCGGGCCGCCAGGGCGAGGCCGGCGATCGATTCCGGCTCGTCCATCTCGCCGTCGCCGAACACGCCCCAGACGTGGCGGCCCTCGGTGTCGGCCAAGCCGCGGTCGCGCAGGTAGCGCATGAACCGCGCCTGATAGACGGCGTTGATCGGCCCGATCCCCATCGAGCCGGTCGGCACCTGCCAGAAATCCGGCATCAGCCAGGGATGCGGGTAGGAGCAGAGGCCCGACCCGGCGATCTCCTGCCGGTAGTGCCGCAGGTTCTCCTCCGAGAGCCGCCCCTCCAGGAAGGCGCGGGCGTAGACGCCCGGGGCCGAGTGGGGCTGGAAGAAGACGAGGTCGGCGCCCGCCCCGGTCGCGTCGCCCGCCTTGAAGAAGTGGTTGAAGCCGAGCTCGAAGAGCTCGGCCGCGGAGGCGTAGCTCGCCACGTGGCCGCCGAGTTCGCCGTAGGCCATGTTGGCCCGCACCACCATGGCGAGGGCGTTCCAGCGCATGATCGAGGTCAGGCGCTCCTCGAGGGCGAGGTCGCCCGGATAGGGCGGCTGCTTCTCGAGCGGGATCGTGTTCCGGTAGGGCGAGTAGGGCGGCGCCTCGTCGACGAGGCCGATCGCCTTGGCCTTCTCCTCCAGCCGGTCGAGGAGGAAGCGGGCCCGCTCGGGCCCGGCATGGCGCACCACCGATTCGAGGGAGGCGAGCCAATCGGCGGTCTCGCCCGGATCCGGGTCGGCGACGCCGCGGGGCCCCACGATCGGCGTCGGGTTGGGCTTGGCGCTGGCGCTCATCGGCTCTCCTCCCGGGATCTTCGCATCTTGAAAAACGGCATTGCGCATGCGGGGGCGAACTGCAAGCGCCGGACCGCGGCCGGCGCGTCAGGCGCGGATCTCGGGGCCGAGCCGCGCGACGGCCAGTCTCGGCACGGCGAAGCCGACCAGGTTGGAGATCGCCATGCCCCGCATCGGGCTCTCGACGGCCGCCGAGAGGTTCGATGCCGCCACGAGATCCAGCCGCGAGCGGAAACCGACCTGAACGTCCCCCGTTCCGCAGGCCAGGGCGTCGATCCCGACCTGGGTCGTCTCCGAGAGGGACGGCGCATCTCGTCCTCTCGGCCGCCCGCGGCGGCGCGTCGTCTCGTCCAATGCGCGCGGGGCTCGGCTCGGCAAGGATCCGCGGCGGGATCGCCGCGGGTCCGCGCCTGATCGCTACCGCAGCTCCGCCTGCCTCTCCACCTGCGCGTCCCGCGGCAGAGTCGTCTCCCACAGCGACCCGGAGCGGGCCTTCGCGTAGCCGTCCTCGAACAGGCTGCGCATGTAGGCGGTGTCGAAGCCCTGGTCGGCCGCGACCTCCGGGATGCCCCGGTCGATGTAGGTCAGGTTGAAGCCGATCCCGTTGCGGCGGGCGAAGGCCGCGGTGCTGGCGAGCGTCGCCCGCGAGCGGGCGCGGCCCACCGTCGAGAGGGTGCGGGACGCGATGGAGAGGGTCCGGTTCTGGACGAGGTCGAAGCTCGGCTCGATGCGGCCGTTGATCACCACGTAGATGTTGGGCTTGCCGCGGCCGCGGACGATGCGGGAATCCTGCGACAGGAAGGATTCCGGCAGGGTGAAGACCGGCGTCGCCACGGCGCCGTCGACGTGCATCTCCTGGAAGCCGTGGCTGCCCGCCTGGGCGTCGATCAGCATCGGCGGGAAGACCGCCGGCACGCTGGCGGAGGCCGCGAGCACGTCGCGGAACAGGGCGACGGCGTTCGGCTGGCCGCTCGCGGCGATCGCGCCCATGTCCCAGATCACGGCGCGCTGCGCGTCGAGATTCGTCGTCACGACGAGGAGCCGGCGGCCCTTGCGGTGCTCCTCGGCCACCTGGGCGAGGATCTCGGGCGTGACGTAGCGCCCGACGAGGTCGCGCAGGCGCTGGTCCGCGAAGAGCCCGTCGCCGAGCAGGATGTTGAGCGGGTTCGGGGACTGGACCAGGGTCGAGGCGATGCCGCTGGTGTAGATCTCCCGCAGGGTCGGGTCGTAGGCCGGTCCCAGGAAGGCGAAGGGTGCGATGAGGGCGCCGGTCGAGACCCCCGAGACGAGGGTGAAGACCGGCCGCCGGCCGGTCTCGCTCCAGCCGTTGAGCACGCCCGCCCCGTAGGCGCCGTCCCCGCCGCCGCCCGAGAGGGCGAGGTAGGTGAAGGGCTCCTTCTGGGCGACGGCCGCCCGGCTCACCTCCGCGAAGGCGGAGGCCGGGGCGTCGGCCCAGTAGCGGATCGTCGGCGCCTGGCCCGGCACCGTGGCGACCGCGGCCTCCGCGGCCGTGTAGGGCGCCCGCGGGATCGAGGAGCAGGCCGCGATCGGCGCGGCGACCAGCGCGGCGAGGAGCCCGCGCACCGGATGCGATCGATGGAACACCGGGAACTCCGCCGTCAGGCTCGTGCGCCGCCCCGGCCGGACTCTGGGGGAGCCGGCCCGGAATGGCAACGCTTATGGCAAAGCTTGAGGACGGAAAGGGTTCCCTCGGGCCGGGGCGTGGCGGCGATGCATCGGCGGGCGGGGGCGGACGAGCGCCCCTCCGCGAGGCCGGCCCTCAGCCCTTCCGGCGCCCGAAATCCGGCTCCGCCGTCTCCTGGCCCATCGCCACGATGCCGCGGCGGATGGCGCGGGTGCGGGTGAACAGGGCGTGCAGCGCGTCGCCGTCGTCCCAGCGGATGGCCCGCGCCAGCGCCGCGAGGTCCTCGTTGAAGCGGCCGAGCATCTCCAGCACCGCCTCCTTGTTGGTCAGGAAGACGTCGCGCCACATGGTCGGGTCGGAGGCGGCGATGCGGGTGAAGTCGCGAAACCCGCCGGCCGAGAACTTGATCACCTCGGACTGGGTCACGGTCTCGAGATCCGCCGCCGTGCCGACGATGTTGTAGGCGATGAGGTGCGGGACGTGGCTGGTGATGGCGAGCACGAGGTCGTGATGGGCCGCGCTCATCGTCTCGACCACCGAGCCCATCCCTTCCCAGAATGCCCGCACCCGCGCCACCGCCGCCGGATCCGTGCCCTCGGGCGGGGTGAGGATGCACCAGCGGCCCTGGAAGAGGGTGGCGAAGCCCGCATCGGGCCCGGATTGCTCGGTGCCCGCCACCGGGTGGGCCGGCACGAAGGCGACGCCCTCGGGCAGGTGCGGCGTCGCGGCGGCCACCACCGCGCCCTTCACCGAGCCGACGTCCGACAGGATCGCGCCCGGCCGCAGGGCGCCCGCCAGCGCCGCCGCGACGGGCCCGACCGCGCCGACCGGCACGCACAGGATGACGAGATCGGCCCCGGCCGCGCCCTCCGCGGGGTCGTCCGTGGCGTGATCCGCGAGGCCGAGCGCGCGGACGCGCTCCAGCACCGCCAGGTCGCGGTCGATGGCCACGATGGTCTCCGCGAGGCCGTACTGGCGCGCCGCGCGGGCGATCGAGGAGCCGATCAGCCCGAGCCCGACCAGGGCGAGCCGGCCGATCCGCTGGGGGGCCTCACGCATCGGGGTGGTCCTTCACGAAGGCGCGCAGGGCCGCGATCACCGCCTCGTTCGCCTCGGCCGAGCCGATCGTCATGCGAAGCGCGTGAGGCAGGCCGTAGGCGGCGACGCGGCGCAGGATCAGGCCGCGGGCGGTGAGGAAGGCGTCGGCCTCGGCGGCGCCGCGTCCCGGCGCGTCGGGGAAGTGGATCAGCACGAAGTTGCCGACGCTCGGCGTCACGGACAGGCCGATCTCGGTGAGCGCGCGGGTCACCTTCGGCAGCCATTCCTCGTTGTGGGCCACGGCCGCCGCGATGTGGGCGTCGTCCGCCACCGCGGCGGCGCCCGCCGCGATGGCGGGGCTGCCGAGGTTGAAGGGGCCGCGGATGCGGTTGACCGCGTCCGCCACGGCCGGCGGGGCCACCATCCAGCCGATCCGCAGGGCCGCGAGCCCGTAGGCCTTCGAGAAGGTGCGGGTCATGACTACGTTCTCGGATTCGGCCACGAGTTCGAGCCCGGCCGCGTAGTCGTTGCGGCGCACGTACTCGGCATAGGCCGCGTCGAGCACCAGCAGCACGTCGCCGGGCAGCCCGGCGTGGAGCCGGCGCACCTCGTCGAAGGGCAGGTAGGTGCCGGTCGGGTTGTTCGGGTTGGCGAGGTAGACGATGCGGGTGCGCGGCGTGACCGCGGCGAGGATCGCGTCGACGTCCGCGGTGTGGTCGCGCTCGGGGGCGACGACCGGCGTGCCGCCCGCCGCCAGGATGGCGATGCG
This sequence comes from Methylobacterium sp. CB376, assembly GCF_029714205.1. Taxonomy (NCBI): domain Bacteria; kingdom Pseudomonadati; phylum Pseudomonadota; class Alphaproteobacteria; order Hyphomicrobiales; family Methylobacteriaceae; genus Methylobacterium; species Methylobacterium sp. CB376. Next base: position 5,752,154 of record NZ_CP121648.1, on the reverse strand, counting down.
GTAGACCAGGAACCCGTATTCCGAGTAGATCCCCTCGTCGCCCGGCCCCATGAAGGCGTAGGTGAGGAGCGACAGCAATTCGTCCGAGCCCGCCCCGCAGACGATGCGCGCCGGGTCGAGCCCGTACTTGCCCGCGATGGCGCGGCGCAGGGCCGCCGCGCTGCCGTCGGGGTAGAGTTCGAGGTGGGACGCGGTCTCCCGCATCGCCGCGACCGCGGCGGGGCTCGGCCCGAGCGGCGTCTCGTTCGAGGACAGCTTGTGGAGCTTCACCCCGGCCGGCGCCGCGCTCTTGCCCGGCACGTAGGCCTCGATCGCGAGGACACCGGGGCGCGGGACGGGGCGGAGGGCGGCGGACATGACGGGTCTCGGCAGCTTCGACGGAAGCCGCCCGTCTAGAACATGTCGGCAGCCAGGGGAACAGCCGCGGCGGCGGGCCTCCCCGGACGCCGGAGCCGGCCGCGACGCTGCGGCAGGGCCGCGACGCTGCGGCAGGGCCGCAGCCGCGGCGGCTTGCCCGGCGGCCACGGGGTTGGCTAGGCTTCCTCCGAACTCGGGAGGACGCCCATGTGCCGCATCTTCGCGGAGCAGCCGCCGGAGAACTACGCCTGCGAGACCCGCTCGCTGCGCATCGGCGGCCACTGCACCTCGCTGCGGCTGGAAACCGCCTTCTGGACCATCCTGGAGGACATCGCCCGGCAGGAGAATCTCAGCGTGGCCAAGTTCGCCACCAAGCTGCACGACGAGGTGATGGAGCGCCACGGCGAGGTGCGGAACTTCGCCTCCCTGCTGCGCTGCTGCTGCCTGATCGCCCTCGCCCGGGGCGGGACCGGGCGGTTCGGGGCGCCGGTGCTGATGGCGGCGGAGTGACGGGGGCGGCCGCCCCCGTCCGGGTCGCCGCGCGGGCCTGCGCGCCATCCGGCCCCCTCTGCGCCGGGCGGCCGGACGGGCTCGCCTCTCCGGCGCGGGAGCGGCGGCGCGGCCCCATGGCGGTCCTTCCCGCATGAGGTCCGTCCCGAGAACCAGCGTCGAGCAATGGGCCGTGCTGCGCGCCGTGGTCGAGGCGGGCAGCTTCGCGCGGGCGGCGGAGCACCTGCATCGCAGTCAATCCTCGGTGAGCTACGCCGTCGCCCAGCTGCAGGAGCGCCTCGGCCTCGCGCTCCTGGAGAGCGAGGGGCGCCGCGCGATCCTGACGGAGGCCGGCCGCGCCCTGCTGGCCGAGGCCGCGCCGCTGATCGACGACCTGGTCCGGCTGGAGGAGCGCAGCCGCTTCCTCGCCGCCGGGCACCAGGCCGAAATCCGGCTGCTGATCGACAGCCTCTTCCCGCGGCAGCGTCTGTGCGACGCCCTCGCGGCGTTCCGCGACGCGCACCCGCATGTCCGCGTCGACCTGCGGGAACTCGTGCGGCAGACCGCCCCCGACCCGCTCGACGCGCCCTTCGACCTCGCCGTCACGGTCTGGGATCCGCGCGCGCGGGCCTGCCGGCGCTTCCTCACCGTCGAGCTCTTGGCCGTCGCCCATCGCGACCACCCGCTGCACGCGCGGGGGGGCGGCCCGCTGACCCAGGCCACCCTGTCCCGCCACTGGCTCGTGTTCATCCAGGGGCAGGGCTGGCCGGGGCAGGGCCGGGGCCGCGCCACGGAGGGGCCCGCCCCCGCCGAGCGGCAGATCTGGCACGTCGACACGGTGGAGGCGGCCGTGGCGGTGGTGTGCCGCGGGCTCTGCTACGGCTGGCTGCCGCGCCATCTGGTGGCCGAGGACATCGCCGCGGGGCGTCTCCTGCCCCTGCGGCTCGCGGCCGGCAGCACGCGGCTGATCCCGCTCGGCCTGATCCACGCCGACGAGGAGCAGGCCGGCCCGGCGACCCGTGACCTCGCCGGCCTGCTGATGCGCGACTGATCGCCGATCGTCAGTTCTGCCGCGCGGCGTACCCGTCCGGCAGGTCGGCCGGCGCGCAGGCGATCACCTCCTGGTTGTCGATGCCGCAATCCTCCAGGAACGTGACCGAGGCGAACTCGTCGACCACCAGCTTCGGGTAGGTCGGGCCGGCATCGCGGTACTGGCGCATCCTGTCGAGATGCTCGTTTTGAAAGCAGACGGTCCGCTTCGGATCCTGGGCGATCCATTGCGGGAAGAAGATCACGCCGTGGATGCGGCGCTCCTCGAAGTTCACGGCGACGCTCACCGTCGTCCCGGTCGGCTCATCCCAGGAGATCTTCACCACCTCGTCGGAGAGTCGGACGATATGGGCGACCTGATCGCGAACCCAGCGGCCGCCGACGATGCCGCTGTGGATGCGGTAATCGATCGTCCGCTCGTTCTTGATATACATCTCGTACTGCCAGCCGTTCTCATAGGTATAGATGAAATGCTTGCCCAGGAAGGGGGCAATTTCTTCTCTCCTGGTGGAGGCAAACAGGTCCGACATCGCAATCTCCTCGGCTCGGCCCGACACGGGCATCGCTGGGGAGAGGGCTACCATCGGGATTGTCGGGTCAAAAGCGCAATTTCCGGCGGTTTCTTATCGGGAAATCCGATGATGGCGGGCCGACGCGCCCGGGGGCCTCGGCGACGCTCCTCCTCGCGCGGATCGGCGCCGGCCGCGACGCGGCCGATCCGGCCCGGGCGGTGCGATCGCCAGCCCGGGCCCGCTCGCGCGGCGCGGCCCGGATCAGATCTCCCGCCGCTGCATCGCGCCCGCGATGTGGTCCGCCTGCCGCAGCGCCAGGGCCACGATGGTCAGCGTCGGGTTGCAGGCCGCGCCGCTGGTGAACTGGCTGCCGTCCGAGACGAACAGGTTCCCGACGTCGTGGGTCTGGCCGAACTTGTTCACGACGCCGTCGCGCGGCCGCGCGCTCATGCGGTTGGTGCCCATGTTGTGGGTGCTCGGATAGGGCGGGGTCGGGTAGGTGACGGTCGCGCCCACCGCCTCGTAGACCGCCGCGCCCTGCCGGTAGGCGTGGTCGCGCATCGCGATGTCGTTCGGGTGGTCGTCGAAGTGGACGTGCGCGACCGGCATCCCGTGCGCGTCCTTCTGCACCGGGTCGAGGGTGATGCGGTTCGTCTCCTGGGGCATGTCCTCGCCGACGAGCCACATCCCGGCCATGCGCGGATACTGCTCCATGGCGCTGGTGAAGCTGCGCCCCCAGGCGCCCGGGTTGAGGAAGGCCGCCATGAAGGGCAGGCCGAGGGAGAGCGTCTCCATCTCGTAGCCGCCCGCGAAGCCGCGCGACGGGTCGTGGCGCGCCTCGTCGCGGATGATGCCCGCCATGGTGGTGCCGCGGTACATGTGGACCGACTTCTCGAACACGCCGTAGACGCTGCCGGTCATGTGCCGCATGTAGTTGCGGCCGACCTGCCCGGAGGAATTGGCGAGCCCGTCCGGGAACAGGGACGAGGCGCTGTTGAGGAGGAGGCGCGGGCTCTCGATCGAGTTGCCGGCCACCGCGACGATGCGGGCCTTCTGGCGCTGCAGCGTTCCGGTCTCGTCCGCGTAGACGACGCCCGTCACCTTGCCGGAGGCATCGTGCTCGATGCGGATCGCCATGCAGCCCGGGCGGACCTCCAGGTTGCCGGTCGCCTCGCCGCGGGGGATCTCGGCGATCAGCGTCGACCACTTCGCCCCCGACTTGCAGCCCTGGAAGCAGAAGCCGATCTGCTGGCAGGCGCCGCGGTCGTGGCGCTCCTGGCTGTTGATCGCCATCCGGCCGGTATGGACCTCCCGGTAGCCGAGGCGGCGGGCGCCGGCCTCAAGCACCTTGTAGTTGTTGTTGCCGGGCAGGCCCGGGATGCCGTTGGTGCGGGTCACGCCCATCCGGTCCTCGGCCTTCTCGTACCAGGGGTCGAGTTCGGCCCGGGTGATCGGCCAGTCGAGCAGGTTGGCGCCCGGGATCGCGCCGTAATGGTCGCGGATGCGGAACTCGTGCTCCTCGAAGCGCAGCGAGGCGCCGGCCCAGTGCACGGTCGAGCCGCCCACCGCCTTGACGATCCAGGCCGGCAGGTTGGGGAAGTCCCGCGCCACCCGCCAGGAGCCGGAGGTGGTGCGCATGTCCGTCCAGGCGAGCTGGGCGAAGCTCGCCCACTCGTCGTTGACGAAATCCTCCATGTTGTGCCGGGCGCCGGCCTCCAGGATCACGGTCCTGATGCCCTTGAGCGCCAATTCGGTGCCGAGCGTGCCGCCGCCCGCGCCCGAGCCCACGATGACGACGAGCCCGTCGTCGTTCAGGTCGAATCCGGCCATGGTTTCCTCCGCTGGCGCCGGCGGGCCGCGTCGTCCGCGGTCTCGCGCCCGGGCGCGCCTCGTTCTTCGTTGGCGTCGGGCGGCCGGTCCTCAGACCTTCGGCAGCCAGTCGATGTCGTTGAAGCCGCGGGCGATGTAGCCGCCCTTGTCGGCCGAGGAGCCCTCGTAGCCGAACTTCGCCCACAGGTCGGGCTGGTTGTAGAGCGAGACGACGAGGTCGGCCCTGAGCGCCTTGAAGAAGGGCGTGTGCGCGACGGCCTGGAGCAGGACGACCCGGTCGGCCTCCCAGCCGACCTGCGCGTAGGGCACCTTGTGGCGGGTGCGGGCGTCCTCGTCGAGGCGGCGGATCCCCTCGGTGAGGAGCTGCCGCGTCGCCGGGTCGGCGGCGGACTTGGCGTCCCAGGGCTTCACGGCCGCGATGTAGGAGCTGTCGGCGAGGAAATCGTGCGGGTAGATGTCCCGGGCGATCTTCACCAGCGTCTTGAGGTCGGAGGGGGTCAGGGCGGCGCCGCCCTCGGCCCAGGCCTCCTCGACGCAGAGGCCCGCGCCGGAGGCGATGGCGGCGGCCGGGGCCGCCGCGGCGGCGGATTGCAGGAAGCTGCGCCGGCTCACGCGCCGGCGCGGATCGACTTCTCTCATGGGTTTCCTCCGGATGTAGTGTTGTTTGGAATCGGCGGCTCAGCCGAAGCGCCCGCCCTTCTGGATGACCTCGATCCGGTAGCCGTCCGGGTCGGTCGCGAAGAAGAACCGGGCGAGCGTGCGGCCCTGGTGCTGGAAGTCCTTCACGGGGGTCGCGGGCAGGCCCTCGCGCACGAAGCGCGCATGCTCGGCCTCGACGTCGTCGACCACCACCGCGAGGTGGCCGTAGCCGTTGCCGATCTCGTAGGGCTCCTGCCGGTCGAAATTGACGGTGAGTTCGAGTTCGAAGGGCGAGGCCGGGTCGCGCAGGTAGACGAGGGCGAAGGTGTCGAACTCGAACCGGTCCGCGACGTCGAGCCCGAAGGCCTTGGCGTAGTAGTCGCGCGAGCGGGCCTCGTCGCGCACGCGGATCATCGAGTGAACGGGCTTGGCCATCCGGGGACCTCTCCTGAGGGAACCGGCCCTGCCGGCCGGCGCTGGGCGGGAGAGTAGCGCGGCGCCGCGGCCCGTGGTGGTAGCCGGCTGTGGCGGGGAGGGGCGGCGCGCGGGGCGCCGGCGGATGCGCGCCCTCGGGCGGCGAGCGCCTCCGCGCTTCTCTCGAGCGGATGCCAGCGCCGGGCCCGCCCGATCCGCCGGGACGGCGCCTTCGGGATCGCGCCTTGCCGAGGTGAGATCCGCTTCGGTCGCGCGGAGTCCGGATCAGCTGCCGCGATACACCGTGTAGCTCCACGGCGTCGCGATCATCGCCACGTGGTAATGGCCCTCCGGCTCGTCGATGCCGAAGCGGATCGGCACCGTCTCCAGGAAGAGGGTGTCCACGGAGCGGGCGACCCGCTCCCGGAAATAGGGGCCGATGTCGAACTCGATCTCGTAGCGCCCGACCCGCAGGGGCGCCCCCGAGAGGAGCGGCGTGTCGGTGCGGCCGTCCGCGTTGGTGGTGCGGGTGTCGAGCAGGGTGCGGCCGGCGCGGCCGAGCGCGTAGAAGCGCAGGGCGACCCCGGCGGCGGGCCGCCCGCCATGCGTGTCGAGGACGTGGGTCGAGAGCTTGCCGGTGGTCGGGGGCGGGCCCGGCCCGTCGACCCGGTCCACGAGGCGCAGCCGCGCGATGTGGCCGATCTCGGTCAGCGCCGCGGCGAGTTCCGCCTCCGGCGCGCGGGCGAGCCGCGCCTCGAACCCGTCCAGGATGGCGTCGAGGCTGCGGCGGCGGACGCAGAGCACGAAGGGGAAGCCGAACCGCGCCCGGTAGGCGGCGTTGAGGCGCGCGAAGGCCTCGGCCTCCGCCCCTGCCAGCCGGTCGAGGCCCGCCCCCGCGTGCTCGGCGGCGGACTCGGGCGCGAGCGCCCCGGACCCGGCGAGGTCGGGGAAGCCGCGCACCAGGGCGCGCTGCGCCTCCGGGTCGGCGGCGCGGATGGCCTGCGCCAGGGCGGCGTCCAGGGCCGCCACCGTCGCGAAGGGGCGGGCCGCCGCGGCCCGCTCCCCACCCAGGACGCCCCCTCGAACAGGTCCCCCGCGAAGGCGGCGAAGACCTCCGGCGGGGCGGCGTTGAGGACGTCGAGCGTCGTCCTCATCGGCCCACCGTGCACTCGATCTGGCCGTGCGGCTCGTCCGTCGCCACGAAGACCTGATTGTCGTTGTCGAGGCCGAAGCGCGCGAGGTCGACCAGCAGGTAATGCTTGTTCGGGCAGGCCATGCTGATCGTCTCGATCTCGGGCACCGCCGCCAGCGCCGCCCGGCCCATCCGGTAGAGGCTGTCCTGGATGCTGTGGCTGTAGGTGGTGGCGAAGACCTTGAGCAGGCTGTCCAGGATCCGCGCATTGGCGGCCGGGTAATCCGCCGGCGGGCGGCCCCACAGCCAGGACGCCTCCATGCTGGTGGCGGCGAGCCGGTCGTGCGTCTCGGAGAGCGTCGTGTAGGGGTCCTTGACGTAGTTGGCCCAGCCCGATTCCGTGGTCTTCAGGAAGGTGAAGCCCGAGAGGCCGGATTCGATGGTGAGCGCGCCGCCCCGGGCCATCGTCACCTTGGCGACGGAGGTGCCGTTGCCGTCCAGGGTGAAGGCGTGCGGGTGGGGCTCCCCGTCGACCGCGAGCCTGGACCAGCGGGTCTCGTGGGCGGTGACGGTCGCGGTCTCGACCATCGCGTAGGCGTCGATCAGGCGCCGGGCCACCGCCCGGCAGAACTCCTCCGGCGCCAGGGTCATGCTCTCGCGGGCCACGATGTTCACGACGTTCTTGACCGTGTCGGTGGAGACCGTGGTCGAGTTGTCCGCCCGGGTGAAGGCCGGGTCGAAGCCGCCGGTCAGCATGGCCTGGACGGTGAGTTCGCGCACCTCGTGGCGCGCCCCGTCCCGGTGCACCCGCATCACGCGGACGCGGCCCTTGCCGTAGGTCTTGTGCAGGAGGGTCATGGCTCGCTCGGTCTCCCGGGTCGCTCGGGCGGGTCATACGACATCCGACTGATGGCTTCGCCATGCGGATGTCGGCTTCGCTCAGGCGCCGCGCTCAGGCGCCGCGCAGGCTTGTGATCCGGGATCCGCTGCGATCAAGCGGATCCCGGATCAGACGTGCTCGGCGACGGCCGCCACCGCGGCGGCGTCGCGGCGCGCGGCCTCGGCGCCGCCGAGCCCGTTGAAGAAGGCGTTGAGCAGCACCGCCGCGATGGCGGAGAGCAGGATGCCCGATTCGAGGAGCGGGTGCAGCGCGTGCGGCAGGTTGCGGAAGAAGCTGGGCGCCACGAGCGGGATCATGCCGAAGCCGACCGCGATCGCCACCACGAACTGGTTCCTGGGCCGGGTGCGGAAATCGACCGCCGTGAGGATGCGCGCGCCGGTCGCCGCGACCATGCCGAACATCACGAGGCCGGCGCCGCCGAGCACCACCTGCGGCACGGCCTCGACCAGGGCCGCCATCTTGGGCAGCAGCCCGAGCCCGACCATGATCAGCCCGCCCGCCACGGTGACGAAGCGCGAGCGCACCCCGGTGACCCCGACGAGGCCGACATTCTGAGAGAAGGACGTGTACGGGAAGGTGTTGAACAGGCCCCCGAGCAGGGTGCCGAGCCCGTCCGCCCGCAGGCCGCGCGCGAGGTCCTCCCGGTCGACCGGCCGGCCCGTCATCTCGCCGAGCGCCAGGAACATGCCGAGCGACTCGATCATCACCACCACCATCACCACGCACATCGTGGCGACGGGCACGAGGCGGAAGGTCGGCAGGCCGAAATGGAAGGGCAGGACGAGGCCGAACCAGGGCGCCGCCGCCACCTTGTCGAGGTGCATCAGGCCGAGGGCGGCCGCGAGGAGCGAGCCCGCCACGATGCCGACCAGCACCGCGACGTTGGCGAGGAAGCCCTCGCCCCACCTGATGAGGGCGAGGATGACGAGGAGGACGAACAGGGCGATGCCGAGCCCGGCGAGCTGGCCGTAGGCCGGGTTGGGGAAGCTGCCCGGCACGCCGTCGACCACGCGGGTGAGCGTCGGCAGGCCGCCGCCGGCCCAGTTGATGCCGACCCGCATCAGCGAGATGCCGATCACCAGGATGACGGTGCCGGTGACCACCGGCGGGAACAGGGGCAGGAGCCGGCCGACATGGGGGGCGACCAGGAGGCCGAAGATCCCCGCCCCGATCACCGCGCCGTAGATGCCGAGGAGCCCGATCTCCGGGGTGGCGGCCATCGCCAGCATCGGGCCGACCGACGCGAAGGTCACGCCCATCATCACCGGCAGCCGGATGCCGATGCCCGGGAGCCCGACGCATTGCACCAGGGTGGCGAGGCCGCAGGCGAAGAGATCGGCGCTGATCAGGAAGGCGACCTCCTCGGGCCGCAGGGCGAGGGCGCGGCCGATGATGAGCGGCACCGCGACGGCGCCCGCATACATCACCAGCACGTGCTGCAGCCCGAGGGGGACGAGCCTGGCCAGCGGCAGCCGCTCCTCCACCGCATCGGCCGTCCGTGTCGTCATGACAGCACCCCTCTCGGCAATCGACCGGCCGGTGGCGCCGGTCTCCTTACGGAAGCGCCGGCAAGGAGCGTGCCAGGGATGGGGCCGCGCGGTGGCGGATTCGTTCAGCGTCTCGTGGCAAGATGCGACGCCCGAGTCACGGTGAAAGAGTCGAGTGCCCATGCGAACCATCGTCTACGCCGACGGCGGCTGCGACCCCAATCCCGGCCCGGGCGGCTGGGGCGTCGTGATCCTGGCGCCGGAGGGCCCGGTCGAGCTCTGCGGCGGGGACCCGCGCAGCACCAACAACCGCATGGAGCTGACGGCGGCGATCAGCGCGCTCGAGCATTTTCCCGAGGGCGCCGCGATCGAGATGCGCTGCGACAGCCAGTACGTGGTGAAATCCGTCACCGAGTGGCTGCGCGGCTGGAAAGCCAAGGGCTGGCGGACCACGACCGGCGAGGTGAAGAACCGCGACCTGATGGAGCGCCTGGACGCGCTCAACGCGCGCCGGGACGTGCGCTGGGTCTGGGTGCGGGGCCACGCGGGCGAGGAAGGCAACGAGCGGGCCGACCGGCTCGCCGCCGAGGGCCGCCGCCGGGGCCTCGGGCTGCCGCCCCGCGAGGACGCGCCCGCCGCCCCGGCGCCGGCCCCGAGGCCCGAGGCGCCCCGCGGCCCCTCGCTCCCGATCGACGGCGCCCTCGGGCTGCTGCTCAGCCGCGCGGCGAAGCAGGCGGGCGTGACGCCCCAGGCGCTCATGGAGGAGGCGGTGCGGCTCGCCCTCGATCTCGGGCCGGAGGGCGTGGCGCGCGTGCGGTCGGACTTGCGGGCCCGCAAGGCGCCCGCGGCGTGAAGGCGCCCGCGGCGTGAGCGCTTCGGCGGCGACGGGGTGACCGGCCGCGCCGGGGGCCCCGCCCCGGCCCGTTGAGCGGTGCCGAGGGCCCCGCCGGGTCGCGGGATGAGGCAAGCGGCCGCTGTCGCCGCTCAGCCCAGCGCCTCCGCCACCGCCTGCCCGCAGGCCCCCGTGTCGGCGTTGCCGCCGAGATCGCGGGTGCGCAGGGTGCGCTCGGACAGGACGCGCTCGATCCCCGCCACGATCTCGGCGGCGGCCTCCCGCTCGCCGAGATGCTCCAGCATCATCGCGCCCGACCAGATCTGGCCGATCGGGTTGGCGATGCCCTGGCCGGCGATGTCCGGGGCCGAGCCGTGGACCGGCTCGAACAGCGACGGGAAGCGGCGGTCCGGGTTGATGTTGCCGGAGGGCGCGATGCCGATCGTGCCCGTGCAGGCCGGCCCGAGATCCGACAGGATGTCGCCGAACAGGTTCGAGGCCACCACGACGTCGAACCGGTCCGGGTTCAGCACGAAATGCGCCGTCAGGATGTCGATGTGGTACTTGTCCCAGCGCACCTGCGGGTAGCGGGCCGCCATCGCCTCCACCCGCTCGTCCCAGTAGGGCATCGTGATCGAGATGCCGTTCGACTTGGTGGCCGAGGTCAGGTGCTTCTTCGGCCGCGACTGCGCCAGCTCGAAGGCGAAGCGCAGCACCCGGTCGGTGCCGTGGCGGGTGAAGATCGATTCCTGCACGGCGAATTCCCGCTCCGTGCCGGCGAACATGCGCCCGCCCGCGTTGGAATACTCGCCCTCCGTGTTCTCGCGCACGACCCAGAAGTCGATGTTGCCGGGCTTGCGGTTGGCGAGCGGGCAGGGAACGCCGGGCATCAGCCGCACCGGGCGCAGGTTCACGTACTGGTCGAAGTCGCGGCGGAACAGGATCAGCGAGCCCCACAGCGAGACGTGGTCCGGGATCTTCTCCGGCCAGCCGACCGCGCCGAAGAAGATCGCGTCGTGTCCCTCGACCTGCGCGCGCCAATCCTCCGGCATCATGCGGCCGTGCTTGGCGTAGTAATCGTAGGAGGAGAAGTCGAACCAGCTCTGCTCGAGGGTGAAGCCGTGGCGCTTGGCCGCCTGCTCCAGCACGCGGATCCCCTCCGGCACCGTCTCCTTGCCGATCCCGTCCCCGGGGATCACGGCGATGCGGTAGCGGCGGGGCGTGGCGGACATGGCATGTCTCCCGGATCGGTTTGCTCCCCGGCGTCGCGCATCCGGGCGCGCCGGTCAATCGCAAGCCGCGGGCTCAGCCCACCTCGCCGACCGTGGCGGCCCGCTGGCGGTCGAGTTCCTCGCTGTAGCGGCGCAGGGTGTGCTTCTCGGTGAGCAGGCCGATCACGCGGGCGTGCTGCGGGCTCTCGACCACCGCCAGGGCCTCGCTCTCCGAACTGTCGAACAGCGCGGCGGCCTCCTTGGCGTTCATCTGCGGCAGCAGCACGTCGGTGTGGCAGCGCAGGATGTCGGCGACCCGCATGGTGCCGGCCTTCTCGTCGATCGGGGCGGCGTGCGCCTCGGGCACGAGCACGATCCCGGCATAGAGCCCGGCCTCGTCGGTGGCGACGACCTGGCTCACGGAGCCGAGCGGGAAGGCGCGCCGGAAGGCCGCCAGCGTGGTGTCGGCCCGGACGGTGCGCACCTCCCGGCGCATCATCTGGCCGACCGTGAGGCTGCGGATCCAGCCGATGTCGTGGGCGCTGCGGATGCTCTCGCCCCGCAGGTGGAAGCGCCAGGTGGCGAAGGAGTAGCCGAAGGTCTTGCGCACCGTGAGGGAGGAGGCGATCACCGCCGCCAGCACCAGCGCGGTCACGGCGAAGTCCCCGGTCATCTCCAGGGCCAGGAAGGTCATGGTGAGCGGCCCGCCGATCACCGCGACCGCGAGCGCGCTCATCCCGACGATGGCGTAGGTGGTGGGCGGCAGCGCCGTGGCGATGAGCGGCGGCATCAGGATCGCGTAGGCCTTGCCGGCGACGGCGCCGAGGAAGAGCGAGGCGAAGAACAGCCCGCCCCGGAAGCCGGTGCCGATCGAGACCGCGGAGGCGAGGGCCTTGGCGCAGAACAGCCCGATCAGCGCGCCCGCGCCGAGGACGGGCCCGTCCTGCGCGAGGTTGAGGTGGAGCGCCCCGTGCCCGGCCGAGAGCACCTGCGGCGAGGCGGCGAGCGCCAGGAGCCCGACCAGGACGCCGCCGAGGGCCGGGCGGGCGATGGTCGGCACGCCGCTGCGGCGCACGCTGGCCTCGATCAGGGTCACCCCCTGCATGATCAGGATGCCGAGGCCGGCGCAGAGGAGGCCGAGCCCGAGCGTCGGCAGGTAGTCGGCGGGGGTTACCGGCGGGGTCGGGTCGAGGGTGATGGCGGGCGGATGCGGCAGGACGGAGCCGGCCACCAGGGCGCCGACCAGGGCCGAGACCACGACCGGGGTGAGGGAGGCGACCGCGTAGGTGCCGATGATCAGTTCGAAGGCGTAGAAGGCGCCGGTGAGGGGGGCATCGAAGGCCGCCGCGATGGCGGCGGCCGCCCCGCAGCCGACGAGCACCCGCATGTCGGAGCGCCGCAACTCGAAGCCGAGCCCGAGGCGGGAGGCGAGCCCGGCCGAGAGCTGGGTGTAGCCGGCCTCCAGGCCGACCGAGGCGCCGCAGCCGTTCGAGATCAGGTTCTGGAGCGCGACGAGCACGGAATCCCGCAGGCTGAGGCGCCCGCCATGCAGGGCGTTGGCCTCGATCGGGTCGACCACCGGCCGCCCCGGCCCGCGCCGGAGCCGGTTGCCGAAGCGGAGGACGAGGCCGAGCAGCAGGCCGCCGAGGGCCGGCGCGGTGAGGACGAGGAGAGCCGGCAGGGCGGGCGCGGCGCTGAGCCTCCCGTCCGCGGAGAGGCCGAAGATCAGGCGGTGGAGCCCCTGCGTGGCGAAGGCCATGGCGCTGACCGCGAGCCCGGCGAGGCAGCCGACCAGGATCGCGAGGCCGACGAGCCCGACCTCGCTGCCGCGCACCAGGGCGCGCAGGCCGCCGGGGGCCTGGACGACGGGGCCGTCGGTGAGGGAGCGTCGGAGGGTCTCGGGCTTCGCCGTCATCGGGCCGTGGGGGCGGGTGGCGGGCGTCCGGGCCGCGGGGCGGGACGGCACCGGGTGTTTAGGGGGATGCGGCGCCGAGGTCGACGGGTTTTCGCGCCGCGCCCTGCGACCGCGGGCGGCCGCATTTCCGGACCGGAATCGCCCGCGCCCGCTTGTCAGCGGCCTCCGCCCGGATTACACAGCGCCCCACGTCGGCCGCCATAGCTCAGTTGGTTAGAGCGCTAGATTGTGGATCTAGAGGTCCCCCGTTCGAGCCGGGGTGGCGGTACCACGGATCTCCCGCAGCACTGATCATCCGACGACCGTTGCGCGTGAACGGTTGGGGCGGTCAGCCGCGATGCTGCCCCACCTGCCTGCTCCGCCCTTCACCGAGGCTGCGCCGGGTAACGACCCTCGCACCCGCGGCGTCGCGTGGCCCGGCTGGGCCCCGGGCCCGATCGCGCGGGCGGGTCGAGCGAGGATCGGCGCAATCCGGGACGCGTCCCGAGAGCCCTTCCCGAGCGCCCTTCCCGAGCGCCCGCCATCCGAGAGGCCCGCCATGAGCCCAGCCTCCGCGCCCGGCGCATCCTGCTCTTCGTCAACATCGCGCACGCGCTCGACCACTTCGTGCTGCTGATCGACCCCACCGCCGTGACCGGGATCGCGGCCGCCACGGACCTGAGCTACGGCGCGCTGATCGGGCTCGCCACCGGCAGCGTCGTGGCCTTCGGCCTCTGCGCCCTCACCTCGCCTGCCGCTCCTCGCCGGGCTCGTCCCCGTCCGCGCGGCGCTCGACGGGAAGGTGGTCGTCAGCGACGCCATGGTGGCGCGCTCCATCTCGCCGCGGCACCGGCGCGGGCCTACAGCCTGCGCGACTTTCTCGGCTTCATCGTCAGCGGCTTCGCCGTGCCGATGACCGCGCTCCTGCATCATCTCGTCGGGCGGCTTCCGGCTGGTGCTGGCCGCGGCCGGCGCCGTCGCAGCCGTGACCTTCGCGACCGCGGTGGCGTTCCGCACCCTCGCGCAGCGCTCCGCCCCGCCCCGGCGGCCGCGGCCGAGTGAGGAAAGCCGGGACTGGCGCCGCCGCGGCCCCTGTGCCACCCCTCGGGCGGACGAACCCGCGCCCCGGGAACGATTCCCCCGCGGCCGCGATTCGCCCAGGCCCCGGGAGAGATGCGATGCCTGAGTCCGAGCCGGCCGACGAGATGACGCAGGAGGAAGCCTTCCAGATCCCCGACGAGGTCGCCGCCGCGCTCACCGAGTTCGCGGCCGTCGAGCAGCTGAGCCGGGGGCAGGCGATCTGCACCATCCTCGCCGATTACCTGCGCCTGAAGGGCTACCTGAAGGGGGCCCCGCGCGGATGAGGCGCGACCGGCCTTGCGCCGCGCTCCGCGCCGCGCTCCTCGGCGCGGGCGCGACGGCCGCGGCGGCGGCCGCCGCCCAGGAGCGCTCCCTCGTGCTGCCCCACCTGGAGGGCGAGCGGCAGGGCACCATCGTGGGCCGGGCCGTCGCCTGCGGGGCGCCGGAGGCGCAGACGCAGCGCGCCGCCCGCCTCGCCGCGGAGCGCATGCGCCGCGCCGTCGGGCAGGGGCCCTGGCAGGACCGGTTCCTGCCCGCCTTCAACGACGCGGCCAGCCTCGCCGCGCAGCTTCCGCCGACCGCCTGCGAGGAGGCGCTCGCCGCCCTCGCCACCCTGACCCGGGACGCGCCCTGAGGGATGCGCCCCCGCGGGCGGCTCACGGTCCGACGCTGCGCAGCTGCATCTCCAGTCGCGCGACGTCCTCGCGCAGACGGTCGAGATCCCGGCGCGCCGCGGCGTCGGCGGGCGCGGCCTCCGCCGCGTCCCGCGCCGCGCGCAGCGAGACCCGCTTCGCCGTCAGGGCGTACTCGATCTGGGCGCGGGCTTCCTCGGGTGTCCGGGAGCGCATGGATTCCCCCTCGTCGGGCCGCGACGATCCGTCCCGGCCGCTGCCGGGAGAACGGCCGACGCGCCCGCTTGCTCCCGCCGGCCCACGCCGCCCCCGCTCCGGGCGCGGGATGCGACGCGACGCCGCGCCGCTCAGGAGGGGAGCGCGGCGGAGGGACGGGATTGGGCGTAGAGGCTCGCCCCGGCATCCGGGCCGACCACCCGCACCAGCGTCGCCTCGTCGCAGGTCCCGGCGATCCGCAGGCCGAGCCGGTGCAGGTGGCCCTTGTCGGAGCAGTAGGCGGCCAGCCGGGCGCGGCCCGTCTCCGGCATCTGCGCCACCAGGGCCTCCACGTCGCGGTCGCTCGCCCGGTGCAGCGCCGCCAGCAATTCCAGCGGGATCGGGTAATGCGCGAAGGCCTTGGGCATAGGCCGGACCTGATTGTGCGCCATGGGCCACCTCCAGCGAATCGGAGATGCCAGCGTCGGCCAATATGGTTACCTGCAGGTTAAGACGAATGCCGTCTTGCCTGACCGCCTCGGTACTTGACCTTGGGTCGCGAAGAGGCCATCAACAACGTAAGTAAATACGGAAGGTTGGCGTCCGGGCCGATACGGTGGCGAGGCAGAATGATTGATGCCGAGACTGTCAACCGGCGCGGCGCGAGCGAGGCGGAGATCCGCCGCGCCCTCGCGGAGTGCCTGCACAGCCAGACCTTCCGGCGCTCCCCCAAGCTCGCCGCCTTCCTGACCTTCATCGTCGAGGAGGAACTGGCCGGGCGGGGCGAGGCGATCAAGGCCTACACGATCGCCACCCGGGCCCTGAACCGCGCGACCAGCTTTGACCCGGCCAACGATCCCAGCGTCAGGGTCGAGGCGGGCCGCCTGCGCCGGGCGCTGGAGGAGGCCCAGGCCGAGGATGGCGGGGAGCGGCCCTTGCGCATCCACGTGCCGGTGGGCGGCTACCGGCCGGTCTTCGAGGTGCGCGAGCGCGCCGCGGGCGCACCGGAGGGGCCGCCCCTGCCGGTGATCCCGATCCCGGCGCCGCCGCTCCCGCCGGCGCACCTCCCGGTGGCGGCGCCGCTCTTCGATTCCCGCGGGCAGGCGATCATCGCCGGGCTCCTCGCGGCCATCGTCGTCCTGCTCGCCGTCGACGTCGCCTTCCACGGCTACATGGCGGTCACGGTGCGCGGCGCCGCGCCGGACCCCGAGCGCGCCGGCTTCACCCGCACCGTCCCGGACGCGCGCGACGCCGCCCGCGCCGCGCTGGACGAGGTCCAGACCCGCTGAGATTGATCGCGCGGGGCGGGACCGGTAGCGTCCCGCCGGGACCATGCCGGTCCCGGCGGGATCCTGCCGGCAGGATCCCGTCCCGGGCGCGCGGCCGGCCACCACCGGCCGGTTGACTCTCGCGCTGCACTGCAACATAGTCCTGCTGCGCTGCGGTAAGCCGCTTCTCGCCGGACGCAGGACCTTTCGGGGAAACGACCATGAGCAACAAGGGCTTCGAGATCCCCAACGAGATGCGGGAAACGGCCGAGAAGGGGCTTCAGCAGGCCAAGACGGCGCTCGGCAACCTGCTCGGGACGGCGCGCAAGGTCGCCGAGTCGGTGCAGACCTCGACCGAGACCGCGCAGACCAAGACCGGCGCCGCGGTGACCAAAGGTTTCGATTACACCGAGCAGCACCTCGCCGCCACCTTCGAACTCGCCGAGAAGCTCGTGCGGTCGAAGAACCTCAAGGAGGCGATGGACCTCCAGGGCGAGTACATGCGCAATCAGATCGCCGCGCTGCAGACGCAGGCGAAGGAATTTACGAATCTGACCGAGGATGCGGCCAAGCCCTCCTCCGAGAAAGCGTAACCGGCCAGCCGGACCCCGCGGCGCCATGCGCTGGGGTCGGGCGCCGGCCGCCGGTCGGGTGCTCCGGCCGTCGGCCGGGGCAGGGGTGTGAACGAGCGTGAGATCCGCGATGACGACCGGACGCAAGGACCGATCCGCCAGGCCCCCTGGCAAGCCCCTTGGCAAGCTCCTTGGCAAGCCTCCTGGACGGACGCGGAGCAAGGCCGCGGCCACGGGCCTGCAGGGGCACCAGACCGCCCAATCCGCCCCCGCCGACGCGCAGATCGTCGCGCCCTCCGCGTCGGTGGCCGACACGGAGAGCAGGATGACTCCCTTCGAGGAAGTCCCGGCCGCGGATACGCCCGTCGCGGAACCGGCGCCGGTCGCCGAGATGCCCTCGTTGGCCGAGACGACCTCGTTGGCCGAGACGCCTCCGGCGCCCGAGGCGGAGGCCGCGACGGCGCCGCTGGCGCCCGAGGCGGTCGCCGCCGCTCCCGAACTGGCCGCCGAGGATGAGGCCGCCGACCTTCCGGTGATCGAGGCCGCCGCTCCCGGCGCGGGCGCGGAGGAAGAGCCCTTCGCCGAAGAACCCGCCGCGGAAGAACCCGCCGCGGAGGAACCCGTTGCGGCGGTCTCCGCCGCGCTGGCTGAGACCGCCGCGGAGGCGGAGGCCATCGCGGAACCGGGACCGAAAGCCGAACCGGAAGCGGCCGAGCCGGCCGGCTTCGCCGCGTTCGAGGCGGTGAACGCCCGCGTTCTCGTCTTCGTGCGCGGGGAATTGACGGCGACCTTCGCCTTCTGGAACGCGCTCCGCGAGGCCCAGAACCCTGGCGAGGCGGTGCGGCTGCAGATCGACGAGGCCAGCCGCAGCTTCGCGTCGATGCTGGCCTTCTGGAACGACCTCGCCCAGTACGCGGTCCGCAGCGTGCTCGACCGGCGCGCGGCCTGAGGGACCCCGCGATGCTTCCGCCGTGGCACGCGGCCGTGCTGCTCGCCATCGAGTCGCAGACGGTGATCGCCCTGCGCCTCGCCGCCATCGCGGCGGGCGGCCCGGCCGCCCGGGTCGAGGTGGAGCGGATGATTACCGAGAAGATCGGTGCCGCGGTGGAGGCCGCCGACACCCTCCTGGGCGGCGGATCCCCCGACGCGGTGATCGCCCGCTACCGGGAGCACGTCCAGGCCAACGCCGAGCGGCTGCGCGGAGAAGCCACCGCGGGGTGAGCGTCGCCCGGGACGCGCCGGGCCCCGCGGGGCCCGGGCCGCAATCCGCGCGCGCCGGCGCGCCCCTCGCGGCGCCGGCGGCGACGAACGCGGCCCTCCCGAGAGCAGCCCGGCGGAACCGCCCCGGCGGTCCCACCGCCCCGCAGGCGTGAGGCCTCCAGGGCCGTTCCCCGGCGGAGACAGGCGTGCGCAGGGAGGGCGACGCCGCCCGCGAGACGGGATCCCGCCGGGCGTCGCCGCCGCGCTCAGTTGATCTCGCAGAACCCCGTGCCGCTGCCGAACACGCGCCCGCCCGGGCACCAGGGACGGGCGGGCTTGGCGGGGGCGGCGGCGGGGGCAGGCACCGGCACCGTGGTGCCGGTGGTCATCGGAACCGGGCCCCCGTCATCCGCGGCGGCCGTGCGGATCGGCGGCGCCGGGCTCGCCGGCCGCGGCGCCGGCGCGGGGCTCTCCGCCCGGCCGAGGTGATAGATTCCGAAACCGCCGCGCCGCACCTTGGCCTGCGCCGCCGCCGGCAGGCAGCCCGCCGCCACCGCGACCGCGATGAGGAATGCTCCGCGCATCATCCCCTCCTGAACGTCCCCGCCAGGATGCCCCGGAGGTCTTAACGCGGGCTCGCGGAGATCGCGCGATTTCGCGCGATTCCGGGCGCCGCGTGGGCAAGGCCCGCGCCGGCGCTCAGCCCGCCTTGCGCACCGGCTGGGCGGCCAGGACCGCGTCGGCCGGCCGCCCGGTCAGCTCGGCCCGGTGGTCGAACCGGGCCGTGTAGCTGCCGACCCCCGCGGTGATCGAGCGCAGCTCCACGATGAGCCCGCTCATCTCCGCCTCCGGGATCAGCGCCTCGACCTGGTCCCAGCCCGGCCAGCCGGGCCGTGCGTCGAAGCCGAGGATCTGCCCCCGCCGCGCCGTGACGAGCCCGGTCGCCTTCGCGGTCGCGGTGGACGGCACCGCGAGCGCGACCGCGAGGATCGGCTCCAGCAGCACCGGGCCGGCCTTGGGCAGGGCCTCCTCGAGGGCGAGGCGCGTCGCGGCCTGGAAGGCGGCGTCGGAGGAATCGACCGCGTGCGCCGCCCCGTCCGTGAGGGTCACGGCGACGTCGACCACCGGAAAGCCCAGGGGCCCGCGCGCCATGCAGGCCCGGGCCCCCGCCTCGACCGAGCCGATATATTGCCGCGGCACGGCGCCGCCCACGACCTCGTCCTCGAAGAGGAACCCCGCGCCCCGCGGCGTCGGCCGTACCGTGATCGCCACGTCGGCGAACTGGCCGTGGCCGCCGGTCTGCTTCTTGTGGCGCGCCCGGGCCGCGGCCGTGCCCCGGATCGTCTCGCGGTAGCCGACCTTGGCGCGGTCCGTGTCGACCCCGATGCCGAAGCGCGAGGCGAGCCGCTCCACCGCCACCCGCAGGTGCATCTCGCCCTGGCCGGTCAGGCGCATCTCGCCGAGATCGGCGTGCTGCTCCAGCGCCAGGGCCGGATCCTCCTCCAGCACCTTGGCCAGCGCCCCGGCGAGGCGCACGTCGTCCTTGCGGTCGCGGATGCGCAGGGCGACGGCGTGGACCGGCTCGGGCCGCGGCAGCGCCACCAGGGCCGGCGGCACCTCGCCGCCCGCCTGCAGCGTCTCGGCGGTCGCGACGGCGTCGAGCTTGGCGAGGCCCGCCACCTCGCCGTCGCGGGCCTCGGCCACCCGGGCCCCGGCCGCGCCGGTGAGCGCCGTGAGGCCGGCGATGCGCCCGCCCTGGCCCCCGCTCCCGGTGACCGCGTCGCCCTCGCGCAGGCTCCCGCGCAGCACCCGCGCCACCGAGAGCTTGCCGCCGAAGCCCGAATGCAGGGTCTTGATCACCTGGGCGAGGGCCGGCCCCGTCTCCGCCACCCCGAGGCGGGCGCGCGTCTCGGTCAGCCCCGGCGCCTCGTGGCGCAGGGCCTTGAGCAGGCGCGTGACCCCGTTGCCGTGCTCGGCCGCGCCGAACAGGACCGAGACAACCTGCCCCTCGCGCAACTCCCGCGAGAGGTCGGCGAAGACCCGGTCGCGGGCGGGCTCGATCTCGGAGATCAGGTCCTCCATCAGCGCGTCGTCGTGGTCGGCGAGGCGCTCCAGCATGGTGAAGCGCTCGGCCTTCTCGCGCGGCCACTCGCCCTCGGGCAGGTCGACCACCTCGCTCGGCGCCTGCTCGCGGTAGATGAAGGCCCGCTCCAGGGCGAGGTCGATGAAGCCGACCGCGGTCTCGCCCTGCCAGAGCGGGATCTGGCGCAGGAGCAGGGGCACCCGCGAGGCGGGCTGGAGCAGGGCCAGCGCGTCGCGCAGCGAGCCCGGCGCCGCATCCGCCTTGTTGATGAACAGGAGCCGCGGGATGCCGGCGGCTTCGAGGTCGCGCAGGCACAGTTCCAGGGCCGGGCGCTTGCGCTCGTCCGCCTCGCAGACCACCACCGCCGCGTCGCAGACCGGCAGCACGGCCCGCACGTCGTGGGCGAATTCCACCGAGCCCGGGCAATCCACGAAGGTGAAGCTGTCGCCGAGGAACTCGACGCTGGCGACGGCCGGCTCCACGCTCATGCCGTGCGCCTTGGCCTCCGCGGAGGTGTCGCCGACCCGGTTGCCCGAGGCGGCGCGGCCGGGGCGGTCGATCGCGCCCGTGCGGTGGAGGATGGCTTCCAGGAGCGCGGTCTTGCCGCTCTGGAAGGGTCCGACGATCGCGATGCACCGGGTCTGCCCAGCCACGTGACGCCTCCTCGTCTGAGTGTGCCCTCTCGGCGAGCACTTGGATCGGAGTTAAGCATCATTCGCCGAAGGGGTCACCGGTTCGGCGACGAAATGATGCGGCGGCGCTTCGCTCGGGCATCGGGCGGGCGTTCGGGCGGGGCCGGCGGTGCCCGGACCCGCCCCGCCGGACCCTCCTCCATTCGGAGGATGGAATAGCAGTCACATTTCTCTATAACTCCGCACAACACCGATAAAGACCGCCGAGCGATCGCGCCTGCCACTTCGAATCCCAGTTGAACTGATCATTCTCGGGTCGATCTGGTCTCTTTCGCAAGGGTATTGCGCAATAGATCTTGCTTTGCGAGGCAAGATTGCAGGTATCGCGGTCGCTCGACGGTCACCAGGGAGGATTCCAGCGACGCCGCCCCGACCGGGAGGAGACGGGATGTCGATGGATGCGGCCCACGGGCCGAGCGAACCGGACCGCCACCCCGCCCCCGACGCCCTGCGGGGCCTCGCGGCGGCGGGCGCTCCCGGCCGCCTGCCCCGGCCCTGCCACGGCCTCGCGCCCGCCCGCCCCGCCCTGCCGCGGGCCGCCGGCGCGGCCGCCGTCCCCGCCGAGTAGCCCTGTCCCGACCCGGAGACCCGTCATGCCCAACATGATGTTCGTGTTCCGCCTCGGATGGCTCGCCTGCCTGGCGCTGATCGCGCTGGCGATCGGCTTCTCCAGCGCCCGCGGGCTCGGCGCGCCGCATCCCCGCGGCGGCCCCGCCCGGCTCCCGCCCCGGGCGGAGGCGCCCGACCCCTGCGAGATCCTGCCGACCGGCGACATCGCCTCCTGCCGCTGAGGATTGGACAGGCGCCGCGCGCCGTCGCATGGTCCCGCCCCACGACGCGGCGGGAGGCGCGATGACGGAGGACGGAACGGGCGCCCGCCCGCTCACCGGGATCACGGTGCTGGCGCTCGAACAGGCGGTGGCGGCGCCCTACTGCTCGTCGCGGCTGGCGGATGCCGGCGCCCGGGTGATCAAGGTCGAGCGGCCGGAGGGCGACTTCGCCCGCGGCTACGACGACGCCGTGAACGGGCTCTCGACCTACTTCGTCTGGCTCAACCGGGGCAAGGAGAGCCTCGTCGCCGACATCAAGGCCCCGGACGACGCCGCGCTCCTGCACGCCATCCTGGCCGAGGCGGACGTGTTCATCCAGAACCTCGCCCCGGGCGCCGCGGCCCGGGCCGGGTTCGGCGCGGGCGCCCTGCGGGCGCGCCATCCCCGCCTGATCACCCTCGACATCACCGGCTACGGCAGCGGCCACGCCTACGCGCAGATGAAGGCCTACGACCTCCTGGTCCAGGCCGAGAGCGGGCTCGCCGCCATCACGGGCCACCCGGCCGGGCCCGGCCGGGTCGGCGTCTCGGTCTGCGACATCGCCTGCGGCATGGCCGCCCACGCCGCCGTGCTGGAGGCGCTGATCGGCCGCGAGCGCAGCGGGCGCGGCGCGGCGCTCGAAGTGAGCCTGTTCGACGGCATAGCCGACTGGATGAACGTGCCGCTCCTCTACTACGAGGGCACCGGCCGGGCGCCGCAGCGGGTCGGCCTCGCCCATCCGTCGATCTGCCCCTACGGGGCGTTCCGCACCGCCGATGACGGCCTGGTGCTGATCTCGATCCAGAACGAGCGCGAGTGGGCCGCCTTCTGCGCCGGCCTGCTCGGGGAGCCGGACCTGCCGGGCCGGGAGGGCTTCCAGTCGAACACGGTCCGGGTCGCGAACCGGCCGGCGGTGGATGCGAGGGTGGCGCGGGCCTTCGCGGCCCTCACCCGCGACGAGGCGGCGGCGCGGCTGCGCGCGAGCGGCACCGCCTACGGCTTCGTCAACGAACTCGCCGACCTCGTCGCCCACCCGGCCCTGCGGCGCGTCGCGGTCGAGACGCCGGCGGGGACGGCCCTGATCGTGGCGCCCCCGGCGCTGATCGACGGCCGCGCCCGGCCCCTCGGGCCGGTGCCGGCGATCGGCGCCCACGGGGCCGCCATCCGGGCCGCGTTCGGCGCCGCCGCCCGCGGCCGTCCCGGCCCCGGCGCGACCGGGATCGGGCGCCCGGAAACTGGCCCATGAACTGGCCCATCACCCCGCGGGAGTGCCGATGACCGAGGAGACCTATCCGGAGATCCGCGAGGCGGTCGCCAAGCTCTGCGCCCGCTTCCCCGGCGAGTACTGGCGCGCCCTGGACCGGGAGATGGCCTATCCGACCGAGTTCGTGGCCGCGCTGACCGAGGCCGGCTACCTCTCGGTGCTGATCCCCGAGGAGTATGGCGGCGCGGGGCTGCCGCTCTCGGCCGCCGCGGCGGTGCTGGAGGAGATCCAGCGCGCCGGCTGCAACGGCGGCGCCTGCCACGCCCAGATGTACACGATGGGCACGCTGCTGCGGCACGGCTCCGAGGCGCAGAAGCGGCGCACCCTGCCGGGCATCGCCGAGGGCCGCCTGCGGCTGCAGGCCTTCGGCGTCACCGAGCCGACGAGCGGCACCGACACGGCGGCCCTCAAGACCACGGCGCGGCGCGAGGGCGACCACTTCGTCGTCAACGGCCAGAAGATCTGGACGAGCCGGGCCGAGCACTCGGACCTGATGCTGCTCCTTGCCCGCACCGCCCCGGTGCCCGAGGGCGGCAAGCGCACCGAGGGGCTCTCCGTCCTCCTCGTCGACATGCGCGAGGCGCTCGGGCGCGGCCTCACCATCCGGCCCATCCGCACGATGATGAACCACGCCACCACGGAGGTCTTCTTCGACGACCTGCGCGTGCCGGCCGAGAATTTGGTCGGCGAGGAGGGCCGGGGCTTCCGCTACATCCTCTCGGGCATGAACGCGGAGCGGATCCTGATCGCGGCCGAATGCGTCGGCGACGCCAAGTGGTTCATCGCCAAGGCCGGCGCCTACGCGCGGGAGCGGCGGGTGTTCGGCCGGCCGATCGGCCAGAACCAGGGCGTGCAGTTCCCGATCGCCGCCGCCTACGCCCGCATGCGGGCCGCCGAGCTGATGGTGCGCGAGGCCCTGCGGCTCTACGAGGCCGGCGCCAATCCGGGTCCGGAGGCGAACATGGCCAAGATGCTGGCGGCCGACGCCTCCTTCGAGGCCGCGAATGCCTGTATCCAGACCCATGGCGGCTTCGGCTTCGCGGAGGAGTATGACGTCGAGCGCAAGTTCCGCGAGACGCGCCTCTACCAAGTGGCGCCGATCTCCACGAACCTGATCCTGTCCTACCTCGCCGAGCACGTGCTCGGCCTGCCGCGGTCCTACTGATGGACGCCGCCGCCCTCGATCACCTGCGCGGCTGGATCGGCCGCACCCGGGTCGTCGAGGACCTCGTCACGCCCCGCCTCGCGGCGGAGTACCGGGCGACCCTCGCGCCGCACCTCGCCGCGGTGGGGGAGGGGGAGGCACCCCTCGCCCTGCACTGGTGCCTCGCCCCCGAGACGCCGGAGGCCGGCACGCTCGGGCCGGACGGCCACGCCGCCAAGGGCGGCTTCCTGCCCCCGGTGCCGCTGCCGCGCCGGATGTGGGCGGGGGGCGAGGTCGAGACGCTGGCGCCCCTGCGCCTCGGCGACCGCGTGGTCCGCCGCGAGACGGTGGCGGACGTCGCCTTCAAGGAGGGCCGCAGCGGGGGCCTCTGCTTCGTCACCGTGCGGCACGATTACGAGACGCCGAGCGGCGTGGCGATCCGCGAGCGGCAGGACATCGTCTACCGGGAGGCGGCCCGGCCCGGCGAGCCGGCCGCGCCGCCGCCCGCTCCGGCGCTGCCCCCGCCCGACCTCGCCTGGGCGGTCGAGGCCTCGCCGGTGCTGCTGTTCCGCTACTCGGCCATGACCTTCAACGGTCACCGCTTCCACTACGATCACCCCTACGCGACGCGGGTCGAGGGCTATCCGGGCCTCGTCGTGCACGGGCCGCTGCAGGCGAGTCTGCTCCTCAACCTCGCGGCGACGCTGCTCGGGCGGGTGCCGGGCCGCTTCCGCTACCGCGGCGTGGCGCCCCTGATCGCCGGCCGGACCTTCCGGGTGGAGGGGCGCCGCGCGGTGGGGGGCTTCTCCGGCCTCACCGCCGACGCGGACGGCCGCCCCTGCATGGAGGCCTCCGCCTGACGCGGTGGCCTTGAGCGATCGTCGCATTGCGTCGTCGCACCGCCCCTGCCAGGGTCGGGCGCCAGAACAGGCCGGAAATCGGCCGATCGACGAGGAAACGCCATGTCCCGCACCGACGGCCGCCTGCGGCCCCTCTCCCGTCGCGCGCTCTGCGCCGCGGCCGCGCTCGCGCTGCTCGGGGGCCAAACCCTGCTCGGGGGGCAAGCCCTCGCGCAGGGCCCGATCGTCCTCAAGTTCAGCCACGTCACCGCTCCCGACACGCCCAAGGGTCGCGGCGCCGACAAGTTCAAGGAACTGGCCGAGAAATATACCGGCGGAAAGGTCAAGGTCGAAGTCTACCCGAACTCGCAGCTGTTCAAGGACAAGGAGGAGGTCGAGGCGCTGCAGCTCGGCGCCGTGCAGATGCTGGCGCCCTCGCTGGCGAAGTTCGGGCCGCTCGGCGCGAAGGAGTTCGAGGTCTTCGACCTGCCCTACATCCTGCCTGACAAGGCGGCCCTGCGGCGCGTGACCGAGGGGCCGCTCGGCCGGCGCCTGTTCGAGAAGCTCGAGACCAAGGGCATCACCGGCCTCGCCTACTGGGACAACGGCTTCAAGATCATGAGCGCCAACAAGCCGCTGCGGCTCCCCGCGGATTTCCGCGGCCTCAAGATGCGCATCCAGTCCTCCAAGGTGCTGGAGGCGCAGTTCCGCGCGCTCGGGGCGATTCCCCAGGTGATGGCCTTCTCGGAAGTCTATCAGGGCCTGCAGACCGGCGTGGTGGACGGGTCCGAGAACACGCCCTCGAACATGTACACGCAGAAGCACCACGAGGTGCAGAAATACGCGACCCTCTCCGACCACGGCTATATCGGCTACGCGGTGATCACGAACAAGAAATTCTGGGACGGCCTGCCGCCGGAGGTGCGCGGCCAGCTCGAGAAGGCGATGGCGGAGGCGACGGCCTACGCCAACGAGGTCGCGGGCCGGGACAATGCCGATGCCCTGGAGGAGATGCGGAAGTCCGGCAAGATCACCTTCCTGACCCTGACCGACGAGGAGAAGGCGGCCTGGCGCAAGGCCCTCGAGCCGGTCACGGCCGAGATGACCAAGCGCGTCGGCAAGGACGTGATCGAGGAGTTCCAGCGCGAGGCGCGCACGCAGTAGAGCATTGTCCGACGAAGCGGATGCCGGTTCGTCGAAGACGGTGCGCCGAAATCAAAGACCGAGAGCCGCGTCCGATGGCACCGTGATCGGGCGCTGCTCCAGAGCATTTCCCGCTGACGTGGATGCCGGTTCAGCCTAGGAAATGCGGCACACGCCAAGACCTGGAGCGGGCTTCCGGTCTCGCTCCGAGCGAAGCCTGCTCTCGCCGCCCTCCGCGCTCCCTCCCGCGCGGCGCGGGGCCTCTCCTCCGGGGAGGTCCCGCGCCGGACGCCCCGCCCCGGTACCCCCGCATGATCCTGCTGCGCGTCCTCGACCGCCTGGAAGAGATCCTGATCGCGAGCCTGATGGCCGCCGCGACGCTGCTCATCTTCGTCGCCGTCGTCCACCGCTACGCCTCCGGAATCCCGGCCCTGTTCCCGCTCACCTCGGCGATCCACCTCTCCTGGGCGCAGGAACTCTGCATCTACATGTTCGTGTGGATGGCGAAGTTCGGCGCCGCCTACGGCGTGCGCACCGGGATCCACGTCGGGGTCGACGTCCTGGTCAACCGGCTCGCCCCGGGCCTGCGCCACCGGGTGATCCTGTTCGGGCTGCTCTGCGGGGCGCTGTTCACCGCGACCATCGGCACGATGGGCCTGAAATTCGTGCTCGGCCTCGTCGACACCGACCAGACCTCGCCCGATCTCGAGATCCCGAGCTGGATCGTCTACCTCGCCATCCCGCTCGGCTCCTACCTGATGTGCTTCCGCTTCCTGCAGGTGGCGTGGCACTTCGGGCGCACGGGCGAATTGCCCCACCACGATCCGGGGCACGTCGAGGGCGTGGTCGAGAGCCCGCAGGCCGCCCGCGACCTCGCCGCCGAGGAGCGCGCGCGATGAACGCCGCCATCATCTTCGGGCTCCTCGTCGCCCTGATGCTCACCGGCATGCCGATCTCGATCGCGCTCGGCCTCTCGGTGCTCACCTTCCTGTTCGTGATGACGAGCGTGCCGATCGAGGCGGTGGCGCTCAAGCTGTTCACCGGGATCGAGAACTTCGAGATCATGGCGATCCCGTTCTTCATCCTGTCGGGCAACTTCCTCACCCATGGCGGCGTCGCCCGGCGGATGATCAACTTCGCCACCGCGATGGTCGGCCACTGGTACGGGGGGCTCGGCCTCGCGGGCGTGATGGCCTGCGCGCTCTTCGCGGCGATCTCGGGATCGAGCCCCGCGACCGTGGTGGCGATCGGCTCGATCATCCTGCCCGCCATGGTGGCGCAGGGATTCCCCAAGAAGTTCGGCGCGGGCGTGATCACCACCTCGGGGGCGCTCGGCATCCTGATCCCGCCCTCGATCGTCATGGTGATGTACTCGGTGGCGACGAGCGGCGCCGTGGTGTTCGGGCCGGACGGCAACCGGGTCTCCTCGGCCTCGATCTCGACGCTGTTCGTGGCCGGCGTGGTGCCGGGGCTGATGCTGGCGGGCCTGCTCGGCCTCACCACGTGGTACCGCGCCCGCCGGAACGACTACCCGCGCCTGCCCCGCGCCTCCTGGCGCGAGCGCTTCGTGGCCTTCCGCAAGTCCCTCTGGGGGCTGCTGCTCATCGTGCTGGTGCTCGGCGGCATCTACACGGGCGCCTTCACGCCCACCGAGGCGGCGGCGGTCAGCGCCGTCTACGCCTTCGTGATCGCGGTCTTCGTCTACCGCGACCTGACCTGGCGCGACGTGCCGCGGGTGCTGCTCGATTCCGCCAACATGAGCGCGATGCTGCTCTACATCATCACCAACGCGGTGCTGTTCTCGTTCCTGATGACGAGCGAGCAGATCCCGCAGGCCATGGCCGGCTGGATCACCCAGGCCGGCCTCGGCTGGGTGGTGTTCCTGCTCATCGTGAACGTGCTGCTGCTCGTCGCCGGGAACGTGATGGAGCCCTCCTCCATCGTGCTGATCATGGCGCCGATCCTGTTCCCGATCGCCGCCAAGCTCGGCATCGACCCGGTCCATTTCGGCATCCTGATCGTGGTCAACATGGAGGTCGGCATGTGCCACCCGCCGGTGGGGCTGAACCTCTACGTGGCCTCGGGCATCACCAAGATGGGCATCACCGAACTCACCGTCGCGGTCTGGCCCTGGCTGCTGACGATGCTGGTCTTCCTCGTCATCGTCACCTACGTGCCGGCCCTGTCGCTGGGGCTGCCGCGGCTGCTCGGGATGCTGTGATCCGGGATCCGGAATGCGAGCCAGAGCGGACTGGCGCTGCCGGCGCTGGCCCCGGGGTCCGGCCACTACAACCTCGGCGGCAGGGGCGATTATCAGTACCTTCAGGTGATCTACCCGTTCACCCCGATACCGTCCGTGTTCGCCGCGCTGCTGAGCGGGGGCGTTTCCTACAACGGGGCCCCCGCCTCCGCGGCCGTGGCGACGGCCGCGTTCCGCAACGAGCAGTACGATGCGGCGGGGTCGCGCAGGCGCGGGGCGCCCCGGCACCCGCCTCTGGGGCGACGCAGCCGGCGTCGCGGCGATCGAGTTCGCCGCGGCGCTGCCCGTCCTGCTCGTCGTCATGGCGGTCGGGCTGCAGGTCGCGCTCTACGTCAACGCCAAGCGGAGCGTCGAGCGCCTCGCGCGCACGATCAGCCAGATGATCTCGCAGGCGGTGCCGCCCGCCGGCGCCGCCACGGCGACCGTGAACGCGGCGGACATCCGCTTCGGCTTCGACGCGGCCATCGTCCTGTTCCCCTACGTCCTGGCGGACGCCGCGCGGCAGGGCATTCCCTGGCAGAGCAACATCGCGATCAACGCCGCCGGCATCGCCTTCACCAAAGTGGCGTCGGGCTGCAGCGACCCCACCGACCAGAGCGCCTGCTACGTGGCCAACGTGGTCTGGACGAGCAGCGGGACGGGGGGCGCGAGCTACCGGCCCTGCCTGGTGGCGCAGCAGCCCGCCGGCAACGCGGCGCCGCCGAGCCCGACGACCCTGCCGCGCTCCGTCTTCGGCCCGGCCTCGCTGGTCGTCGTCGACGTGGTGTTCACGTTCCGGCCGACCTTCGGGGCGACCTACGTCCCGTCCGCGCGGATCGCCCACTCGGTCTACGTCCAGCCCCGCTACGCCGCGCTGGTGAGCTACGACCCCACCAACACCGACGGGATCGCCGAGACATGTCCCGGCTACTGAGCGCGCTGCGCCGCCTCGGGCGCTGGGCCGCCCGCGCCCGGCGGCCGGACGGCAGCGTCAACATCCTGTTCGCGCTGAGCCTGATCCCCGTGCTGGGCCTCGTCGGCCTCGCCGTCGATTACGGGCTGGCGGCGGCGGACAAGACCACCCTCGACCACGCGGCCGACACGGCCGCCCTCGCGGCCGTGGTCACCGCCAAGAGCTACATCGCCGCCAACCAGGGGCAGGCGAACCTGACCGCCAACGCGATCGCGGCCGGCCTCGCCCAGGCCGCCAACGTCTTCGCGGTGAATGCCGGCAGCGTGCCGTTCGCGCAGGTCACGCTCCAGCCCCCGCAGCTCGTCCGCTCCGGCCAGACCCTGACCGCGACGGTCAGCTACGGCGCGACCATCCAGAACAGCTTCGGCAAGCTGCTCGGCACCCCGACCACGCTGCTCGGCAATTCCGTGACCGCCTCGGCGGATCTGCCGAGCTACCTCGACTTCTACCTGCTCGTGGACGTGTCGGGCTCGATGGGCCTGCCCGCGACGCCGGGCGGCATGACCCAGCTGGCGAGCGTCAACAAGGACATGTGGTCGGACTATCAGCAGGGATGCCAGTTCGCCTGCCACTTCCCGGGCTTCACCGGATGGGGCTTGGCCGCGGGCAAGATCCAGCTGCGCTCGGACGCCGTCAACGCGGCCGTCTGCTCGCTGATCCAGCGCGCCTCCACACCCGCGGTGCCGAACCAGTACCGGGTCGGGATCTACCCGTTCATCAACCAGATGGCGACGCTCGTGGGGATCACCGGCAGCGTCGCCAGCCTCAACGCCGCCGCCCAGTGCGCCCTGTCCTGGCCGCTCGCCTTCACCAACCTGCTCGATACGGGCACGACGCAGCTGTTCGCCTACGGCGATCCGACCACCGGCACCGCCAGCGGCGGCACCCATTTCGAGGTGGTGATGCCGCAGCTGCAGGCGGCCATCAAGGCCTTCGGGGACGGCTCGTCCTCGACCTCGCCGAAGCCCTTCGTGTTCCTGATCACCGACGGCATGCAGAACGGCCAGCACTACGGCGCGCCGGCGAACGGGACATACGCCTATCCGGGCAATCCCTCGTCGTTCTGGGGCTACGCGGATGCCTGGTGGGACGGGTCGCAGCCCTCCCAGATCGACCCGACCGTGTGCGCCGGACTCAAGAGCGCCGGCGCCACCATCTCCATCCTCTCCATTCCGTACAACCTCATCACCTTCGTCAACAACGGGGGCGGCGTCGCCTGGGAGAACAACCGCGTCAGCGGCTTCAGCCCGACGCTGGCGACGCCCCTGAAGGCCTGCGCCTCGCCGGGCTTCTTCGCCACGGCCAACACGCCGGCCGACATCACGGCGTCGCTCAACGCGATGTTCGACCAGGCGCTGCGGGTCGCCCGCCTGACGCGGTGATCCGGCCCGCGCCCCACGGCGCGGTCGGGCGGGGGCGGGCGCAGGCCGCCATGCCGCCGCGCGCGATGCCGGCGAAGCGCGGCACGCCGCGCATCCCCTCGCTCCCGCCGCTCCCGGAGGTGCAAGAACCTCGACCCCGAGGACCGCTTCCTCCCGGCCCGACGCGGCCGCCGGGCGCTGCCGCCACGAAGCTCGCCTCGGCCGCCGAGGCCCCGGCGACGCGCCCTCCCGATTACTGCGTCAGCCGGAACTTGGAGAGCGAGTTGCCGATCGCCTGGAAGGCCGGCTTGAGGTCGTCGGCGGTCAGGACGTTGTAGAAGAAGCGCCCGTCCGTCGCGCAGGATTTCAGCATGTCGGCGTTCCCGTCGATCACCCGCACCGTGTAGACGATGATCCCGGCCGCCTTGGCGGCGCTGCAGGCGGCCAGCGTGCGCGCATCGATGGTGGCGACGTTGGTCGCGGTGGTGGTGCAGCTGGTGACGGGGAAGAAGAAGAACCAGGTCGTGGTGCAGGACTGGCCGCTCTTCTCCCAGCGGTTCTCGGTGTTGAGCCCGTCCGTCAGCACGATCAGGACCTTCTGGACGCGGCTGTCCGTGAGGGAGACGGCGGAGGAGAGCGGACCGGCGGGCGTCAGCGCCTCCATGCCCCAGGCCACCCCGATGCCCACGTTGGTGTTGCCGCCCGCCGTCATGCCGTCGATCGCCGTGTTGAGGGCGGCGTAGTCGGTGGTCAGCGGGACGATCGGCGACAGGGACGACGTCTCATCGCACCCGCCGCGTATTACCCTAAGTCAGACAAGTATATTGTATAACTCAGACGTTAATGATTCAGTTCAACGGCAATCGACCAGGACAGGATCTGGATTAACTAATCATCAGCTATGAAGCATTGATGGATCCCGATCTCCCGCCGGGCGCGAGGGCGGAGGCGCCGGGCGCAAGCGAATCATGGTGAGCGGGGTTCGGCGGCTCCGACGCCTCGTCAAGGGCGCGTTAAGGAAACTTTGCCATCGTTGCCGCCGTGCCCGACCGCCCGATCGGGACGCTCCGGGCTCCCGGCCCCGGCCCGAGCCCCGCTTCCTGACGAGGATCCGATGCCCCTCCTGCGCTTCCGCCCGTCCCCCACCGGCCTGCTCGCCGTGGCCCTCGGCGGCCTCGCCCTGTTCGGCTGGGGGGCCTTCGGGCTCACCGCGTCGCGCCAGCGCGGCCTCGAGGCCCAGCTCGCAGAGGTGCAGGGCGAGCGCGACGCCCTCCAGGCGTGGCAGAGGCAGTTCCGGGACGCCGAGGCGGAGCTGCGCGAGGTGCAGGGCAAGGTCGCCGCCACCCGCGAGGAGATCGCCCAGGTCGCCGCCGCCCGCGACAAGGCCAAGGCGCAGTTCGCGGCGACGCAGCGGGACCTCGCGGCCCTCACCAAGCGCCTGGATCAGGCTCGCGACAAGGTGTCGCAGACGGGGAGCATCCCGGCGGCGGAGCCGGCGAAGAAGCCGAGCCGCTGATCCGGCGCCGCGGCCGGCCGGGGCGGCGCGCCGATGGGGCGCCGCGGGCCGGTCACGCCGGCGCGGCCAGTTCCGCCACGGGACCCTGGAGGGCGGCCTCGGCCGCGCCGCGCGACGCGGCGGAGGCGACGAGGGCGGCCCAGCGCATCGCGACCTCGTGGAAGAGCGTCAGCCGGCCCTCGCTGTCGTAGCGGCGCCAGCCGCAGCGCGGCCCGCCCTCGGCCCCGACCTCGTCGTAGGTCTCGTAGCGCGCCACGAGCCGGTCGTCCCGGTCGTACTCGCAGTGGAACCAGCACTGGCCGTAGACGCGGCCGCCGCGGCTCAGCGCCCCGGCAGATTCGAGCCGGTGATCCGCCGGGATCCGGAAGATGCTCGGGAAATCGGGCAGCCCACGATCCATGGTGATGCGCCCTCCATTGCTGCGGGCCGAGCCCGACCGGCCGAACGCGGCCGGACGAGTTGTGCACCGCAGCAGAACCGAGTCAAGCGGCCGCTCCCGGCGGACTTTGCGCAGCCTCGGGAGCGCCTCAGCGGCCCCGGGACGCGATGGCGTCGGCCCAGGCGACGGCGCGGCGGGCCATGCCGATGTGCTGGCGCTCGAACATGCGGCCGTTGATCTGGATCGCGCCGCGCTTGGCGTTCTCCGGCCGCTCGAAGGCCGCGATCACGCTGCGGGCGATCTCCACCTCGGGGTCGGTCGGCGTGAAGGCGAGGTTGGCCGGCTCGACCTGGTTCGGGTGGATCAGCGTCTTGCCGTCGAAGCCGAGGATGCGGGCCTGGCGGCACTCCTCGCGCAGCCCCTCGACATCCGCGAAGTCGTTGAACACCCCGTCCAGGATCGAGAGGCCTTCGGCGCGGGCGGCGGCGAGGGCCATCATCAGCCAGGGCATCATCGGGGCGCGGCCGGGGACGATCTGGGTCCAGGTGTCCTTGGCGAGGTCGTTGGTGCCGAGCACGAAGCAGGCGAGCCGCGTGCCGGGATTGCGCCGGGCCGCCGCGATCGCCTGGATGTTCAGGATGGCGGCGGGCGTCTCGATCATCGCCCAGACCTTGATGTGGGCCGGCGCGTCGAGGGCTTCGAGCCGGTCGGCGATGCTCTCCAGCACGGCCGGCGAGGACACTTTCGGCATCAGGATGGCGTCGGGGCCCGCCTCGATCGCGGCCTTCAGGTCGGCCTCGCCCCAGGGCGTCTGGGGGGCGTTCACCCGGATGATCAGCTCGCGCTCGCCGTAGGACCGGCCGCGCACGGCGGCGCAGACCTGCTCGCGGGCGACGTCCTTGGCGTCCGGCGCCACCGCGTCCTCCAGGTCGAGGATCAGCGCGTCCGCCGGCAGGGTCCTGGCCTTCTCCAGGGCCCGGGGATTCGAGCCCGGCATGTAGAGCACGCTGCGGCGCAGGCGGAGATCGGTCATGGCGTGAATCCTCCTCGGTTGCGCGCTACCTAGCGGAAAAATTGTGCGCTGCACACCGGCCGCCCTCGCCCGGGCCCCGCCCGGCGGGATCCGTCCCGGCAGCCCTCCGCCGACCGGGTGCGCCCGGCCCTACTCGGCGGCGATCCGGGCGGGCGCGAGGTCGAGGGGGAGCGCCGCGACGCCGCCGAACACGGCGGCGAGGCTGGCCACCAGGGCCTCGAAGCCCGGCCGCGGGGTCAGCGTGCGCTCGTCCATGTAGAGGGCGCGGTTGATCTCGACCTGGAGGGCGTGGCGGCCGAGCGCCGGCTCGCCGTAATGCTCGGTGATGAAGCCGCCCGCGTAGGGCTTGTTGCGCACCACCCGGAAGCCCTGCGCGCGGAAGGCCGCCTCGACGCAATCGGTCAGGACGTGGGCGCAGGCGGTGCCGAAGCGGTCGCCCAGCACCACGTCGACCCGCGGCCCCTCCTCGCGCCCCAGGCTCGTCGAGGGCATCGAGTGGCAGTCGATCAGCACGACGTGGCCGAAGCGGGCCGCCGTGCGGGCGAGGAGGCCGCGCAGGGTGCGGTGATAGGGCTTGTAGAGGGTCTCGATCCGGGCGGTCGCCTCCTCGACCGGCAGGCGGGCGCGGTAGATCTCCTGGCCGTCCGCCACGACCCGCGGCACCGTGCCGAGCCCGCCCGCGACGCGCATCGAGCGCACGTTCGCGAAGGGCGGCAGGCGCCCGTCGAACATGCGCGGGTCGAGCTCGTAGGGCTCGCGGTTCACGTCCAGGTAGGCGCGCGGGAAGCAGGCCCGCATCAGCGGCGCCCCGAGCGCGACCACCGGCGCGAACAGGCGGTCGACGAAGGCGTCCTCCGAGCGGCGCAGCGAGACCGCGTCCAGGCGCGAGGCGGCCAGGAAGGAGGGCGGGTAGACCGCTCCCGAATGCCCCGTGTTGAACACGTAGGACAGGCTGTGCCGCTCCGGCTCGTCGACGACGAAGGGCGGCGCGAAGAGGCTCTCGGGACCCGGGCCGCTCATCCGGCCGCCCGGGCCCGCGCAACGGGGAGGGAAGGGGGGCACAACCTCATCCGGCTAATGTGACGCTCAGGGTCCGGCCTGTCCACTGGTGCGGCGGGCCGCGCGCCGGGTCCGGGGCGCTCAGGGCGCCCGGGGCGGAAACACCCGCTCGGGCGAGCCGAGCCGGTGCCGCAGCCCGTCGAGCAGGCCGCGGGCGACCGCGCGGCGCACCTCCGGCGCGAGGCGGTGATGCGCGAGGTAGATGCCGATCCGGGCAGGCAGCAGCAGCAGGGTCCTGGCCTTGTGGGCGCGCGGCACGTGCGGCAGGCGCAGCATGGCGAGCTGGTTGCGCAGGAAGGTGTAGAGCCGCAGCGGCGGCTGGTCCGTGAGGGTGAGGCCGAGGGGCAGCCGGATCACGCCCCGGCCGAGGGCGTGCTGCATCGGCACGTCGGAGGCCACCCAGACCGAGAAGCCGCCGGCCCGCGCCCGCATGCCCCACTCGACGTCGATCGCGTCGATGAAGAAGTCCGCCCGGAACGGACCGACGGCCCGCGCCGCCGCGCAGGCCACCAGGGAGCCCGACGAGAAGGCGAAGCCGGCCCGCCGCAGCGGCGTGTCGGGGAAGCGCGGATCGGGCGCGGCGGCGGTCCCGAGGGGGCGCCCTCCCGGCGCGACCGGCTGGGCCGCCACGATGGCGGGCCGCTCGCCCGCCTCGGCGAGGCGCCGCCAGCGCGCCGCCAGGGCCGCGACCGCCCCGGGCGCGGGCAGGCTGTCCTGGTCGAGCAGGAAGACGAAGGCGCAGGCCCTCGCCTCGGCCTCGGCGAGGAGCCGGTTATAGGCCGCCCCGACCCCCTCGTTGCCCGCCGGCCGCAGGACCAGGAGGGGCGTGCCGCCCGCCTCCCGGCGCAGGGAGGCCTCCTCCTCCGGGGCCAGGGGGGAGTTCGCCACCACGGCCAGCGCCCCGAGGCCGGGCGCCACGGCCGCGACGAGGCGGCGCAGCTGCGCCGGATCGGGATGGAAGGCCACGATCCCGGCCAGCACCGTCGGCGTCGCGTCCACTGTCCTCTCCGCCCCTCCAGTGGCGCCCGGGGGGCGCGGTCGTGGCGCCCCGGGGGCGCGTCGCGGCGCCCGGGACGCCGCGGGCGGCCTGGCACGGCCGGTCCCGCGCATCAACCCCGTGTTTACCAAGGCGCCTCTTTATGGAAAGAAACCCTCGAATCGGCAGCCGGGACCAAGCTCGATGAAGATCCTCCTCGCGGAAGACGACAACGACATGCGTCGCTTCCTCGCCAAGGCCCTGCAGAATGCCGGGTACGACGTCGCGTCCTTCGACAATGGCCTGTCCGCCTACAACCGGCTGCGCGAGGAGCCGTTCGAACTCCTCCTGACCGACATTGTCATGCCCGAGATGGACGGCATCGAGCTCGCCCGCCGCGCCACGGAACTCGACCCGGACATCAAGGTGATGTTCATCACCGGCTTCGCCGCGGTGGCGCTCAACCCCGATTCCAAGGCGCCCAAGGACGCCAAGGTGCTCTCGAAGCCCTTCCACCTGCGCGAACTCGTCAACGAAGTCGAGAAACTGATGGCCGCCTGAGGCGGGCGGCTTCCGCCGGCGCGGGAAATCTCTATATCCGGCCGCTGAGGAAGAGCCCGAGAGCCGCCGGATGCAGCCCGTCACGATCTACACGACCAGCTGGTGCCCCTACTGCGCGGCGGCGAAGTCCCTCCTGCGCGAGAAGGGCGCCGCCTTCACGGAGATCGACGTGGAGGCGAGGGCCGGGGCGCGGCGCGAGATGATCGACCGGGCCGGCGGGCGCACCAGCGTGCCGCAGATCTTCGTCGGCGCGACCCATGTGGGCGGCTGCGACGACCTCTACGCCCTCGACCGGGCCGGCCGCCTGGAGCCGCTCCTCGCCGGCTGAGCGCGGTTGAGCCGACCGGGCGCGCGGGTCTAGGGTGGGGGCCCGATCCCCCCTCCGCGCGAGCCCCCCATGACCGCTCCCCGCTTCGTCGCCGCCTGCGTCCAGATGCGCTCGGGCCGCGACCCGGCGCGGAACCGCGACGCGGCCGTGGCGGGATTGCGCGAGGCGGCCTCGCGCGGCGCGCACTTCGTCCAGACGCCCGAGATGACCTCGCTGCTGGAGCGCGGCCGCGAGAACCTCTTCGCCAAGATCACGGCGCCCGAGGAGGACGTCACCCTGGCGGCGCTGCGCGAGACGGCGCGGGCGCACGGGATCGTGGTCCAGGTCGGGTCGCTCGCCGTGCGCAGCGGCGACAAGGTGGCCAACCGCGCCTTCCTGATCGGGCCCGAGGGCGAAATCCTGGCGGCCTACGACAAGCTCCACCTCTACGACGTCGACCTGCCGAACGGCGAGAGCTGGCGGGAATCGGCGACCTACACGGGGGGGAGCTGCGCCGTCGTCGCCGACCTGCCCTGGGCGCGGCTCGGCATCGCGATCTGCTACGACCTGCGCTTCCCCGCCCTCTACCGGGCGCTCGCCGAGGCGGGGGCCGAGATCCTGACCGCCCCCGCGGCCTTCACGCGCCAGACCGGCGAGGCGCATTGGCACGTGCTCCAGCGCGCCCGCGCGATCGAGACCGGCTCCTTCATGATCTCGGCCGCCCAGGGCGGACGCCACGAGGACGGCCGCGAGACCTACGGCCACTCGCTCATCGTCGATCCCTGGGGCCGCATCCTGGCGGAGGCCGAGGGGGCGGAGCCGGGCGTGATCCTGGCGGAGATCGACCTCGCCCTGGTGGCGGAGGCCCGCGCCCGCATCCCGGCCCTGCGGCA
Organism: Methylobacterium sp. CB376; assembly: GCF_029714205.1. NCBI lineage: Bacteria > Pseudomonadati > Pseudomonadota > Alphaproteobacteria > Hyphomicrobiales > Methylobacteriaceae > Methylobacterium > Methylobacterium sp. CB376. Next base: position 5,715,188 of record NZ_CP121648.1, on the reverse strand, counting down.
CGCCAAGCCCTTCACGGTCGAGGTCGCGGCGCCGCGCCGCGGTTGACGCGTTGAAAATTCGACCCAGTCTCGCGCGAATGGCCGGCGATTTCCGGGCGCGGCCCCTCGCGCGCGCGGGCCCTCATCCCGATATTGTGGTCATGATCCGTTACGCCCTCTCCTGCGAGACCGGCCACGCCTTCGAGAGCTGGTTCCCCTCCGGCGATTCCTACGACGAGCAGGTCGCCCGCGGCCTCGTGACCTGCCCGGTCTGCGGCAGCCCCAGGGTGGCCAAGCAGCTGATGGCCCCGGCCCTCGGCCGGCGCGGCAACCGCGACGCGGCGGGTGTCCCGGCAGTCCTCCCGGCGGAGCGCGCCCCCGCCGCCCCGGAGCCGGTCCGGCTGACGTCCGAGCCCGAGGCGCAGCTGCGCGCCATGATCCGGGCGCTGCACGAGCACGTCGCCCGCACCTCCGACCATGTCGGGCCCCGCTTCGCCGAGGAGGCGAGGCGGATGCATTACGGCGAGGTCGAGCACCGGGCGATCCACGGCGAGGCGAGCCTCGCCGAGGCCCGCGCCCTCCTGGAGGAGGGCATCGCGGTCCAGCCGCTGCCGCCGCTGCCGGACGAGCGGAACTGAGCCTCATTCGGCCGGCCGGGACCGGCCGGTGCCGAGGCGGTCACCGGTTCGGCGGCGAAGACGATGCAGGAACGGGAATCGGGCGGAGTGGCCCCCCGCGACCCTGCTCAGCCCCTGAGGGGCGCCCCGCCCGCACGGCCCGCAGGGCCGCCGCCCCGGCGAGCGCCGCGAGGCCGACCGAGATCAGGGCGTTCCAGCCCGCGAAGGAGAGGCCGAGGAAGCGCCACGCCGCCTCCGTGCAGCTGACCACCCGGATCCCGTCGAGGCTCTTGAGAAAGTCCTTGACGTCGGCGGGGCCCGGGCCGCTGCCGCCGCCGCAATCGCTCGGACCCGGCCAGAAGCCCCACTCGGCGCCGGCGTGGTAGGCGCCGAGGCCGGCGCTCACCAGGAACAGCAGCGCGAGCCCGCCGAGGAGCCAGCGGGCGAGGCGCGCGGGCACGAGGAGCGCCGCCGCCGCGAGCGGGAGCGCGAGGTAGTAGGGCTGGCGCTCGATCAGGCAGAGCTTGCAGGGCACGTAGCCGAAGCCGTGCTGGAAGAGCAGCGCGCCCCCGACCGCTGCCGCCGCCCCGGCCAGGACGAGGAGCGCCGCCGGCCGCGGTGCGGTGAGCCTCGCGGCGAGCGCCGCCGCGCCGTCCCCGGACATGGATCCTCCTTCGGACATGGATTCGTCCTCAGAACAGGTAGCGGAAGCCGACGAAGCCGATCACGCCGACCGCCACGACCGTGGCGGCCACCGCGTTCAGGTGCCGGTCGAGCACCGCGCGGATCCCGACGCCGTAGCGGCTCACCAGCCCGGCCAGGATGAAGAACCGTGCGCCCCGGGTCAGCAGGGACAGGAGCGTGAACCAGAACAGGTCGTAGCCCGCGAAGCCCGACGTGATGGTGACGAGCTTGTAGGGGATCGGGGTGAGGCCCTTGAGCAGGATCACCCAGTGGCCGTGCCGGGCATAGGCCTCGCGGAAGGCCTCGGCACCCTGGGACAGCCCGTAGAGCTTGAACAGCCACTGGCCGAGGGAATCGTACAGGAGCGCCCCGATGGCGTAGCCCGCGAGCCCCCCCACCACCGAGGTCAGCGTCGCGACGAGCGCGTAGGTCCAGGCCCGGTCCGGCCGGCTGACCACCATCGGCACCAGCATCACGTCCGGCGGGATCGGGAAGAAGGAACTCTCCGCGAAGGAGACCGCCCCGAGCGCGTAGGGCGCGGAGGGGCGCGCGGCGAGCGCGAGGATCCACTCGTAGAGGCGGCGGAGCATCGATCGGTGAGCCTGCTGAGGGTGCGGGAGCGCCCTTTCAGCACAGGATTGCGGCGCTGGCGAGGGCGCCCGCGCGGCGCTGGCGAGGACGCCTGCGCGTCGGCCCCCCCGGCTCCTCCCGCACCCGCCCGCCATCCCGATGGAGCAGATCGCACCTCTATTCCGAAGGGTCAGATTCTGCACTTGCTGACAAAGACAATCTACTAGACTGTTCTCCGTTGCCGCCTTCTGGCTGCGCTGCCAACACATCCAGTCCATCCCGGCCCTACCGGCGCGGCAGACATGGATCGTTAATGAACCGGTGGCAGGTTCGTTCAAGTTGAGCGGAAAGGGGAGGGTTTCGCTGTGCGGAGCGATGCCGATTTGGACGGTCGCCTGACGTTTCTCGAGATCGACGCCGCCACGGCGGCGATGCTGCCGCGACTGTGGCCGGCGATCGCCCCCGAATTGCCGCGGATCATGGCGCGTTTCTACGACAAGATGCTGCGGACGCCGCACCTCGCCGGGATGATCGGGACGCAGCAGACGCGCCTCGTCGCGGCCCAGTCGGCGCATTGGGAGCAGCTGTTCAGCGGGCGCTTCGACGCCGGCTACGTGGACAGCATCCGGCGGATCGGGCGCGTCCACCACAAGATCGGCCTGGAGCCGCGCTGGTACATCGGCGGCTACGCCTTCGTGCTGAACGCCCTGGTGCAAGTCCTGGTCGAGCGGGCCGGGCTCCTGGGGCGCGGCGGCCTGCCGGCGCGGATCGCCGCCCTCAACAAGGCGGTGATGCTCGACATGGACTTCGCCATCTCGGTCTATCAGGACGTGCTCCTGGAGGAGCGGCAGCGCAAGGGCGAGGCGCTGGCCGGGGCGATCGCGCATTTCTCGGGGGCGGTGACGTCGAGCCTCTCCGTCTCGGCCGAGGCTGGCGCCGCGCTGGCGCGCAACGCCGACACCCTGACGACGACCGCCGCGGAGGCCAGCAGCCTCGCCGACGAGATGACGGGCGCCGCGAGCCAGACCGCGTCGAACATGCAGTCGGGCGCGGCGGCGGCCGAGGAGCTCGCCGCCTCGATCCGGGAGATCGGCGAGCAGGCCGGCCGCTCCGCGGAGGTGGCCCGCCGGGCGGTCGACAGCGCCCGCTCCACCGAGGAGACCGTGTCGGGCCTCGCCGAGCAGGCCCACGCCATCGGGCAGGTGATCGACCTGATCAGCCAGATCGCCGAGCAGACGAACCTGCTGGCGCTCAACGCCACGATCGAGGCGGCGCGGGCCGGCGAGGCGGGCCGCGGCTTCGCGGTCGTCGCCGCCGAGGTGAAGAGCCTCGCCGGGCAGACCGCCAAGGCGACGACCGATATCGGGACGCGCATCGGCGCCATCCAGGAGGCGACGCGGCGCAGCGCGTCGACCATCGAGGACGTCGTGCGCATCATCGGCGAGGTGAGCACCATCGCCACCGCCATCGCCTCCGCGGTCGAGGAGCAGACGGCGGTGACCTCCGAAATCGCCCAGAACGTCCACCAGACCGCCTCGCACGCGCAGGTCGCGGTCGGCAGCACCGCCACGCTGCGCGACCGCACGGCCCGCGCCGCGGCGGCGGCCCTGGAGGTCGAGCAGGCGCGCGACACCCTCGACCGCCAGCTCTCCCGGCTGCGCAGCGACATCGCGAGCTTCCTGGAGACCGCCCGCGCGGCCTGAACGCGCCGCGACGCTGGCCGAAAATGCCGCTGCGGCGGCCGGGGCGGATTGACTTTCCGCCCCCTGCCGGTACACAGGCAGCCCTCGCCGGACGGCGCCACGCGTCGCCCGGCCTTGGCGCTTGGTCTCGGGCCGCGCCGCGAATCCGTCACCCCTCGATACCGCGGCCGGCCGGAGCCGGCGCGTCACCGTGAGACCAGACCGATGAAGATCCGCAATTCGCTGAAGTCGCTGCGCGGCCGGCATCGCGACAACCAGCTCGTGCGCCGCAAGGGCCGCGTCTACGTCATCAACAAGACCCAGAAGCGCTACAAGGCCCGCCAGGGCTGAGCGTCCTGCCGGCCCCGCCTCCGGGCGGGGCCGCACGGCCCGGAGAGCGCCGGCCTCGGAGAGGCGCACGGCCTCGGAGAGGCCGCGGCAAGCCATCGCGTTGACCATCCGGCCCCGGCGCCGGAGCATGGCGTCATGCAGCGCCCCGTTCTCGCGACTTGCCTCTCGGCCTTCCTCCTCTGCGGGCTCGCGCCGGCCGGCGCAGTGGCTGCGGCTCCGCCCGAGCCCGGCGCCCCGGCCAAGGAGGCGCCCCGCCCGCCCGCCACCCTCGACGATCTCTTCGCCCGGCTGAAGGCCGCCAAGGACGACGCGGAGGCGCGCGGCGTCGCGCAGCTCATCGAGCGCCGCCTCGACCGCTCCGGCAGCGACACGGTCGACCTGCTGGCCAGCCGCGCCGGGCAGGCCCTGAAGGACAAGGACGCCGCGCTCGCGGTCGAACTCCTCGACCGCGTCGTGACCCTCGAACCCGGCTGGGCCGAGGGCTGGAGCCGGCGCGCGACCGCCTTCTACCTCCTCGACGATCAGGCGAGCGCGCTCGCCGACCTGCACCGGGCGCTGCAGCTGGAGCCGCGGCACTTCGAGGCGTGGTCGGCGCTCGCCCACCTCTACATGGCGAGCGACGACAAGGAGCGGGCGCTCGCGGCCTTCCGGAGGGCCGAGGCGATCTATCCCCGGATGGGCAAGCTGCGCGAGGCGATCGAGCACCTCGCCCCCGCCATCGACGGCCGCGACCTGTGATCCGAGCATCGGTCGACCGCGTCGCGACGCGAAGTGCGGCGTCGCGCGGGCGTGCGGGGCGCCGATGGGTCGCGCCGCATGCGTCCCGGCGATGACGGGCGGCGCCGGACGCGGGTGCGCCGCGTGCTGATCGGGCTGGTCGGTGCGCTGCTGGCCATCGTCGCAGCCCTGCTCGCCGCCGGCTTCGCCGCGACCTGGTTCATCACCCGGCAGGTGGAGGCGCGCTACCCGCCCGCCGGCCGGCGCGTCGCCCTGGCCGGCGGCGCGCTCGCGGTGCTGGAGGCCGGCCCGGGGGAGGGGCGCCCGAGCCGCGGCACCGTGGTGCTCCTGCACGGCGCCTCCGCCAACGGCATGGACCCGATGCAGGCCTTCGGCCGGCGGCTCGCCGGGGACGGGTTCCGGGTGCTCGCCTTCGACCGGCCGGGCTTCGGCTGGAGCGACCGCATCGCCGGGAGCGCCGCCGCCTCGCCGGCCGTGCAGGCCCGGCTGATCGCCGAGGCGCTCGGGGCGCTGGCGGTGGGCCCGGCCACGATCGTCGGCCATTCCTGGTCCGGCGCGCTCGCGGCGACGCTCGCCCTCGACCATCCGGAGCGGGTCTCCGGCCTCGTCCTCCTCGCCCCCGCCCTCTATCCCTGGCCGGGCGGCGCGGTGCCGGGCTATGCGGGCTGGTACCGGTCGGTGCCGGGCCGGGCGCTCCTGGCGCTCGCCACCCACACGGTCGCGGCGCCCCTCGGGCTGAGCTATCTCGACCGCTTCGCCGCGGCGGTGTTCCGCCCGGACCCGCTGCCGCCGGGCTACGTCGACGAGGCGCGCGTGCCGCTGGTGCTGCGGCCCGCCACCTTCCTGGCGAACCTGCAGGATCTCGACGGCCTGTACGGCTTCCTGGCGGCCCAGAGCCCGCGCTACCCGGAGATCGCGGTGCCGACCACGATCGTGGCCGGCGACGCCGACCCGGTCGTGCGCACCCCGGTCCATGCCGAGCCGATGGCGCGCGCGGTGCCCGGGGCGCGGCTGGTGGTGCTGCCGGGCATCGGCCACATGCTCCACTACACGGCGACCGACGCGGTGGTCGCCGAGATCGAGGCGGTGGCGGCGCGCGGCCGGGTCGCGGCGGATTAGGCGGGGCGCCCGGAGGGGCGGGGTTCCCCCGCCCGGGGCGGCCCCTGCTCAGGCCTTGGCCGCGTGCTCGCGGGTCACCTGCGCGATGCGGATCAGGTTGGTGGCGCCGGGCGTGCCGAAGGGCAGGCCCGCCACGACGATGACCCGGTCGCCGACCTTGGCGAAGCGCTCGCGCACGGCGAATTTGCAGGCGCGGAACGACATGTCGTCGATGTCGCTGGCGTCGTTGGTGACGATTGGGTGGGTGCCCCAGGCCATGGCGAGGCGCCGCGCGGTCTCGCGCTTGGGGGTGAGCGCGATCACCGAGGCGTTGGGGCGGGCGCGGGCGAGGCGCAGAGCCGTCGAGCCGGAGGCGGTCCAGGCCATGATGGCGTCGAGGCCGAGCGTGTCGACGATCTGGTGGGCGGCGAGCGCGATGGCGTCGGAGGCGGTGGCCTCCGGCACGGAGCGCTGCGCGGCGATGATCGACCAGTAGATCGCGTCCCGCTCCACCTGCTCGGCGATGCGGTTCATGGTGGCGACGGACTCGACCGGGAAACTGCCCGAGGCGCTCTCGGCGGAGAGCATCACGGCATCGGCCCCCTCGTAGACCGCGGTGGCGACGTCCGAGACCTCGGCGCGGGTCGGGACCGGGGCGCTGATCATCGATTCGAGCATCTGGGTCGCGACCACGACGGGCTTGCCGAGGCGGCGCGCCCCGCGGGTGATGCGCTTCTGCACGCCCGGCACCTGTTCCAGGGGCATCTCGACGCCGAGGTCGCCGCGGGCGACCATCAGCCCGTCCGACACCTCCATGATCCCGTCGAGATGGGCGAGCGCCTGGGGCTTCTCGATCTTGGCCATCACCAGGGCGCGGTGTCCGGCGATCTCCTTCACCTCGGCCACGTCCTCGGGCCGCTGCACGAAGGAGACGGCGATCCAGTCGATGTTGGCGGCGAGCCCGGCTTCCAGGTCGAGGTGGTCCTTCTCGGTCATGGCGGCGACCGGGATGGTGGTGTCGGGCAGCGAGACGCCCTTGCGGTTCGAGATGCGCCCGCCGACGAGGACGCGGGTGACGGCCCGCCGGGGCGCCACCTCGACGACCTGGAGGCGCAGCTTGCCGTCGTCGATGAGGACCGTGTGGCCGGGCTCCAGGGAGGAGAGGATCTCGGGATGCGGCAGGTGGACCCGGGTCGCGTCGCCCAGCGCCTCCTCGCCGTCCAGCACGAAGCTCTGGCCCTTCTCCAGGATCGCGGCGTCGCCCGCGAACTTGCCGACCCGGAGCTTGGGCCCCTGCAGGTCGAGCAGGATGGCGATGGGGCGGCGCAGGCGCTGCTCGATCGAGCGGATGACGGCGACGCGCTCGGCCAGCCGCTCGCGGGGCAGGTGGCTCATGTTGAGGCGGAAGACGTCGGCCCCGGCCTCGAACAGCTTCTCGATCACCTCCGGATCCTCGGAGGCCGGGCCGAGGGTGGCGACGATCTTGGTGCGGCGGGCGCGCTTCATGGCAGGTCCGGAGAAGGTGCGGGCGGGGCGGCGGGGAGTGTCCCCTGGGCGCCGGCGGGCGCGACGCGGCCGGCCCGGCGAGGCGCAAGTATACCAGTTCCGCGCCGGGCGCCTCCCCGGCCGTTATGGGGAGGCGCCGCTCACGGCCCCGCCCCGGGCCGCCCCGGATCGGTGAGCTGGATGGTCCAGCTCTTCTGCTCGCCCGTGTCGACCTCGAAGAAGCCGTTGCGGTCGAAGCCGCGGGCGAGGCAATCCTCGACGCCCCGGATGGTGAATTCGCGGTCGCGGGTGCACATCAGGGAGCGGCCGCTCCACTCGCCGCCGCGGTCGTAATCGACCGCGAAGACGTAGTAGTAGCGGGCGGCGAGCGCCCCCTTGAGCAGGGTCTCGCAGGCCTTGCCGGAGAGGTTCCACCAGCCCTCCGTGACCCAGCCCCCGGCATCCCGGTAGCCGAGGGCGACGCCGACGCGGCTGCCGGTCATGTTGCACATGCGCAGGTCCGCGCGGGCGGGCGCCGCGCCGAGAAGCAGCGCGGCGGCCCCCAGGGCCGTCGTGCGGGTCGTCCTATCCCACCAGGATGATGCGGCAATCATTGACGTTGGTGCGCGTCGGCCCGGGCCGGACGAGGTCGCCGAGCCGGTCGAAGAACGGGGTCGAGTCGTTCTCGGCCAGACTGGCCCGCGGGTCCAGCCCCAGCGCGGCCGCACGGGCGAGGGTCGTCTCGTCCACGATGGCGCCCGCCGGGTCGGTGGCCTCGCCGCGCCCGCCATCGGTGCCGTCGGTATCGGCCGAGAGGCCGGCGATGCCGGGCGCCCCGTCGAGGGCGACCGCCATGGCCAGCATGTATTCCTGGTTCGGCCCGCCCTGGCCCTCGCCGCGGATCGTCACGGTGAGTTCGCCGCCGGAGATCAGCGCGACCCTGCGCCCCTCCGCGGCCATCCGGCGGGCGAGCGCCGCGTGCTCGGCCGCGACCTCGCGCGCCTCGCCCTCCAGGTCGGCGCCCAGCATCACGGGTTCGTAGCCCGCCTCCTGCGCGGCGGCCGCGGCGGCCCGCAGGGCGTCGATCGGCCGGGCGATGATGCGGTACTCGCTGCGGGCGAAGAGCGGGTCCCCGGGCTTGGGGCTCTCGTTGGCCGGATCGGCGAGGAGCGCCGCCGCGGCAGGCGGCAGCGGGATGCCGCGCCGCTCGCAGATCGCGCGGGCCTCGGCCAGGGTCGAGGGATCGGGCACGGTCGGGCCGGAGGCGATCACCGCGGGGTCGTCCCGGGGCACGTCGGAGATCGCCAGCGTCAGCAGCTTGCCGGCCTTGCGGGCCGCCAGGGCGAGGCGCCCGCCCTTGATGCGCGAGAGGTGCTTGCGGACGCAGTTGATCTCGTCGATCGCGGCGCCCGAGCGCAGGAGCGCCTTGGTGATCCCCTGCTTCTCGGCGAGCGTCAGGTCGCCCGCGGGCGCGATCCAGTTCGCCGAGCCGCCGCCGGAGAGCAGCACCAGCACGAGGTCGTCCGGGCCCGCGGAGGCCGCGAGGGCGAGGCTGCGGCGGGTGGCGTCGATCCCCGCCTGGTCCGGCACCGGGTGGCCGGCCTCCACCACCGCGATCAGGCCGGCGGGCTCGCCGTAGCCGTGGCGCGCCACGGCCTGGCCGAGGAGCCGGTCGGGGCCGAGGCCGTGGGCCTCGCGGTAATGCCGCTCGGCCACCGCCGCCATGCTGGCCCCCGCCTTGCCGGCGCCCAGGATGATCAGGCGGCCGGCGGGCGGCGGCGGCAGCTCGGGCACCAGGCAGCCGCGGGGATGGGCCGCCGTGACGGCGTCGTCGAGGAGACGCAGCAGCAGCGCGCGGCGCGCGTCGGCGGGGAGGGGAGGCGGTCACGGGGCGGATCCTCGCTCGTTCTGCGTCATCGTGGCGGAGGCGGTCGGCGGTCCCGGGGGCGGGCGACCGCGATGCCGATGAGGATGAGGCCGCCGCCCAGCACTTGCGGCCCGCTCAGGGCCTCGCCGAGGACGACCCAGCCGAGGGCCGCCGCCGCCACCGCCTCGAGGAAGATCACCAGCGAGGAGAAGGCGGAGGACAGCCGCCCGAGGGCGACGGAGAGCAGCCCCTGGCCGGCGGCGTGGCTGAGCAGCGCCAGGGCGACGAGGCCGGCGGCGGCGCCCGGCGAGCGGGGCAGGATGGGCCGCGTCTCGGCGAGGAGCACGACGCCGAGGAGCAGCGCGGCGGTGACCGCGGAGGCCACGAAGGTGACGCGGGCGGCGCCGAGCCCCCGCGCCCGGGCGCGCTCGACGGCGAGGAAGTAGAGGCCGAAGAAGACGGCCGTCAGCACGCCGTCCCGGTCTCCGGCGAGTCGCCCGGGATCGATCCGGATCGATTGCCCGACGAGGGCGGCGCCCCCGGCGAGGCAGAGGGCGAGGCCCGCCAGGGTCGCCCGCGCCGGGCGGCGGCCGAGGCCGAGCCAGGCGAAGAGCAGGACGAAGACCGGGGCGGTGGTGGCGAAGAAGGTGGCGTTCGCCACCGTGGTGCCGAGGATCGCCCGGTGCCAGAAGACGAGATCGCCCGTGAAGGCGAGGCCGGCCAGGAGGGCGGCCGGGGCGAGGGCCTGGCGGCGCAGGCGCGGGCGGCCCGCCTCCTCGGCGCGCATCCAGCCGTAGAGGGCGGGCAGCGCCAGGGCGACGCGCCAGAAGGCGCTGGCGAAGGGCCCGACCTCGGGGCTGACGAGCCGCACCAGGATCGGCGACACGCCCATGGCGAGGGCGCCGAGGAACAGGGCCGCGACCGCCAGGCCCGCGCCCTCCGCCGTGCCCTCCGCCGCGCCCGGCCCGGCGCCCGGGGGCGCCGTCCGCGCGGCCGCGGCGAGATCGGGGGAGGGGCAGGTCATCGGGCGAGGGGCTCCGGCCGGAACGGGGTCCGCGAAGCACTATGGCATGTCGGCGCGCCCGTCACCCTGGCGGCGGGGCCGCGGGCGACGAAGGGGGCTCGGCTCTTTTGGGGGAGGGGGTCCGCCGTCCGCTCCCGGCGCCTCAGCGCGCGCCGTCGACGATGCGGATCGAGAGCTCGGGCAGGCCCGCGACGCGGCCGACCAGCAGGTCGCCCGGCACCACCGGCCCGACATTCTCCGGTGTGCCGGAATAGATCAGGTCCCCGGCCTTGAGCTCGAACGCCTCCGACAGGTGGGCGATCTGCTCGGCGACCGACCAGATCATCTGCGACAGGTCGGCCTCCTGCCTGACCTGTCCATTGACCGTGAGCCGGATCGCGCCGCGCGTGAGGTGCCCGACCGCGGCGACCGGGTGGAGCGGCCCGATCGGCGCCGAGCGATCGAAGCTCTTGCCGATCTCCCACGGTTTCTTCTGGTCGCCCATGCCGCGCTGGAGGTCGCGCCGGGTCATGTCGAGCCCGACCGCGTAGCCGAAGACGTGGTCGAGGGCGCTCTCCTTCGACAGGTTGCGCCCGCCCGATCGCAGCGCGGCGACGAGTTCGATCTCGTGGTGGTAGTTCCGGGTCAGGGACGGGTAGGGGTGATCGACGACCGCCCCGGCGGGCACGATCTGGACCGCGTCGGCCGGCTTCTGGAAGAAGAAGGGCGGCTCGCGGGCCGGATCCGAGCCCATCTCGCGGGCATGGGCGGCGTAGTTGCGGCCGATGCAGTAGACCCGGCGCACCGGGAACACCTCGGCCATGCCGGCGATCGGCAGGCGCGCCTGCGGCAGGGGAAACAGCGGCGCGGCGGAATCCTGCGCGGCAGCCGATCCCGACGCCGCGCCGAGCGCCGCGGCGGCCGTGACCCGGAGAGCGTCCCGCCGGTTGTGCGTCATCGTCCGTCTCCCCGAGGCCGATCCGGCCCGATCGCGGCCAACCCCGCGCGCCCTCCGCGCGTTCCGGTCCGGGCATCGCCCGAAACGGGCCGCGGCTCAACCCCGCCGCGCTCCGCGCGCATTCCCCCCGGCGGACACGCGAGAGGATGGAGGTCGGGCCCGAGGGGTGGTACCGGTCGCGGCAGCGCGCGCGCCTTCCCGCCACCGCCCCGAGCCGCCATGCCCGATCCCGTCCCGAGCCAGCCCGTCGAGAGCCTTGCGGGGGATGCCGCCTGCGGGCTCATCCTCCTCTGCGACCACGCCTCGAACGCCGTGCCGGAGGATCTCGGCTCCCTCGGGCTCGACGCCCCGCATTTCGAGCGGCACATCGGCTACGACATCGGCGCCGCCGCGGTGACGCGCGCGCTCAGCCGCCGCCTCGGGGCGCCGGCGCTGCTCACCACCTTCTCGCGCCTGATCATCGATCCGAACCGGGGCCGCGACGACCCGACCCTGGTCATGCGCCTCTCCGACGGCACCGTGGTGCCGGGCAACGCCCGGATCACGCCGGAGGGCGTCGCAGCCCGGATCGCCCGCTTCTACGACCCCTACGACCGGGCCATCGCGGCGGCGGTGGCGGCCGGGCGCGATGCGGGGCGCCCACCCGCCCTGGTCGCGGTGCACAGCTTCACGCCGGCCTGGCGCGGGGTGCCGCGCCCCTGGCAGGTCGGGATCCTGTGGGACGGGCGCGACGGGCGCGTCGCGCGGCCGCTCCTCGACGGTCTGCGGGCGGACCCGGCCGGGCTGACGGTCGGCGACAACGAGCCCTACGCGGGGGGCCTGCCGGGCGACACGCTCGACCGCCACGCCGGCGCGCGGGGCCTGCCGAACGCCCTCATCGAGATCCGCCAGGACCTGATCGCCGACGAGGCGGGCCAGGCGGAATGGGCCGGGCGCTTCGCCCGGCTGCTGGCGCCGCTGATCGCCCGGTGAGGCGATGCGGGGCGCGGCGACGGCCCGGCGGCCCGCGCCCCGGACGCCTCCCGCGATCCCGGCACGGCCTTCGACGGCGCCTCGGAGCCCGCCGCGACGCCGCGGGACGTTCCCTGCGCCGATGGCGGATCGCCGGATGGGCTTGGGCGGCGGGCCCGGCGCGCCTACATCCCGCCGCGAGGGCCACGCCGCCAGGGATCCGGGACATGACGCAGATCGACGAGACCGCCCGCACCGAACTCGAAGCCGCGGTGTTCCGCCGGCTCGTGGCGCACCTGCGGGGGCGCACCGACGTGCAGAACATCGACCTGATGAACCTCGCCGGCTTCTGCCGCAACTGCCTGTCGAACTGGATGAAGGAGGAGGCGGATGCCCGCGGCCTGCCCCTCAGCAAGGACGAGAGCCGGGAGCAGGTCTACGGCATGCCCTACGAGGAATGGAAGGCCAAGCACCAGAAGGAGGCGAGCGCCGAGCAGCAGGCCGCCTTTTCGGCGCGCAACCCGGGGCATTGAGGCGCCTCGCCCGGCCCCGGCCGGGCGAGCCCGCGGCAAGAACTCGGTAAGGTTGAGAGACTATCAACCCTGGCGAGGGCGCGCCTCGCGGAGCGCCGATCCGGCAGAGGAATTCGAGCCATGGCTGCATCCCCCGTGCTCGCGGTCGACAACTCGTCGGTCGCCGCCGACCAGCTCAAGAGCATCATCGAGCGCATCGAGCGCCTGGAGGAAGAGAAGGCCGGGCTGGCGGGCGACATCAAGGACGTCTACGCCGAGGCCAAGGCGAACGGCTTCGATACCAAGGTCCTGCGCAAGATCATCTCGATCCGCAAGCGCGACCACGAGGAGCGCCAGGAGGAGGAGGCGATCCTCGAACTCTACATGCAGGCCCTCGGCATGGTCTAGAAAGGTCCGGGAGGCGCGAGCGCCGGTTCTCCGGACGGATGGACGGCCCGGCAACGGCGTCGGGTTCGCCAGCCGCGTCCCGCACGGCGCGGGCGACCCGGAGCCGCGGCGCGGTCACCCCTCGCCGGACACGCCCGCGGCCATTCCACCGAGGGGGCGTCCCGGCGTTGCGTCCGGCGCCGAAGCGGTCTGCGCGTCGGCGCGTGCGGCTCGGAGATCCGGCCCGCTCCGGGCGAGCGGCCGCGACACCGGCACGCCGAAATAGATCCGGTCGAGGTCGATCTCGAAATCGACCGCGTCGAAGCGCAGCACGTCCTGCGGCGTGATCAGCACCTCCAGGCGCCAACCCTCCTCGGTGCGCTGATAATGTTCGACGCGCATCTGGTCCTGGTAGACCAGCGCGAGGTGCCGCAGGGTGGGCAGCGACTTGTGGAACGCGAGCTTGCCGCCGCAGTCGTGGTCCATCGTCGAGGGCGACAGCACCTCCACCACGACGAGGGGATCGGTCACGTAGGTCTGGTTCTGGCGCGGCCCCAATCGGACGACGATGTCGGGCCTGGTCTTGTCGCGGCCGCGTCCGTCGTCGGAGCGCTGCACGCGCATGCCGCCCTGATAGCTGCGGCATCCTGCGGCATCCATGGCGAGCTTGAGAGAGGCCCCGATATTCCCGGCGATCTGCTCGTGATCCTCCGTCGGGTTGCTCATCATCACGAATTCGCCGGCGACGAGTTCCCACTCGCGCTCGTCGCGTTGCGCCGCCACGAACGCGTCGTAGTCGGCGATCGTCAGCGCCGGGAATCGGTGAGCCGCGTCGGCCATGGTGCCCTCCACGGGTCCAGGCTACCCCATTCCGCGGCCATGCCCCAAGGCGGGCGCTGCCCCCCCGATGATCACCGCGCCGCCGGCAGCGCCCGCTGCAGCCGCACGCGGATCGCCGCCCCCGGCTCGGCCAGCGGGAAGGCCGCCGCGGCGAAATCCGGCCGGCCACCGCGGCCCGCCCCGTTCGAGAAGCCGTAGGGCTCGCGCGGCAGGCCGAGCGGGGTGCGGGCGAGCCGCCCGTCGCCGTCGAGGTCCTGGAACACCGCGACCGCGTAGGTCCCGGGCGGCACCTGCGTGAAGGCGAAGCGCAGGGCGGGCGCCCGCGCCGGAGCGTTCTGGCCGATGCGGCACGAGCCCTCCGAGAGCCCGCCGGTGCACAGGGCGACGTAGACCTCCCCGGCCCCCGGCTGCACCCCCTCGACGTCCACCGTGAGCTCGGCCGCGGCCGCGCCCCCCGACGGCAGGACGAGGGCCGCGAGCAGGGCGGCGAGGGCCGCGCGCGGCGCGCCCGCCCTCACGTCGCCTTCCCGCTCGGCGCGACTTCGAGCGGCGGCGCGAGGTCGGGCAGGGAGCGCCGGCCCTGCCGGGCGAGGTCCTCCAGCAGGAGCCGGGCGGTGATGCGCGCGCCCTCGTAGATCACCGGCAGGCCCGAGCCCGGATGGGTGCCGCCGCCGACCAGGTACAGGCCGCGGCCGAAGCGGTTGTGCGGCCGGAAATACAGCATCTGCCCGAGATCGTGCGACAGGTTGAACGTCGCCCCCTCGTTGACCGCGAACGCGTCGCGCCAGTCGGTCGGATCGACGATGCGCTCGTAGCGGATGCGCCGCTCGATGTCGGTCAGGCCGAGCAGCTTCAGCCGGTCGAGGACGAGGCGGCGATACTGGGGCCGCACCGTCGCCCAGTCGATGTCGGCGCGCAGGTTCGGCACCGGGACCAGCACGTAGAGGCTGGTATGGCCGGGCGGCGCCATGCCGCCATCCGTGAAGCCGGCATGCTGCACGTAGAGCGAGGGCTGGCGCGGCAGGATACCGGTCGAGATCTCCGCGATGTTGCGCCGGTACTCCTCGGCGAGCAGGATCGTGTGGTGGCCGAGGCCCTCCGGCATCCGCCCCTCCAGGCCCAGATAGAGCATGAAGGTCGAGCAGGAGAGGCGCGCCCGGTCGAGCTTGGCGTCGCGCCAGCGCGGCCGGTGCCGCTCGGGCACCAGGGCGCGCACCACCTTGGCGAAATCGCCGTTCACCACCACCGAATCGGCCGGCAGGCGCTCGCCCCCGGCCTCGACCCCGACCGCGCGGTCTCCCTCGAACAGCACCCGGTCGACGGCGGTGCCCAGGCGGATGTCGACGCCGAGCCGCCGGGCGAGCCCCGCCATCGCCTCCGAGACCGCGCCGCAGCCGCCCACGGGATGGAAGACCCCGTGCTCGTATTCGAGGAAGCTCAGGATGGTGAACAGGCTCGGGCAGCGGAACGGCGACATCCCGAGGTACTTGGTCTGGAACGAGAAGGCGAGGCGCACCCGCGGGTCGGCGAAGTAGCGCTGCAGGTCGCGGTCCACGGTGGCGTGCGGGCGCAGGAGCGGCAGCGCCCTCAGCATCGGCGCCGAGACCAGGCTGCGCAGGCTGTCGAAGGGCTGTTCCAGCACCGGCCGGAAGGCCTCGAGCTTGGCGCGGTTGTCCGCGAGGTAGCGCGGCACGTTGGCGGCGTCGGCCGGCGCCATGCGGGCGATCTCGGCCTGGAGCCGGGTTACGTCCGAGGTGGCGCGGATCTCGCCGCCGCCCTCGAAGACGAGGTGGTAGAGCGGATCGAGCCGCTCCAGCCGGACGTGGTCCTCCAGCCGCTCGCCGCAGGAGGCGAAGATGTCGGCGAGGATGCGCGGGTAGAGGAAGAAGGTCGGCCCGATGTCGAATCGGTAGCCGCCCGGCGCCGTCACGGTGCGGGTGCGCCCGCCGACGCAGTCGTCCTTCTCCACGACGGTGACGTGGACGCCCTCCCGGGCGAGGAGCAGCGCCACCGCGAGTCCGCCCGGCCCCGCCCCCACCACCACCGCACGCCGCCCCGACAGGGTGCGGTAGCCTTCACGCGGCTGAAGCAATCCTTCGCTCCTGAGCGTCTGGTCCGGATGCACCGGCCGTTTCCCCTACGGCCTAGTTTGGCGCGCCGGACGAGCGCGGCAATTGCCGCTCTTTGTCGCGCATGCTGGGGGCGTGACAGGATTGCGCGCCAGTGGCCGGGGCGCATCATCGCCTCCGGGGACCGGCGGGGCGGCGATGGACATCGAGGAGAGGCTGCGCGAGCGGCTGCGCAAGGCCGAGAGCCTGTTCGCGGGGGCGGCCACCTCCGGCGAGCGGGATGCCGCCGAGGCGGCGGTGCGGCGGCTGCGGGTGCGGCTCGCCGAGACCGCGCGGGCGGAGCCGCCCATCGAGCTGAAGCTCACGGTGCCGGACGCGTGGTCGGCCCGGCTGCTCATCGCCCTGTGCCGGCGCTACGGCCTGCGCCCCTACCGCTATCCGCGCCAGCGCCGCACCACCGTGATGGTGCGGGCCCCGCGCTCCGTCTTCGACGCGGTGGTCTGGGCGCAGTTCACCGCCCTGCACGAGGAGATGCTGGCCTTCTTCGAGGAGACCACCGAGCGGCTGATCCGCGAGGCGGTCTACGGCGACGCCGCCGACGCCGAGACCGTCCCGGAGGCGCTGCCGGGGCGGTGATCCGCTGTCCGG
This sequence comes from Methylobacterium sp. CB376, assembly GCF_029714205.1. Lineage (NCBI taxonomy): Bacteria > Pseudomonadati > Pseudomonadota > Alphaproteobacteria > Hyphomicrobiales > Methylobacteriaceae > Methylobacterium > Methylobacterium sp. CB376. The sequence continues at coordinate 5,698,749 of NZ_CP121648.1, read as the reverse complement.
ACAATCACGTCCGGACAGCGGATGCCAAGCCCGCGCGGCGCGTGAGCGCGGCCGACATCCGCACGGCGACGCAATCCGTCGGATGTCGTGTGAGGCCCGTCAGGGACCGGAGAGGCGCGGCGCCGCGATCCGGTGCAGCGCCACCGCTCCCGCCGCCGCCACGTTGAGCGAATCGACGCCCGGCGCCATCGCGATCCGCACCCGCCGGGCCCGCGCCATCAGGGCGTCCGGGAGCCCGGTCCCCTCGGTGCCGAGCAGGAGCATCGCGCGGGGGAGGGGCGGCAGCTGCGCGATCTCCTCCCCGCCGCCGGGGGTGAGGGCCAGCGGCACGATCCCGTGCCGCTCGCAGAGGGCGAGCAGGGCCTCGCCGTCCGGCAGCCGGGCGAAGGGAAGGGTCAGGCAGGTGCCGGCCGAGACCCGGATCGCCTTGCGGTAGAGAGGGTCGCAGGTGGCCGCGTCGAGCAGCACCGCGTCGGCCCCGAAGGCGGCGGCGTTGCGGAACAGCCCCCCGACATTGTCGTGGTTGGCAAGGCCCACCAGCCCGAGCAGCAGGGCGGGCCCCGGCGGCACCAGCGACTCGGCCGGCGGGGTCTCGCCCGATCGCCCGATCGCCAGCACGCCGCGGTGGATCGGGAAGCCGGCGAGCGCGCTCATCACCGCGCGCGGCGCGAGGTAGACCGGGGCGTCGGTCAAGGCGGCGAGGGCCGGCCGCAGGGAGGCCAGGCGCTCGGGCGAGAGCAGGACCGACTCGATCCGGAACCGGGCGCGGCCCGAGAGCAGGACCCGCAGCACCACCTCGCCCTCGGCGACGAAGCGGCCCCGGCGCCCGACGAGGTCGCGCTCGCGGATCGCCGCGAAGGCGCTGAGCCGCGGGTCGGCCGGATCCTCGATCGGGATGGGCTCGGGCACGCGGTCGGCTCGCGCCGGTCAGCCCTTGGCGCGGGCCGCGAGCGGATCGGCCTCGGCCCGGGTCGGCACCTTCACGAGCGCCTCGCCGTCCAGCACGGTCTCGCCGCCGACGCTGCAGGTGCAGGTGAGCCGGGCGCGGCGGCGCTCGGGGACGAGCTCGGCCACCTCGACCGTGACCTCGACCGTGTCGCCGATGCGCACGGGCGCGCGAAAGTTCAGGCTCTGGCTGATGTAGACCGCCCCCGGCCCGGGGAGGCGCGTGCCGAGCACGGCCGAGATCAACCCGGCCGTGTAGAGGCCGTGGGCGATGCGGGTGCCGAACGGCGTGCGGGCGGCGAAGTGCTCGGAGAGGTGGATCGGGTTGCGATCGCCGGTGATCTCCGCGAAGCCGACCACGTCGGAGGACGAGATCGTCTTCGACAGCGTCTCGGACATCCCGACGGCGAGATCCTCGAAGTACAGAACGCGCAGTTCGGGCAGCATCGGCGTCTCTCCCACTCGCGCAAGGTTTGCGCCCGCTGCGGCCTCGCACAGGATCCGACCCGAATCCAGTGCCCGAAGGTCGGGGCCGGGCCCGCCGCCGCGGGCTTGGTGCGGCGGGCTTGGCGCGGCGGTCGGGCGCGGGGCATAGACGCGGCCCGATCCCGCGACGGAGCCACGCGATGCCGCGCCACGCCACCGCCGACGACGCGCCCGGGCCGCTGCGCCTGTTCGTGCTCTCCGACCTGCACCTGGAGCGGCGCGACCCCGCCGCCATCCCGCCCCCGGCGGAGCCCTTCGACGTGCTCGTCTGCGCGGGGGACGTCTGGGAGGGTCAGCCGGAGCGGGGGCTCGCGGTGCTGCTCGGCCTCGCGGGGGAGCGCCCCGCGGTGCTGGTGCCCGGCAACCATGAGCACTACGCCCCGGCGGGCGATCCGCGCACCGCCCCGGCGCTCCTCGCCGCCCTCGCCGCCGAGGTGGAGCGGATCAACGCCGCGGCCGGGCGGACCCGCATCGCGCTGCTGCGGGCCGGGGAGGCCGCGGTGATCGCGGGCGTGCGCTTCGTGGGCGCGACCCTGTGGAGCGACTGGGCGCTGGCCGGGCGCTGGCTCGCCCCCGACGCGCCGGGCCGGCCCGCCGACCCGGCCGCCTACGCGGCGGCGCGCATGACCGACCCGCTCACCGGCTCGCGCGAGTTCCGGGCGATTCGGCTCGCGGACGGGGCGGCCTGGACGCCCGCCGCGGCGATGGAGGCCCACGCGCGGGACCGCGCCCTGCTGGCGGCCGCCCTCGCGCGGCCGCATGCGGGGCCGACCGTCGCGGTCACCCATCACCCGCCGATCGCCGAGGCCGCCGACCGCTACCGCGACGCGCCGGGCGTGCCCTGGTGGGTGCCAGCCTTCTACGCCACGACGGTGCTGGCCGACCTCGCGCCCGCCCATCGCCCGGCGCTCTGGGTCTCCGGCCATTTCCATGCCGGCCACGACCTCGCCCTCTACGGCACGCGCTGCGTGGCCAATCCGGTCGAGGGCGGGACCTTCGATCCCCGCACGGTCGTCGCCGTGTGAGCGGGGGCCGCCGCCCCGGCCGGGTCAGGCGGGGAGCGGCTGCCCGGCCCGTCCGACGCTGGTGTAGGAAAAGCCGTGCTTGCGCGCGTCCTCCGGCCGGTAGACGTTGCGCAGGTCCACCAGCACCGGCACCGCCATCACCCCGCGCAGCCGCGCGAGGTCGAGCGCCCGGAACGCGTCCCACTCGGTCACCAGCACCAGCGCGTCCGCGCCGTCGGCGCAGCCGTAGGGGTCGCTCGCGTAATCCACGTCCGTGAGAAGCGGGCGCGCCTGCTCCATCCCCTCCGGGTCGTAGGCCCGCACCCGCGCCCCGGCATCCTGCAGCCCCGCGATGATCGAGAGCGAGGGCGCGTCGCGCATGTCGTCGGTGTTGGGCTTGAAGGTCAGACCCAGCACCGCGATCGTCCTGCCCCGCACCGAGCCCCCGCAGGCCGCCACCACCTTGCGCGCCATCGCGCGCTTGCGCTGGTCGTTGACCGCCACCACGGTCTCGACGAGGCGCACCGGGCTGCCCGCATCCTGCGCCGTCTTGACCAGCGCCAGCGTATCCTTGGGGAAGCACGAGCCGCCGTAGCCCGGGCCGGCATGCAGGAACTTCGCGCCGATGCGGTTGTCGAGCCCGATTCCGCGCGCCACCTGCTGCACGTCGGCCCCGACCCTCTCGCACAGGTCCGCCATCTCGTTGATGAAGGTGATCTTGGTGGCCAGGAAGGCGTTGGCCGCGTACTTGGTGAGCTCGGCGGTGCGCCGGGAGGTGACCAGGATGGGGGCCTGGTTGAGGTAGAGCGGGCGGTAGAGCTCGCTGATCACCTCGGCCGCGCGGGGCTCCTCGGCCCCGATGACGATGCGGTCGGGCCGCTTGAAATCCGCGATGGCGGCGCCCTCGCGCAGGAATTCCGGGTTGGAGACCACGGCGAAATCGGCCTCGGGCCGGGTCTCGCGGATGATGCGCTCGACCTCGTCGCCGGTGCCGACCGGGACGGTCGATTTCGTCACCACGACCGCGTAGCCGTCGAGGGCTCGGGCGATGTCGCGGGCCGCCTGATGCACGTAGGTGAGGTCGGCGAAGCCGTCGCCGCGGCGCGAGGGGGTGCCGACGGCGATGAAGACGGCGTCGGCGCCCGCGACGCCCTGGGCGAGGTCGGTGGTGAAGGAGAGGCGGCCCTGGCGGACGTTCTCGGCCACCAGGGCGTCGAGGCCGGGCTCGAAGATCGGGATGCGGCCGGCGTTGAGTGCGGCGATCTTGTCGGGATCCTTGTCGACGCAGACGACCGCGTGGCCGAAATCGGCGAA
>NZ_CP121648.1:3915000-4095000 GCF_029714205.1 Methylobacterium sp. CB376 | reverse complement strand
GAGATGCGCACCGGATTCCTCGTGCCGGAACGCCTCCGCCAGCGCCTCCAGGGGGAAGCTGCGGTCGATCACCGGCCGCAGGCCCGTCGCGTCGAGGGCGCGCACGAAATCCTGCTGGTGGCGCCGGCTGCCGACGATCAGCCCCTGCAGCCGGGCCTGCTTGGCCATCAGCGCCGCGGTCGGCACCTCGCCGCCGCGCCCGGTGAGCACGCCGATCAGCGAGATGTGGCCGCCCACGCGCACGGCCGCGATCGATTGCGGCAGCGTGCCCGGCCCGCCGACCTCGACGACGTGGTCGACGCCGCGCCCGCCCGTGAGGCGCCGGACCGCCTCGCCCCAGTGCGGCTCGGCGCGGTAATTGACGAGGTGGTCGGCCCCGAGCGCCCGCGCCCGGGCGAGCTTCTCGTCCGACGAGGAGGTGGCGATCACGGTGGCGCCCATCGCCTTGGCGATCTGGAGCGCGAAGATCGAGACGCCGCCGGTGCCGAGCACCAGCACGCTGTCCCCGGCCTTGAGCCCGCCATCGACCACGAGCGCCCGCCACGCGGTGAGCCCCGCGGTGGTCAGCGTCGCGGCCTCGGCGTGGCTGTAGCCGGCAGGCGCGCGCGTGAACCAGGTCGCGGGCCGCACCAAAGCCTCGCGGGCGTAGCCGTCGACGCCGTCGCCCGGCACGGTGGAGAAGTCCCCGACCTCCGCCGGGCCGTCCTGCCAGAGCGGGAAGAAGCAGGACACGACCGCGTCCCCGGGCGCGAATTCGGCGACGCCCTCGCCCACCGCCTCGACCTCGCCGGCGCCGTCCGAGAGCGGGATGCGGCCGGCGAAGCGGCCATCGGTCGCCCGGGCCACGCCGTAATCGTGGTAATTGAGCGAACTCGCCCGCAGCCGCACCCGGATCTGGCCGGGTCCGGGCTCGCCGGGCTCCGGCAGGTCGACGGCTTCGAGCGCGTCGAGGCCTCCTCGGGCTCCGATCCTGATGGCGCGCATGGCGGGTCTCCGTCTCACGGGCTCTGCGGGCAGGCGGCGGGGCTCAGCGGTGCCCCACCGCCCAGACATAGGCCGCGACGGCCCTGAGGTCCTGCTCCGAGAGCGCGACCCCGCCCATCGGCGGCATCGCGCCGCCGTGCTTCCTGGGCTCGGGCACGCCGCTCGCGATCGTGCGGGTGATGCCCGCGAGGCTGCCGTCGCTCCACACCCACTCATGGTCGGTGAGGTCGGGTCCGATCGGCGAGCCCTTGGCGTCCGAGCCGTGGCAGCCGCCGCAGGTCGCCCCACCGATCTCCCCCACGAAGATCCGCGCCCCGCGCGCCACCTCCTCGCGCGTCGCCCCCTCGGGCACCGGCAGGGAGGCGGCCTCGCGCCCCGCATCCGGGTGGATGCCCTCGGGGGGAAGCTCCGCCCGCGAGCCCCTGGCGGCCGGCCTGGCCTCCGGGGCGGCGGCGATCGCCGCCTGCGGATTGCCGCCCTGGTAGGTGACGCGCCAGATCCGGCCGCGGACGTCGTCGGAGATGTACAGCGCCCCGTCCGGGGCGACCGCGAGGCCGGTCGGCCGGAACTGCGCCCGGCCCGGCTCCTTGACCGCGCCCGCGAACCCGTCCGCGAAGACCGCGAACGGCCCGGCGGCCCTGCCGTCCCTGAGGGGCTGGAACACCACGTTGTAGCCGCCCTGCGGCCCGGGGGCGCGGTTCCAGGAGCCGTGGAAGGCGATGAGCGCACCGCCCCGATAGGCGGACGGGAAGGCCTTCGGCCCCGCCGCGAGGTAGATCTTCATGTCGTTGGGCGCCCAATGGGCCGGGAAGGCCGCGACCGGCCCCTGGCGGTCGGCGCAGAGCCCGACCTTCCTGCCGCCGTCGCCGCCGTATTCGGGAGCGAGGACGAGCTTCCTCTGCTCGGCATCGTAGTAGCATTCGGGCCAGCCGTAATCGGCGCCGGCCTTGAGCTCGACCACCTCCTCGGCCGGCAGCTCGAATCCCTGCCGGGCGGTGTAGAGCGCCGGCCAGTTCTCGTGCAGCTGGTCGCGGCCGTGCTGGGTGACGAGGACGCGGCCCTCGGCGTCGAGGGCGAAGCCCTCGGCGTTGCGCAGGCCCGTGGCGTAGCGCTCGGCGGGCGAGAAGGTCTGGCCGGTCCGGCGCGCGTCGTAGCGCCAGATCCCGGCCCGCGTCTCCTTCTCGGTGCAGGGGGCGTGGCCGCGCGAGCCCGGCATGCGGTTCCTCACCTCGCAGGCATTGGTGGCCGAGCCGAGATCGACGAGGAGGTCGCCCTGCGGCGTGATCGCGAAGGGGTGCATCGGGTGGTCGCCGCCGAGCGGCAGGCCGGAGACGACCAATTCGGCCTTCGCCGTCGGCGCGAGGTCCCCCGGCGCGAGCGGGTAGCGCAGGATGCGGTCGTTGCTCTCCGCGTAGACGGCGCCCTCGAACAGGGCGAGGCCGGTGCCGCCGTGCCCGCCCTCGGCCGCGCTCTCGCCGAAGCGCTCGACCGCGTCGGCCTTCCCGGTCCCGGTGCGGTCCCGCAGGGCGAGCAGGAAGCCGCCCGGGGGCGCGGCGGTCTTGTAGTAGGACCCGCTCCAAGTATTGGCGTAGAGCGTGCCGTCGGGCGCCACCGCCATCTGGCGGACATGGCCGAGATCGTCCGCGAAGACCGTGGCGCAGAAGCCCGGCGGCAGGGAGAGCCCGGCATTGGGTCCCGGGCAGGCGCCCTCGGCCGCGAGCGCCGGGACGGCCGCGGCGAGCGCGAGGCCGAGGGAGGCGGCGGCCCGGAGCGGGCGGGAAGCGGGGCGGCGCGTCTCGAGCGCGGCGAAGCGGGCGCGCATGGCGCGGCCTCCTGGGCTGGGCGAGCGGGGCTCCGCGAGGGGCGCGACCCCGGGTCGGCCAGGATCTAGGGCGCGCCGCGCCGGGAGGGAGCCGGCCGCCCTCGCTTGACGGCGGCGGGGAGCGCCGGCAAGCGGGCCGCGTCCGGACGAGCCGGCACCGGCCCTGAAAGGCGAGCATCCCCCATGGGCAGAGCCCTCGACACGTTCACGATCGCCCGCGGCATCGTCATCGCGTCCGGCTGGACGACCGGGCGCCGGCCGCGGATCCTGTACGACGGCCGGCCGCTCGCCAGCGCCTTCCAGGCGATCGAGCGCCCCGACGTCGTCGCCGCCTTCGGCAAGCGGGCCGCCCGCTGGGGCTTCCGGCTCGCCGCCGTGACCACCCTGCCGGAGCCGGATCCGGAGCGGGTCGCGATCCGGTTCGGCTTCCGCGACGTCGTCCCGCTGACCGCCTACGCGGACCGCAACCGCGGCCGGCTGCTCCCGAAATTCGTCGACCTGGTCGCCGAGCGGGGCGGCTCGCTCCTGGAGATCGGCGCCCGGGCGCGCAGCGGCCACGTCTACCGCACTCTCTTCCCGGCGAGCGTCGCCTATACGGGCATGGACATCCTGGCCGGGCCCAACGTCGACGTGGTCGGCGACGCCCACCACCTGTCGCGCGTCCTCGACCGGCGCTTCGACTTCGCGTTCTCGGTCTCGGTCTTCGAGCACCTGCTGATGCCCTGGAAGGCCGCCCTCGAACTCAACCGCGTGCTGACCGACGGCGGCCTCGCCTATATCGGCTCGCACCAGGCCTGGCCGCTGCACGAGGCGCCGTGGGACTTCTGGCGCTTCTCCGACAATGCGTGGCGCGGCCTGTTCAACCGGCACACCGGCTTCGAGGTGGTCGAGACCGAGATGGGGCTCGAAGGCTTCACGGTGCCGAGCTTCTCCGGCGCCGGGCCGATCGCCGGCATCGACCGGCAGCCGGCCTTCCTGAGTTCGAGCTGCCTCGTGCGCAAGGTCGCGCCGCCCGCCGTGTCCTGGGACGCCGAGGTGGCGGAGATCTACGACCTGCACTATTCGCACGCGTAGGGGCGGACCGCCCGGGGGCATGGTTCGCCCGGGGGCATGGGCCGCTCGGCCGCCGCGCCCCTCGTCCTGCGCGCGAACGCGCCCGCACCGACTCGACTTCCGGACCGCCACGCCGGAGAGTGCGGCCGCGCTCACGCATGGGGGACACACGCACATGAAGCCGATCGGCAGGGTCGCGATCCAGGGTCTCGGGGCCTGTCTCCTCGCCGCCCTCCTCACGGCGCCGGCCCGCGCCGAGCCGGGCGAGGACGGCAAGCTGCGCGTCGGCCTGATGTTCACCCTGAGCGGCCCCTCGGCGGTGCTCGGCGAGCAGGGGCGCGACGGGTTCCTGCTCGCGCTCGAGACCATGGGCCGGAAGCTCGGCGGCCTCGACACCGAGGTGCTGGTGGTCGACGACGAGCTCAAGCCCGACGTCGCCGCCAACCGGGCGCGGGACTTCGCGCGGCGCGACCGGGTCGATTTCGTGGTCGGCCCGACCTTCTCGAACGTGCTGCGGGCGATCGTGCGGCCGGTCACCGAATCGGGCGCCTTCCTGATCAGCCCCAATGCCGGCACCTCGAACTACGCCGGGTCCGAGTGCAACCCGAACCTGTTCGTCTCCTCCTACCAGAACGACCAAGTCCACGAGGTCCTGGGCAAGGTCGCGCAGGACAAGGGCTACAAGCGCCTCGTCCTCCTCGCCCCGAACTACCAGGCCGGCAAGGATTCGCTGGCCGGCTTCAAGCGCTCCTACAAGGGCGAGGTGGTGAGCGAGATGTTCACCCCGCTGGGCCAGCTCGACTTCTCGGGCGAGCTGGCGCAGATCGCGGCCGCCAGCCCGGACGCGGTCTTCGCCTTCATGCCGGGCGGCATGGGCGTCAATCTCGTGCGGCAGTACCGGCAGGCGGGCCTCGCCCAGATCCCGTTCCTCTCCGCCTTCACGGTCGACGAGAGCACGCTGCCGGCCCAGAAGGACGCCGCGGTCGGCTTCTACGGCGGCGCCAACTGGGCGCCCGACCTCGACAACCCGCAATCCAAGGCCTTCGTGGCCGCCTACGAGAAGGCGTATGGCCGCGTGCCCGGCACCTACGCCATGCAGGCCTACGACGCCGCCCAGATGATCGACAGCGCCGTCAGGGCCGCCAAGGGCAACCTGAAGGACAGGGACGCGCTGCGCGCCGGCCTCAAGGCGGCCGAGTTCCCGTCGCTGCGCGGCCGATTCCGGATCGGCAACAACCACTTCCCAATCCAGGACTTCTACCTCGTCCGCGCCGCCAAGCGCCCCGACGGCAAGTACGAGACCCAAATCGTCGAGAAGATCTTCTCGGACTACCGCGACGCCTACGCCGCCGAGTGCAAGATGTGACGGGGCGATGCTGAACCTGTTCCTGATCCAGGCGCTGAACGGCGTGCAGCTCGGCATCCTGCTGTTCCTCGTGGCGGCGGGGCTGACGCTGGTCTTCGGCGTGATGGACCTGATCAACCTCGCGCACGGGGCGCTCTACATGGTGGGCGCCTACCTCGCCGCGACGCTGGCCGGCCTCACGGGCAGTTTCGGGCTCGGCCTCCTCCTCGCCCTGCCCGCCTCCCTGGCCTTCGGCCTCCTCGTGGAGGCGCTGGTGATCCGCCACCTCTACGAGCGCGACCACCTCGACCAGGTGCTCGCCACCTTCGGGCTGATCCTCATCCTCAACGAGGGGGTGCGGATCCTGTGGGGCAACGCCCCGATGAGCGTGGCCCTGCCCGAGGCCCTGTCGGGCGCGGTGCCGCTCACCGGCACGCTGCGCTACCCGCTCTACCGGGTGGCGATCATCGCGGCGGGGCTCGCCGCCGCCCTCCTCCTGCACCTCCTGGTCCACCGCACGCGGCTCGGCATGCAGCTGCGCGCCGGGGCCACGCACGGGCCGATCGTGGCGGCCCTCGGGGTCGACGTCCGGCGCCTGTTCCGGCTCGTCTTCGGGCTCGGCGCCGTGCTGGCCGGCTTCGCCGGCGCCATGGTGGCGCCGATCCTCTCGGTCGATCCCGGCATGGGGGATTCCGTGCTGATCCTGACCTTCGTGGTCATCGTGATCGGCGGGGTCGGCTCGGTGCGGGGCGCCTTCGTGGCGAGCCTGATCGTCGGCCTCGCCGACCAGCTCGGGCGCAGCTTCGGGCCGATCCTGCTGCGCAGCCTGATGGAGGCCTCGGCGGCGGCCCAGACCGGGCGGACGCTGGCCCCGATGCTGACCTACATCCTGATGGCGGGCGTGCTGGCCTTCCGCCCGGCCGGCCTGTTCCCGGCGCGCGGCCGATGAGCGGCGCCCCCTCACTCGGCGCGCGGCTCGCCGCGCGGACCGGCGGGGGCGGGCGGCTTCGCCCGTCGCGGTCCGGCCTCGCGGCGCTCGCCCTGCTCGCCGCCTTCGCGCTCGTCCCGCCCGCCGCGCAGGCGCTCGGCCTGCCCTTCCTGACCGCGACGGCGACCCGCATGCTGATCTTCGGGCTCGCCGCCCTCTCCCTCGACCTCGTGCTCGGCCTGGGCGGCCTCGTCTCGTTCGGGCACGCGGCCTTCCTGGGCATCGGCGCCACCGCGCTCGGCATCCTCGACGCGCACGGCCTGCGCGACCTCGCCCTCCAGGTGCCGGCCGCGGTCGCGTCCTGCGGGCTCTTCGCCCTCGTCACCGGGGCGATCGCGCTGCGCACGCGCGGCGTCTACTTCATCATGATCACGCTCGCCTTCGGGCAGATGGCGTATTTCCTGGCGGTCTCGCTCGCGGCCTATGGCGGGGACGACGGGATGGCCCTGTCGCGGCGCTCGACCCTGTTCGGCCGCCCGCTCCTCGACGGGGACGAGGCCCTGTTCTACGCCGCCCTCGCGGTCATGGCCGGCGCCCTCCTCGGCCTGCGGCGGGTGGCGGGCTCGCGCTTCGGCCGGGTGCTGCGCGGCACGCGCGACAACCCGACCCGCATGGAGGCGATCGGCTTCCCGGCCTTCCCCTACCGGCTCACCGCCTACGGCCTGGCGGGGGCGCTGGCGGGCCTCGCCGGCGTGCTGCTCGCCAACCAGGCCGAGTTCGTCTCGCCCGCCTACATGAGCTGGCAGCGCTCGGGCGAACTCATCGTCATGGTGGTGCTCGGCGGCCGGGGCACCCTGGTCGGGCCGGTGGTCGGGGCGGCGGCGCTGATCGCGCTGGAGGAGGTGCTGGCGCGGCATTCCGAGCATTGGCGGCTCGGCCTCGGCCTGATCCTGGTCGCGAGCGTGCTCCTCGGCCGCGGAGGCCTCGCGGGCCTCGTTCCCGGCCGCGGAGGCCGGCCGTGAGCCCGCTCCTGCGCGTCCGCCACCTGCGCAAGTCCTACGGGGCGCTGCGCGTCACCGACGACGTCAGCCTCGACGTGGCGGCGGGCGAGATCCACGCCATCATCGGGCCGAACGGCGCCGGCAAGACGACCCTGATCCACCAGCTCTCCGGGCGCCTGCGCAGCGACGGCGGCACGGTGCTCTTCGCCGGGGAGGACGTCACGCGCCTCCCGATGGTCGGCCGCGTGCGCCGCGGCCTCGCGCGCTCGTTCCAGATCACCTCGCTGCTCGACGGCTTCACGGTGCTGGAGAACGCCGCCCTCGCCGTGCAGGCGCGGGCCGGGTCGAGCTTCCGCTTCTTCGGCGCGGCGGGCCGCGAGGCGGCGCTCAACCAGGAGGCGGCGGCGGCCCTCGCCCGGGTCGGCCTCGCCGACCGGGCCGCGCGGCGGGCCGGGAGCCTGTCGCACGGCGAGAAGCGCCAGCTCGAGATCGCGGTGGCGCTCGCCACCGGGGCGCGCCTCCTCCTCCTCGACGAGCCGCTCGCCGGCACCGGCGCGGAGGAATCCGCCGCCCTGGTGCGGCTCCTGCGCGACCTGCGCGCGACGCACACGATCGTGCTGATCGAGCACGACATGGAGGCGGTCTTCGCCCTCGCCGACCGGATCAGCGTGCTGGTCGACGGCCGCGTGGTGGCGAGCGGCGCCCCCGCGGCGGTGCGGGCCGACCCGGTCGTGCGCGCGGCCTATCTGGGCGAGGAGGCGGCCTGATGCTGCGCGTCGAGGGGCTGGAGAGCGCCTACGGCGAATCCCGCGTGCTGTTCGGCATCGACCTCGCGGTCGGGCCCGGCGAGGCCGTGACACTGCTCGGCCGCAACGGCATGGGCAAGACCACGATCGTCCGCTCGCTCTTCGGGCTGCTGACGCCGCGGGCGGGCCGGGTGCTGATCGACGGCGAGGACATGGCCGGGCGCCCGTCCCACCTCATCGCCCGGCGCGGCCTCGGGCTGGTCCCGGAGGGCCGGCAGGTCTTCCCGACCCTCTCGGTGGAGGAGAACCTCGTCGCCACCCACCGCAGGCCGGCGCGGGGCCCCGCCCCGTGGACGCTGGCGACGGTCTACCGGCTGTTTCCGCGCCTGAAGGAGCGGCGGCACCACGGCGGCAACGATCTCTCGGGGGGCGAGCAGCAGATGCTGGCGATCGGCCGCGCCCTGATGACGAATCCGCGCCTCGTGGTGCTCGACGAGGCGACCGAGGGGCTGGCGCCCCTGATCCGCGAGGAGATCTGGGCCTGCCTGCGGGCGATCCGGGACGAGGGCGCGGCGATCCTGGTGATCGACAAGAACGTCGAGGCGCTCACCCGCCTCGCCGACCGCCACGTGGTGATCGAGAAGGGCCGCGTCGCCTGGACCGGCACCAGCGCGGCGCTGGCGCGCAGCCCCGAGGTGAAGGACCGCTTCCTGCACGTGTGAGCCGCCGGACATGTGATCAGCCCGCCGCGACCGCTTGACGGCGGCCACCCGGTCGCGGTGGGGTTGCGGCGGCCCCGCGATCCGGGGGCCGCGGCGTCCGGGCGCGCGGCGGGACCGGCGGACGGACAGGGAGGACGAATCATGACGGCCATGACCGCAGGCGTGACCCGGGCCGGCGAGGGCATCGAGGGAATCCGCTGGAACATCCTCGGCCAGACCTACGTGCCCAAGCAGCTCTCGGAGGCCTCCTTCGGCTGGCACGCGACGCTGCCCCCCGGCACCTTCGTGCCGCCGCACATCCACCCGACCCAGGACGAGTTCGTCTACATGCTGCAGGGCCGGCTCAGCCTGGAGCTGAACGGCGAGCCCGGCCTCGCCGAGCCCGGCGACACGATCCGCCTGCCTCGCGGCGTCCCGCACGGCCTGTTCAACCGCGGCGACGCGGACGTGAAGTGCCTATTCTGGGTCGCGCCGTCGCGCCGCCTCTACGACCTGTTCTGGGCCCTGCACAATCTCGGGCCGAACGCCGCCCCGGCCGACCTCGCGGCGATCTCCGCCCAGCACGAGGTCGATTTCCTGCCCCCGCCCGAGGCGGAGTGAGGCCATGCGCGTCGTCATCGTCGGCGCCGGGATCGGCGGGTTCGCCACCGCCCTGATGCTGCACCGGCGCGGCATCCGGGCCGAGATCTACGAGCAGGCCGCGCAGGTGCGCGAGGTCGGGGTCGGCATCAACACCCTGCCGCACGCGATCCGCGAACTCGCCGATCTCGGCCTGCTCGCCGCCCTCGACCGGGTGGCGATCCGCACCCGGGAATTGCGCTACTACAACCGCCAGGGCCAGGAGGTCTGGCGCGAGCTGCGCGGCACCCATGCGGGCCATCCGGTGCCGCAATTCTCGATCCATCGCGGGCGCCTCCAGGGCGTGCTGGACGCGGCCGTGCGGGAGCGCCTGGGCGGGGAGGCCGTGCGCACTGGCCTCGCGCTGTCCGGCTTCCTGGAGGACGAGGGCGGGGTCACGGCGCATTTCACCGACGCGGTGCGGGGCGGGGCCGGGCGCACGGTGCGGGCCGACGTGCTGATCGCGGCGGACGGGATCCACTCGGTCGCCCGCCGCCGCTTCTACCCGGACGAGGGGCCGCCCTGCTGGAACGGCGTGCTGATGTGGCGGGGCGCCGCGCCCTGGGCCCCCTGGGGCGACGGGCGCACCATGGCGATCGGCGGCGGCATGGGCGGCAAGTGCGTGCTCTACCCGATCGCCGAGGCCGAGGACGGGCGCCAGCTGATGAACTGGGTCGTGCTCGCCAAGGTGGCGGACGGGCGCGTCTCGCCGCCCCCGAAGGAGAGCTGGTCGCGCCCGGCCCAGCGCGCGACGGTGCTGCCCTTCGCGCGCCGCTTCACGCTCCCGGATTTCGATTTTTCCGGGCTGGTCGAGGCCACGCCCCAGGCCTTCGAGTACCCGATGTGCGACCGCGACCCGCTGCCGCGCTGGACGCACGGGCGAGTCACCCTGCTCGGGGACGCGGCCCATCCGATGTACCCGGTCGGCTCGAACGGCGCCTCGCAGGCCATCCTGGACGCGCGGGCGCTCGCCGACGCGCTCGCCCGGGCCGAGCACCCGGCCCAGGCGCTCCTGGCCTACGAGGCCGAGCGCCGGCCGAAGACGGCCGAGATCGTGCTCCTCAACCGCAAGGGCGGCCCCGAGCGGGTGATCGACGAGGTGGAGAAGCGCGCCCCGGCGGGCTTCTCGGCGATCGACGCGGTGATGAGCCACGCCGAGCGTCAGGCGATCGTCAGCGGCTATGCGGGCAAGGCCGGCTTCGCCGCCGCGCCCGCCCTGCGGGTGGCGGCGGAGTAGGACGGCGGCCCGATCCTGGGTGGCGACGGCCCGCCCACGGGACGGCGCGCCGCTCATCCTCGCACTCGCCGGAGGGACGCGCCCCGCTGCCCCGGATCTCCCCCGCCCCGCTGGCTCAATCGCGCGGGCCGGAGACGGGCCCGGCAGGCGGGGAGCGCGAGGACGCAAACCGGCCGGCTCGCCGCCCGCGCCTCATACGCCATCCGTTTGATTGGTTCGCCATGCGGGTGTCGGCGTCGCTCAAGCGCCGCGCTCAGGCGCCGCGCGGGCGCCGGATCCGGGACCCGCTTCGATCGAGCGGATCCCGGATCAGGCCCCCGGCCAGCGGCGGAAGCGCCGCGCCGCGTAGGGACCGATGTCGAGCGGGGGCGCCGCGCCGCGGGCGAGGGCGCCGGCGGCCCGGCCGGTGATCGGCCCGGCGGCCAGCCCGACATGGCCGTGCCCGAAGGCGTGCACGATGTCGGGCGTGGAAGAGGCGGGGCCGATCACCGGCAGGCCGTCGGGAGTGGAGGGGCGATGCCCCATCCAGCGCGCGCTCTCCTCCGGCGTGGCGCGCAGGTCCGGATAGGCGGCGTTCGCGTGGCGCAGCAGGATCGCGGCCCGGCGCCAGTCCGGCGCCGCCTCGACGCGGGCGAGCTCCACCTGTCCGGCGAGGCGCAGGCCCTGCGTCGTCAAGGTGTTCGCCATCCGGCCGTCGCTCGGCATGATCGGGATGCGCGGGGCCGCGCGCGGCGCGGGCACCACCACGTGGTAGCCGCGCTCGCTCGCGAGCGGCACCCGGTCGCCGGCGAGGCGCGCGAGGCGCCCCGCCCCGATCCCCGCGGCGATCACCGCCCGATCGCAGGGGATCTCGCCCGCCTCGGTCATCACGGCCCGCAGGCGGCCCGCCGCGACGCGGAAATCCCGCGCCGCGATCCGGGCGAGGACGGCGCCCCGCGCGACCGCCTCGGCGACCAGGGCCGCGACGTAGCCGCCCGGATCGACGCAGTGGGCGCCCTCCTCGATCAGGACGCCGAAGCCGTAGCGCCCGGACAGGCAGGGCACGCGCCGGGACAGGTCCTCGGGGCCGAGTTCGACCCAGGACAGGCCGTTGTCGCGGCGCAGCCGCCAGGCCAGGGCCTCCGCCGCGAAGGCGGCGCGGTCCGGATAGGCGTAGAGCAGCCCCTCGCGCCGGATCAGGTCGGGCCGGCCGATCCCGGCGGCCAGGGCCGCGTGGCGGGAGGGCGCGTCCGCCAGGAGCGGCGCCAGGGCCCGCGCCGTCCGCTCCACCGCCGCCACGCTCCGCCCGGCGAGGAGGAAGCGCGCCAGCCAGGGCGCGAGACGGGGCAGGTCGGCCCAGCGGATCGTCAGCGGGCCGGCCGGGTCGAGGAGGTAGCCCGGCACCCTGCGCCAGGTCCCCGGCAGCGCCATCGGCACGATCGAGCCGGGGCTGATCCAGGCGCCGTTGCCGTAGCTCGCCGCCTGCGCGCCGCCGGGCTCGCCCGGCTCGATCAGCGTGACCCGGCAGCCGGCGCGCACGAGGTCGAGGGCGGTCGCCGCACCCACGATGCCGGCGCCGATGACGGCGACGTGGAGGGACATCGCGCGCTCAGGCCTGCGCGCGCACGCGGGCATTCGCCCGCACCGCGTGCTCCGACACGGTGATGCCGAGGCCCGGGCCGTCCGGCACGACGACCTCGCCGCCGCGATTCTCCACCCGCGTCTCCAGCACGTCCTCGATGAGGACGTGGTGGGGCATGTAGAACTCGCATCCGAGCGAGACGCCCGGGGTCGCGGCGATGAACTGGGTCCCGGCCGCGAGCGCGACGCCGCCCTCCCACAGCGTGCCGCCGTAGCCGGGCAGGCCTGCCGCGTCGGCGAGCGCCATCAGCCCCTGCGCCTTGAGCAGGCCGCCGGTCTTCATCAGCTTGACCGAGATCGCGTCCGCCGCGCCGAGCCGCACGATCTGCGCGAGGTCGCTCGCGTCGAAGCAGCTCTCGTCGGCCAGGATCGGGGTGTCGAGGGCGGCCGCCAGGGAGGTCATCGCGGCGAGGTGGCCGCGGGCGACCGGCTGCTCGATGAAGGTCGGCGCCAGCGTCTCGACGTCGCGCAGCAGCCGGATCGCCCCGAAGGGCGCGAGGGCCTGGTTGTCGTCGACGCGCAGGTCGAGGGCGGCGCCGAACTCGGCCCGGATCGCCTCCAGCCGCGCCATCTCCCGGCGGTGCTCCCGCATGCCGGTCTTGACCTTGACGATGCGGGCGCCGGCCGGGACCATGGCCCGCATCCGGTCGAGATCGGCGGCGAAGTCGGGATCGGCGATGGAGAAGGAGAGCGGGATCGTGTCGCGGACGCGGCCCCCGAGCAGGTCCGCCACCGAGAGCCCGGATTGGCGGCCGAGGATGTCGAACAGGGCCGTCTCGACCGCGAGCTTGGCCTCGGCATGGCCGACCAGGGCCCGGTCCATCGCCGCGCCGAGGGCCCGGATGCGCCGCACGGGCGCGCCGAGCACCAGCGGGCGCAGGTAGCGGTCGAGGGCCGCGAAGGCGGCCTCGGGCGTGCCGGTGAAGACCGCCCAGGGCGCCGCCTCACCCCAGCCGACCACGCCGTCGCTGGCGGTGAGGTCGAGGAGGACGCGCGTGACCGCGCCCTCGACGGTCCCGACGCCCTGCAGCCGGGCCATGCGGATCGGGCTCTCGATCGGGAACAGCCGCATGCGGTCGATCACGGGCGCGCTCACGCCAAGCCTCCATCGACGTGCCAGACCTGCCCGGTGACGTAGGAGGCGGCCTCCGAGGCCAGGAAGGCGAGCACGGCCGCGACCTCGTCGGGCCGCCCGACGCGCCCGAGCGGCACGGCCGCGATGGTCCGCGCCCTCGCCTCCGCCCCGAGCTTGCCGGCGGCCGGGTCGTCCTTGGCGATCAGCCCGGGCGCGACCGCGTTCACGCAGATCCCCTCCGGGGCGAGTTCGAGGGCGAGCAGGCGCACCGCGGTCTCCAGCGCCGCCCGGCCGAGCGCCGTCGCCGCGAAGGGCGTGAGCCCGGGGCGGATCGCGTGGGCCACGAAGGAGGAGACGGCGACGGCCCGCGGCGCGGCGGCGGCGGCGAGGAGCGGCCGGCAGGCCGCCACGAGCCGCAGGAAGGCGTCCGCCTCGTCGCGCCCGGGCAGGGCGGGCGGAAGGTCGAGGACCCGCCCGCGCCGGGCGCTCCCGGCCACCGCGACCAGGGCGTCGAGGCGCCCGAACGCGTCCGCCGCCGCCCGGGCGAGGGATGCGGCGGTCTCCGGCGCGGCGTCGTCGGCGATCCGCGTCGCGACGGCCGCCCCCGCGGCGCGGGCCGCCGCCGCGACGGCGGCGAGCCCCTCCGCATTCGCCCGGGTCGCGAGGAGCAGCCCGGCGCCGGGAGCGGCGAGGCGCAGGGCCGTCGCCCGGCCGATGCCGCTCGCGGCCCCGGTGACGAGGGTGGCGCGGGTCACCGCCGGCGTCACGCGCCCGCCCCCGGGAAGGGCAGGCGCCCTCGGTGGAAATGGCCGAGGAAGCTCAGCGTGGCGGGATCCCGCGGCGCGTCGATGACCTCGCGGGCGGGGCCCTCCTCGACCACGACGCCGTCGCGCAGGAAGACCACGCGGTCGGCCACCTCCCGCGCGAAGGCGATCTCGTGCGTGACCAGCACCATCGTCATACCCTCCGCGGCGAGGTCCCGGATCACGCCCAGCACCTCGCCGACGCGTTCGGGATCGAGGGCGGAGGTGGCCTCGTCGAACAGCATCACCTCGGGCTCCATGGCGAGCGCCCGGGCGATGGCGACGCGCTGCTTCTGGCCGCCCGACAGCGTGGCCGGATGCTGCGCGGCCCGCTCGGCGAGCCCGACCTTGCGCAGCTGCGCCA
Organism: Methylobacterium sp. CB376; assembly: GCF_029714205.1. Lineage (NCBI taxonomy): Bacteria > Pseudomonadati > Pseudomonadota > Alphaproteobacteria > Hyphomicrobiales > Methylobacteriaceae > Methylobacterium > Methylobacterium sp. CB376. Next base: position 4,080,682 of record NZ_CP121648.1, on the reverse strand, counting down.
TCGCCCGCGCCTCCGCCTCCGGCTTCGGCAGGCGCCGGACCGTGACGAGCGCCTCGGTCACGTTGCCGAGCACGGTCCGGTGCGGGAACAGGTTGAAGTGCTGGAAGACCATGCCGGTGCGGGCGCGGAACGCCGCCAGCGGCCTCGCGCCCGGCAGGGTCGCGCCGGGCCCGAAGGCGAAGCGCGTCTCGCCGACCCGGATCGTCCCGCCATCCGGCACCACCAGGAGGTTGATGCAGCGCAGGAGCGTCGACTTGCCCGAGCCGGAGGGGCCGATCAGGGCGACGACCCCGCCGGCCGGGACTGCGAGGTCGACCCCCCTCAGCACCGGAACGGCTCCGAAGCTCTTGCGCAGCCCGGCGATCTCGATCTTGGGCGCGGCGGTCACGCGCCCGCTCCGAGCCGGCGCTCGCCGATCCGCACCAGGACGGTCAGCGGGAACAGGATCACGAAATAGGCCACCGCCACCGCCGTGTAGGTTTCGAGCGGCCGGTAGCTGTCATGGGCCGCCACCTGCGCCTGGTAGACGAGGTCGGGCACCGCCAGCACCGAAACGAGCGAGGTGTTCTTGAGCTGGATGATCGACTGGTTCATCAGCGGCGGGACCATGCGCCGGAAGGCCTGCGGCAGGATGATCCGGCGCATGGTCTGGCCCGGGGTCATGCCGAGGGCGGCGCCGGCCTCGCCCTGGCCGGCATCGATCGAGACGATGCCGGCCCGGATGATCTCGGCGTAGAACGAGCCGCCGTAGCAGGACAGGGCGAGGAGCGAGGCCGTGACCGGCGACATCTCGAGGCCCGTGAGGATCGGCAGGGCGTAGTAGAACCAGATCAGCTGCACCAGGACCGGGGTGCAGCGAAAGATCTCCACGAAGCCGAGGACGAGGCCGCGCACGAGAGCGAGGCGCGACAGGCTGGCGAGCCCGCCGACGAGGCCGACGGCGAGACCGAGGGCGACGATGCCGGCCGTGAAGGCCACCGTCACGGCGAGCCCGTTGAGGAGCAGCCAGCGGTAGCCCCAGAGGACGCCGAAATCCCACACGTACATGCCGCGCCCCCGGGCCGGCCGCTCAGATCGACACGCCCGGCGGGAAATCGGCCTCGGTCACCCCGGCGGATTCGAGGTTGCCGATGATCGCCGAGCGGATGAAGCCCATGCCCTTGTTGAACTCGATCCAGGTGCTGACGTAGTCGCGCCACGTCTTGTCGGCCTCGCGCCGGAAGCCGGCGTTCGAGGTGGTCGAGAAGATCGGCGTCGGCAGCGTGAACTGGCCGAGGGCGGGGTTCTTCTTGAGGACGGTGAGGGAGAGGATGAAGACGAGGCACTGGGCGTCGACCCGCCCGGCCTGGAGGGCGGCGGTGGCGTCGTCCGCCCCCTTGAGCCGGGTGATCTGGGCCTTCGGGGCGAGCCGCGTCACCACCGCGTCGTGCGACGAGCCGGCATCGACCGCGATGCGCACGGCCGGATCGTTCATCTCCGCCCAGGTCTTCCTCTCGAAGCCCTTCCGGGTGATGAACGTGAAGGCGTTGGCGAAGACCGGGACCGAGAAGTCCACGACCAGGGCGCGCTTCGGCGTCGGGTTCAGGCCGAAGAACACGTCGGTCTTGCCGGCCTGCAGGTCGAGGACGGAGTTGCCCCAGGTGGTCTCGGTGACGTCGAGCTCGCATTCGAGCTCGTCGGCCAGGGCCTTGCAGATGTCGATGTAGAAGCCCTTCCACTGGCCGCTGGCGAGGTCCCTGTAATAGTAGGGGGCGCCGCCGTTCACCGCGCCGATGCGCAGCTTCCGGGTGCGGCGGACGCGCTCGAAGGTGGTCTCTCCGGCCGTCGGCTGGGCGGCGGCTGGCGCGGCCACGGCCGCCGCTCCCCCGGCGAGGGCGCCCATGCCGACCAGGGAGGCGATATCCCGGCGTGAGATCATGACCTGTCTCCTGTCCCGGCTCGGTTGTCCGGCGACGCAGGGGAATGGTCAAGCTCGCCGTGAGGCCGGCGCCGACGACCGCGCGGACCGGATGGCCGTGGACGCTCCCGCGCGTCGATGCGGAGGATATCCGAGCGGTGGCGTCTTGTCCGATCCGGCGCTCGCGCCCGAACCCGTCGCGCGGGCTCCTACGCCGTCCGCAGGCCGCCCGGCACCACGGTCAGGACGGGCCGGCGCCGCCCGGAGGAGACCACCACCTCGCTCACCCCGTCCTGCTCCGCGACGACCTCGATCGCGCAGCCGAAGCCGCGCGCCACGCTGCGCGCCTGATCGAGGCTGGCGCTCGAGAGCAGGCGCGTGAAGCTGCGGCCGCCCTGCTGCGCGAGCTGCGCGACCAGCAGCCCGATCTCCACGCCTTCCTGGAAGCTCGCGTCCCGCCCCGGAAAGCGCAGGCGCAATCCGTCCTCAACCTGGATGTGGCGCATCCCCGTTCATCCCGCCGCCCGTGTCATCGTGCTGTCACGCTGGTTAACGGCAGCGAAACGCCTCGCCCAGAGCGGACGAGGCGTCGGCGCGCGCGCGGGCGGCACCGTTGTGGCGCGGCCACACCCGGGCCGCGCCGTGGCGCGGCCCGGGCGGGAAGCGGGATCGCGAACGGGCCGGTCAGCGCCGCGGCGTGGTGGGGGTGTCCGTCGTGCCGGTGCGGGTGACCTTGCCGCGCTCGTCCTCGATCTCGACCTCGGTCCGACGGACCTTGTCGGAGACGGTCTCGGTGCGCTGCTCGACGTCCTTGCGCAGCCCGATCTCCTCCTTCACGCGGACGTCCTTCGAGACCACCGCCTCCTCGGCCCGCTCGGCGGCCTCGATCGTCCGCTCGGCGAACAGCCGCTCGTCGGCCTGGGTCGGCGCCCGGTCCACCGGCCGGCGCTCGAGATGGACGCGCTCCTCGCGCAGGCCCACCTGCTCCTGCACGGGCGTCTCGACCACGTAGGAACGCACCCGCACGCGGCCGGCCTCGGCCACCCGCTTGCCGACCCGCAGCCGCTCCTCGGCCACCGGGATCGTCTCGTCGCGGCCCACGGTCGCGCCGGTCGCCGTGCCGCCGCGCGCGGTCGCGGCGCCGGTCGCCGCGGTGGTGCGGGCGGTCGCGGTGCCCGACGCGGTGGCGCCCCGCGCCGTCGCGGTCGTGCCCGAGGCGGCGGCGGGGTAGCCGGTCCAGCCCTCGCGGCGCCACGCCGCCTCGCGCTCGTCCATGTGCACCGCGCCCGCGCCCTCGAGCACGTCCGCGATCCGGCTGGCATCGCCCGGCTCGGCCGTGACGATCACCATGGTGCCGCCCCGGCTCATGCCCTCGGCGTAGGCGTAGCGGTCCTCGTCGGGCATGAAGATGTCCTTCAGGGACGCCCAGAAGCCGCCCTCGTCCCGGCGATGGTCGTAGGACGTGCCCGTCGCCGTGGTGCTGCTCTGCGTCTCCGGGGAGAGGCGGATGCTCGTGCGGGGCACGCCGAGCGCGACGACGCGCTCGATGGCGGCCTCGGCCTCGCGGCGGCTGTCGAAGAGGGCCGTGATGGTCTGCGACATACTCTACTCCTCCGTGGGGGAATCGGGGTTGGGGGTGCCATCGGGCCGGAGACGCTCGATGGTCGCGTGCTGGCGGCGCAGGGTGACGGGGAGCTCCACGTCCTCCCCCCGGGTCGTCTGGCGGATATGCACCTCCTCCTTGAGGATGAGGCGCTTCTCGACCACGAGGACCTCTTCCAGGACGGGGATGATGGTCACCCCCGCCTCGGTGCGAACCTGAGGGGCCGGCTCGCCCTCGGCGATGACGCGGTCGATCGGGACGCGGCTCACCCCGACGGCGTCGCTGCGCAGGGTCTCGCGCAGCACCTGCTCGCTCAGCGCGACGTGGGTCCGCACCCGCACCCGCCCCGTCTCGACCACGCGCTTGTCGATCCGGGCGGTTTCTTCCGCAATCGGGATAGTCTGGGAGGACTCCGACAGCTCTACCGCTGCAGTCGACCTCACAGACGTCTCGGAATGCCGTTCCGCATGACGATCAGAGCTCGCCTGATCGTTTCCTTCAGCAATGCTGATCGGGTCAGAGCTTGGTTTCATCGTCCGCCACCTGCTCGGCGGGAGAACCCAGGGCGGGGCGGAGCTGTTCCAAGGAATGTTAATTTCTTTCACATCGGCCAAGCTCTCGCGCCGGGACGGCGCCGCCGGATCCGCCGCCATTTAACCGTCAGCTGCGCGCGGGGGCCGAACTCCGATCGGACGGGAGCGTTCCCGGCACTCCTCCCGGCGCAAATCCCCTCCGTCCATCGTGTCAGAAGCCAAGACCATCACCTTCAAGGGGCGCGGCCACGCCTCCCGCATCCAGGGACGCATCCTCCTGAAGGTCTGCCCGCTCTGCTCCCAGAAGAACTCGCCCCAGGCCGAGCCGACCGGGCGCTGCGGCTGGTGCGCCTACGTGCCCGACCCGCGCGACATCGAGATCGCGCGGCCCGGCACCCTCTGACCGGAGCCGCCGCGCCCACCTTCGGGCTTCGCGCCACGCGGGGCCGTCAGCCGCGGCGGCCCTCGACGAGCCGCGCGATCGCCCGCACGATGTGCCGCGGCTCGATCGGTTTCTGGAGCCGCACGACGTCCCCGAACTCGGCCGGGATGACGGCTTGGTCGTAGCCGGTGAGGAAGATGAACGGCGTGCCGGCCTGGAAGAGCGCGCGGGCCGTCTCGAAGGAGGGGCCGGCGCCCAGGTTGATGTCCACCACGGCGGCGGTCACGCCGCCCGCGCGCAGGGCCGCGAGGGCGGCCTCCTCGCGCGGGAAGGGTCCCACCACCACGGCACCGGCGGCCTGCAGGGCGGCTTCCGCGTCGCTGGCGAGGAAGAAATCGTCCTCCGCCACCAGGACGCGCTGCCCGACGAGGCTGGGCTCACCGATCATGTCGAGGGCACCTCCGCTGACGCCCGTGCGGACCGGCGCGTCGGTTTCGAGGATACTGGGCGCCGGCCCCAAGGGGAACTCGATGCTGGCCTCGGCGCCCTCGCGGGTGACCGCGAGGCGTCCGCGGCCGCCGAGTTCGTAGGGGACCCGCTGCTCGATCAGGCTGGTGCCGAAGCCGCGGTGGGCGGGCGGCGCCCAGTCGGGCTCGGGCGGGCGGGTCTCGGACCAGGTGAGCCGCAGCCAGGGCCGTCCGTCGGGACGGGTCAGGCGCCAGCGCGCGACGACCCGCCCCCGGGACCCCGCCAGGGCCCCGTGCTTCAGGGCGTTCGTCGCGAGTTCGTGGACGGCCAGCGACAGCACCTCGGCGGCTTTGGGGGCGAGCGTCACGGGCGGGCCGGAGAGGTCGTACTGCCCCGGGTCCTGGGCCTGGGCCTCGAGTTCGGCCCGCACGAGCGCGTCGACCTCCACGCCCAGATTCGCCGCCCGGGTCAGCAGCGCCTGGGTCCGGGCGAGGGCCATCAGCCGCCCCGACAGGAGCTCCGCGTAGTCGCGCACGTGCATCGCGGTGTCCGCCGTGCGCGCCGTGACCGAGCGGATCATCGCCATGATGTTGCGCACCCGGTGCTGCAGCTCGGCCAGGAGCACCGCCTGGTGCTCGGCCGATTGCTTCGCCTCGGTGACGTCGCTGGCGATGCCGGCGAGGCGCTGCACTCGCTCCTCCGGGCCGAAGAGCGGGAAGTCGGTGCTGCGGATCCAGCGGAAGGCGCCGTCCGCCGGCCGGCGGATCCGGAACTCGTGCGTCACCGAACGGCCCTGCCGCACCTCGTCGAGCCGCCGCAGCGCCGCCTCGCGGTCGTCCGGCACGATCAGGGCGCCCCAGCGGCGCGGGTCGCCCGCCACCGCCTCGCGCGGCAGGCCGTAGATCGGCTCGAAGGCGGGACTCAGGAATTCCAGCGCGAGCGTGTCGGCCGACCGGATCCAGAGGATGTCGGAGGACGCGTTGGCGAAGTGCCGGAAGCGCTCCTCGCTGCCGCGCAGGGCCGCCTCGGCACGGGCCCGCTCCACCGCCGCCCAGGTGCGCTCCGCCGTCTCCTCGGTGATCGCGACCTCGTCGGGCCGGAAATCGTGCGGGCCGGCATAGTGCACCGTGAGGATCGCCACGAGCCGGCCCTGCTTGACCAGGGGCACGCAGAGCGTCGCGCCGACCCCCAGCGTGGCATGCGCGGCCTTCTCGGCCGGCGTCATCAGCGGATCGGCCTGGATGTCGGGGCGCACGCAGGGGCGCCCCGCCCGCAGCGCCTCCATCAGCTCGCGCCCGTAATCGGCGTAGCGGTAGCGCCCGGCGATGCTGGGCCCCCCCCGGGTCCAGTCCTGCTTCAGGTCGACATGCGCGCCGTCGCCCACATCCTCCGCGTAGGCCACCCGGTCGGCGCCCAGGTGCTCCCCGAGGGCCCGCTGGGCCGCCTGCTGCACCGCGACCGGGTCGTCGAGGTCGCGCAGCGCGTCGCTCAGCGTCAGCAGGAAGGCCTGGCGCTCCTCGCTCCTGCGCAGGGCGCGCTCGGCCAACCGGCGGGCCGTCGTCTCGACCGCCACCATCAGGAAGCCGCCGACCTCACCGCTCTCCAGCCGGACGGGGGTCCAGCTCGCCGTGAACCATCCGGTCCGCGGGCCGTCGCCGCGGCTCCAGAGGTCGAAGGGGGTGTCGTCCCAGAGCTGGGACGTCCCGGCGAGCGTCGCCTCGACCGCCGGGCGCAGGAAATCGGCGAGTTCCGGCCAGACCCGCACCAGCGGCGCCCCGAGCGCGCCCGGATGCTTGTCGCCGAGGATCGCCCGGTAGGCGTCGTTGTAGAGCAGCGCCGCCTCCTTCCCCCAGCAGAGGCCCGCCGGCTGGCGCATGGCGAGCACCAGCTGAAGGGTGGTGCGCAGGTCCCGCGGCCAGCCCGCCAGCGGCCCGAGCGGCGTCGCGTCCCAGGCGTGGGCGCGGATGCACCCGCCCATCTCGCCGCCGCCGTACGGCCACGTGCCGCTCCCGGCGCTCTCGCGCTCATGACGCAAGGATGCACACCCATTTCCGCGCTCACGCCGAGGACCATCGCGCATCCGGAGCCTCCCGCCGGCCGCAGCGTGGCCGGCAGTTCGACGCCAGAGCGGGATTGCTGTCAACCGAGCGCCGCCGTCGAGCCGCGCCGACCGACGATAAGTCGCATCCGAGACGATCTCGGCCTCCCGCCCCGCAAGTGACCGGGATCGATCGATCTCGTCGGCCGACGGACAAGGGATCTGCTTTGCGATGCTGTCCCGCCGACGTTCCGTGAGCTCGCTCCTCCGCGAGCGGGTCCTGGAGTAGCCTGGCGGACTCGCCGCCTCGGTCGCCGTCGCGATCGCTCTCCCGGCGATTAGCCAAGGAGCCCTACAACCAAGAAGTCATGAAAACGACGCCCCGCAACCAAAGGGAGCGGATGGCAGCCTCTGCTCCAGGGCGCGATCCGGTTGGGCGCTCGGCCCAACGGCCTAGGTCGCCGGGAAACCTTGTGCACGAAATATTAGATGTCTATTGCAAACGGTACAATTCCAATGTGGCCCTGGGAGGCTTCCATGACCCGCATCGCCCTCACGATTCCCGGCCCGAGCCGCTCGGCGATCTCGATCGGGCTGCTCGGGGCCGTCGGTGCCGTGACGGCGCTGCTGGCCGGCCTGACCCTCGCCCCCGAGCCGGCCATCTCGTCACCCTCGGCGCCGGCCGCGGTGAGCCGCCCGGTCGCCGCACCGCGCGCGGCCGGGCCCAAGGCGATGCCCTCCGGCGAGCCGCGGCGCGCGGTGCGGGTCGTCTATCCGGGACCCGTCGTCGCGCGGTGAGCGCGTTCGGCCGCGCGGGATCGCTGCTCCCGCGCGGCGGAGGAGCCGGCCGCCCGGCCGGCTCCCGCCACGGCCTCAGCGCGCGGCGAGCTGCTTGGGCAGGCGGAAGGCCCAGAAGCTCGCGCCCTGGGTGATGCCGGCCGTGGACTTCGCCACCTCGCCGCCCCAGAGCGGCACCGCGCCGCCCCAGCCCGCCGCGACGCCGATCCACTGCTCGCCGTCCTGCTCCCAGGTGATCGGCGAGGACACGACCCCGGTGCCGAGCTGGAACTTCCAGACCTCCTCGCCGGTCTTCGCGTCGAAGGCCTTGAGGTAGCCCTCCGGCGTGCCGGTGAAGACGAGGTCGCCGCCCGTGGTCAGCACGCCGCCCCACAGCGGCGCCTTGTTCTTGTACTCCCACACTACCTTCTGGGTCGCCGGATCGATCGCCTTGAGCGAGCCGATATGGTCCTCGAAGACCGGCCTGATGGTGAAGCCGGCGCCCAGATAGGCGGCGCCCTTCTTGTAGGCCACCGGCTCGTTCCACAGGTCCATGCCCCACTCGTTCGAGGGCACGTAGAACAGCTTGGTGTCCGGGCTGTAAGCCATCGGCATCCAGTTCTTGCCGCCGAGGAAGCTCGGGACGGCGAAGACCGTGCTGCCCTTCTTGCCGTCCTGCGACTGCGACGGGTCGGAGGGGCGGAAGGCCGGGTCGTAGATCGGCCGCCCGTCGCCGTCGATGCCCTTGGCCCAGCTGATCTTCGCCACGAACGGCATCGCGCTCAGGAACGTCCCGTTCGCGCGGTCGAGCACGTAGAAGAAGCCGTTGCGATCGGCGGTCGCCCCCGCCTTCACCACCTTGCCGTCCTTGTGCAGGTCGAAGGGGATGAACTCGTTGACGCCGTCGTAGTCCCAGCCGTCGTGCGGGGTGGTCTGGAAGCCCCAGACGATCTCGCCGGTATCCGGGTTGATCGCCAGCCGCGACGACGACCACTTGTTGTCGCCCGGCCGCGTCGCGCTGTTCCACGGGCCGGGATTGCCGGTGCCGTAGTAGATCAGGTTGGTCTCGGCGTCGTAGGTGCCGCCGAGCCAGGTCGCGCCGCCGCCGAACTTCCAGGTGTCGCCCGGCCAGCTCTCGTTGACCTTGCCGGTCATGGTCGAGGGCTTGCCGTGGAGGGTGCCGACGTGGCCCTCGATCACCGGCCGCGACCAGACGAGTTCGCCGGTCTCGGCGTCGCGCGCCTCGACCCGGCCGACCACGCCGAACTCGCCGCCCGAGACGCCCGTGATGATCTTGCCCTTCACGATCATCGGCGCCGCCGTGAAGGAGTAGCCGGCCTTGTAATCGTCGATGTCCTTGCGCCAGATCACCTTGCCGGTCCTGGCGTCGAGCGCCACCAGCTTGGCGTCGAGGGTGCCGAAGTAGAACCGGTCCTTGTAGAGCGCGCCGCCGCGGTTGACGACGTCGCAGCAGGGCAGGATGCCCTCCGGCAGGCGGGCGTTGTACTCCCAGATCTTCTCGCCCGTGCGGGCGTTGATGGCGAAGGCGCGGCTGTAGGAGCCGGTCACGTAGATCACGCCGTCGTGCACCAGCGCCTGGCTCTCCTGGCCGCGCTGCTTCTCGCCGCCGAACGAGAACGAGTAGGCCGGGACGAGGCCCTTGATCGTGTCCCGGGTCAGGGCCTTGAGGGGGCTGTAGCGCTGGCCCTGCAGGCCGAGCCCGTAGGTGACGACGTCGCCCGGGGTCTTGGCGTCGTTGGCGATGTCATGGTCCGTCACGCCCTCGGCCCGGGCGGCGCCGAGCATCAGCGCGAGCGCCCCCGCCGACGCACACAAAGTCGTACGCAATCTCATGGACGTGTCCTCCTCCGCGAGACCCTGCCGCCCGTTCTCGTGCGCAGGGCGAGTGAAGCTTGGGCGGCGGCCGCCGCGGCGGCCGCCCGTGCCCCCTCCCTCCGGTCAGTCGCCGGACGGGGGCGTGAAGGTGACGCCGTGCCGGGCGAACAGCGCCTGCATCTCCCCGCTCGCCGCGAGGGCGGCCAGCGCGTCGCCGACCGCGTAGGCGAGGTCGCGGGAATCCTGGCGCACGGCGGCGCCGATCTCCCAGCGGGTGCGCACCGGCCCCGGCACGGAGAGTTCGGTGACGGCGACGCCCTCGGCCTTCGGGCCGGCCGCGCGCAGGGCCCCCTCGATCGCCGCCCGCGTGCCGCCGAGCACCGGGGCCTCCCCGGCGAGGAAGGCCGTCGCCGCCGCCGCGAAGCTGCGGAAGTGGCGGATATGGGCGCGCAGCTGCCCGCCCTCGGCCAGCATCAGCAGCGTGTCTGCGGCGCTGGTCCCCTCGACGGCGACCGGGTTGGCCTCGCTCGCTGCCAGGGAATCGAAGGCCTCCAGCCTGTCCCGGCGATACGCGAAGGCGACGCGCTGCTCGCAATAGGGCACGGTGAAGAAGACCTGCTCGTTGCGCAGCGCGAGTTGCCGGTCGGTGGGCACGTGCAGCATCAGGTCGGCCAGGGCCGAGCCGGCGAGGTCGCCGCGCCAGAGGTTCAGGCGGAAGTCGCCGTCGACGCTCTCGCCCGCCTCGACGAGGCGCAGGTCGAGGGCGACCTTGAGGCGCTCGGCGATCCGGCGGGCGAGGTCGACCTCGATCCCCGCGGGCCCGGCCGCGCCGTCATCCGAGAAGGGGGCGTTCTCGCGGTAGACCGCGACCCGCAGCGTGCCCGAGGCGACCACGTCGTCGAGGGGGCGGGCGGCGGCCGGCGCCGCCAGGGCGGCGGACTGGGCGGCGGACAGGGCGGCGAGGAGGACGAGGCGGCGCATCGCCCCGCTCACCCCTCGTTCACGTGGCGGGACTCGATGTAGGAGCGGATCGCCCACATCGCCTCCTGCGAGAGCGCGTCCCGGAACGGCGGCATCTTGTAGGTGCCGTTGATCATGGCGCCGTTCTGGATCCGCTCCATGAACCACGCATCGCCCTCGCTGCCCGTCTCGAGCCTGCGCAGGTCGGGCGCGAGGCCGCCGGAGATCACCTCCAGGCCGTGGCAGCGGGCGCAGTTCTGGGTGTAGCCCGAGTAGCCGATCTCCACGGCCTTGGGATTGCCCCGGTAGGGGTTCTCGGCGAGCAGGTCCGGCCCGAGCGCCGGCAGGCCCTTGGTGTCCACCGGCTGCGGCTGCACGTCCCCGTGGCCGTGGACGACGCTTGCGCTCGCGGCCGCGAGGGCCGCGGCCAGCAGGGTGCGGCGGGCGATCGGCGGAATCCGCATCGGTCTCAACCTCTTCCTTGGTGAGTTCATCCCCGGCGACCACGGAGCGTGATCGCATGCTTCGGCCCGTCCTCGGCCGCTCCGGGAGCGCCGGGCGGGACCGCACTTGATTCTCAGTTCTGCACGCTGGATGTCTTCATCCGGCCGACAAAGCGGCCTGGCTGCGACCATAATGCTTTCATGTACCAAATCAATAGCAATCTAGACTGCTCAACCTTTGGTACAATTCAGTGTTTAACCTTTGGTCCAAGTGGCTCGTCTGGGCCGGGCGGCCTATCCTGCGGGGCACGAGGCGGCACGACCGCCGCGAGGAGATGCAGCGATGCGAGGCACCGGCCTTCGCGCGGCGCGCCTGCTGCTGGCGGGGGCCGTCGCCTTCCTGTCCACGGGCCTCGCCGCCGCGCAGGCCGTGGTGGCCGTCCACTACCTGGAGCGCCGGGTGGACCGCCCGGTCCCGCTCAACAACGAGGAGCCGGTCCCCGAGGACCAGGGTCTGCGCGGCGCCGAACTCGGTCTGCGCGACGCGCAGGCGACGGGGCGCTTCGTGGGCCTGGGCTTCTCCCTGAACAGCACCGTGGTCGGGCCGGGCGAGGACATCCGCGCGGCGCTCTCGCGCATCCTCGCCGCGCAGGCGCCGCGCTTCGTGGTCGTGAACGCCCCGGCGGGCGACCTCCTGGCGCTGGCCGACGCGGAGGCGGCGGGAGGCACGGTCTTCCTCAACATCGGCGCCGCCGACACGCGCCTGCGCGACCAGGATTGCCGGGCGCGGGTGCTGCACCTGCTGCCCTCCCGGGCGATGCTGACCGACGCCCTGGTGCAGTTCCTGGTCGCCAAGCGCTGGACCCGGCTCCTCCTCCTGTCCGGGCCCGCCCCGGCGGACGCGCTCTACGCCGAGTCCCTGCGCCGCAGCGCCCGCAAGTTCGGGGCCCGGGTGGTGGCGGAGGCGCGCTTCGACCCGCAGGGGGCCGACATCCGCGATTCCGCCGCGCAGGAACTGGCGCTCGCCTCGCGCGGGCCCGAGCACGACGTGGTGGCGGTGGCCGACGAGGCGGGCGCCTTCGGGGCGAGCCTCGTCTACAACACGGCCTCGCCGCGGCCCGTCGTCGGCACGCACGGGCTCACCCCGACGGCCTGGGGCCGGCCGGTCGAGGCCTGGGCGGCGGCCCAGCTCCAGACCCGCTTCCGCAAGCTCGCGGGCCGGCCGATGGACGCGGTCGATTACGCGGGCTGGCTCGCCGTGCACGCGGTCGGCGAGGCGGCCGCGCAACTGCGCAGCGCCGATCCCGACGCGATCGCCGACCTGCTCCTGTCCGGGCGCTTCGAACTCGGCGGCTTCAAGGGGCGGGCGTTGAGCTTCCGGCCCTGGAGCGGCGAGTTGCGCCAGCCGGTCTTCCTGCTCTGGCCCGGCGCCGTCGCGGCGACGGCGCCGCTCGCGGGCTTCCTCCACCAGCGCACCGAACTCGACACGCTCGGCCTCGACCAGCCCGAGAGCGCCTGCCGGGCGATGCGCGACCCGCGGCGCGGCAGCTGATGCGGCGGCGCGCGGCAGGCCTCCTCGCGCTGCTCTGGGCGGGCGCGGCGCCCGGGGCGGAGGTCTTCGTCACCAACGAGCGCGACAACACCGTCTCGGTGATCGATTCGGAGCGCCTCGAGGTGGTCCGCACCTTCGCGGTCGGGCGCCGGCCGCGCGGGGTGGCCTTCTCGCGGGACGGGCGCCGCCTCTTCGTCTGCGCGAGCGATTCCGACGCCGTCCAGGTGATCGACCCCGAGACCGGCCGGCTCCTCGACAACCTGCCCTCCGGCCAGGACCCGGAGCAGTTCGCCCTGCACCCGGACGGGCGCCGCCTCTTCATCGCCAACGAGGAGAACGCCACCACGACGGTGGTGGACGCGGCCGAGCGCCGGGTGCTGGCCCAGATCGACGTCGGCATCGAGCCGGAGGGCATGGCGGTGAGCCCGGACGGGACCCTCGCGGTCACGACCTCGGAGACCACCAACATGGTCCACTGGATCGACGCGGCGACGCTGCGCGCCGTCGACGCCACCCCGGTCGGCCAGCGGCCCCGCTACGCCGCCTTCACGGCGGACGGCGCGACGCTCTGGGTCTCCTCGGAGGTCGGCGGCACGGTGGCGGTGATCGACGTCGGGACCCGCCGGGTCCGCCGCACGATCGGGTTCGAGATCAGGGGCGTGGCGCCGGACCGGATCCAGCCGGTCGGGATCCGGCTCACCCGCGACGGGCGCCTCGCCTTCGTGGCGCTCGGCGCGGCCGACCGCGTGGCGGTGGTGGACGCCGCGACCTTCGAGGTGCTGGGCTTCATCCTGGTCGGGCGCCGGGTCTGGCACCTCGCGCTCACGCAGGAAGAGGGCCGCCTGTTCACCACCAACGGCGTCTCGGGCGACGTGACGGTGATCGACGTGGCGACCCGCCGGGCCCTGCGCAGCGTCAAGGTCGGGCGCTATCCCTGGGGCGCCGCCGTGCGCCCGACCGGGGCCGCGCCGTGAGGGGGGGCTCAGCCGGCCTCCCCCTGGCGCCGCCGTGGCCCGCACGGGCCGTGAGGGCGGCGCGGCGCGCCATCCGCCTCCTCGCCCCGCTGCTCGCCCTCTGGCTCCCCGCCGCGGCCGGGGCCGGCACCCTCGACCGGGCCGGGCTGGAGCGGCTCTTCCCCCCTCCCCTCGTGGTCGGCGAGCGCGACGACGCCCTGCCGGTCTGGCCGATCCTCAAGCAGGAGGCGGGCCGCTACGACGTCTTCGCCTACGCGTACGAATCGGCCGACCTCGCGCCGATCCCGGGCTTCGGCGGCACGCCGCCGAACCTGCTGGTCGCGCTGGCGCCCGACGGCAGCTTCCGGGACGTGCGGGTGCTCTCGCACCGCGAGCCGGTCTTCCTGGAAGGGCTCGGCGAGGGGCCGCTCTTCGCCTTCGTCGCGCAATATGGGGGGATGTCGGCCCGGCGGCCGATCCGGGTCGGGCGCGCCAACGCGCGGGCCAACGGCGCCCCGCCCGCCTCCACGGTGGACGGGGTGTCGATGGCGACCGCCTCGACCCGGGTCATCAACGAATCGCTGCTCGCCGCCTCCCTCGCCGTGGCGCGCGCCAAGCTCGGCTTCGGCGCCGGCCAGAGCGCGGCCCTGCGCGTCGAGGCGCGGCCCGGCCCCGTCGAGAGCCTGACCTGGGACGCGCTCCTCGCCCGCGGCTTCGTGCGGCGCTTCGCGCCCACGCACCGGGCCGTCGAGGCGGCCTTCGCGGGATCGGGCTTCGAGGGCCCGGCGCCGGCCGCGCCCGACGCGCCCTTCGCGGAGATCTACCTCGCCTATCTCAACCTGCCGACCATCGGCCGCGCGCTGCTCGGCGAGGCGCGGCACGCGGCGCTGATGGCCGAGATCGGCCCCGGCGCCCACGCGGTCCTGGTCCTGTCGGCCGGGGCCTGGAGCGCGCTCGGCGAGGACTTCGTGCTCGGCGCGATCCCGGAGCGCTTCGGCCTCGGCCAGCGCGGGCTCGGGGTGACCGCCCGCGACCTCGCCATCGAGCGCCGCGGCGCCGGACCGCCCGGCATGCCGGAGGGGCCCTGGTCGATCCTGAGGATCGCCCCCGAGGCGGGCTTCGACCCCTCGGCGCCCTGGAGCCTGACCCTGCGGATCACCCGCGAGAAGGGCCAGATCTTCCCCGAGCGCGCGACCCGGGAGGTCGCCGCCGACTACGCCCTGCCGCCCGACCTCTTCGTCCGGGAGGCGCCGGAGGAACCCGCGACCTGGACCGAGCCGTGGCGAGCGCGGGCGGCGGACCTCGCGCTGATCGGCGCCGCCCTCGCCCTCCTGGTCGCCGTGCTCGCGCGCCCGCGCGGCCTCGCGGCCCGTCCCCGGCCCTTCGCGGCCTTCCGCCTCGCCTACCTCGCCTTCACCCTCGTGGTGATCGGCTGGGTGGCGCAGGCGCAGCTCTCGGTCGTCACCCTGATCGGCCTCGTGCGCGCCGCGACGGTCACGGGCGACCTCAGCTTCCTCCTCTACGACCCGCCCTCGCTCCTCCTGTGGGGCTTCGCCCTGGCGACGCTCGCGGTCTGGGGCCGCGGCACCTTCTGCGGCTGGCTGTGCCCCTTCGGGGCGCTGCAGGAACTCGCGGCCGCCGCCGCCCGTCCCCTGCGCCTGCGCCCGCGCGTCCCGGGCCCCGCCGCGGACCGGGCGCTGCGCCGGCTCAAGCACCTCCTCCTCGCCGCCATCCTGGCGAGCGCCGCCCTCTCGGCCCCCCTGGCGGATGCCCTGGCCGAGGCCGAGCCGTTCAAGACCGCGATCACGCTCGGCTTCGTCCGGGGCGCGCCCTTCTGCGCCTACGCGGCCGCCCTCCTGCTCCTCAACCTCTTCGTCTACAAGGGTTTCTGCCGCTACCTGTGCCCGCTCGGCGCGGGCCTCGCGCTGCTCGGCCGCCTGCGGCTCCTCGACTGGATCCCGCGCCGGCCCGAATGCGGCAGCCCCTGCCAGCTCTGCCGCGTGCGCTGCCGCTACGGCGCCATCGCGCCGAGCGGCCGCATCGACTACGCGGAGTGCTTCCAGTGCATGGACTGCGTCACGATCATCCAGGATCCCCGGCAATGCGTGCCGGCGATCCTGGCGCGCAAGCATCCGGCCCGCAAGTACCCGGGCCACAAGCACCCGGCGCGGCCCCGGCCGGCCCCGGCCGAGACGGCGTGAGGCCGGGCCGGCGCCGCCTCCTCGTCGGCGCCGCCGGGGCCCTCGCGGGGCTCGGCGGGGCCGGCCTCCTCGCCCTCGCCCGGGCGCGGGGGCTGCGCACCGCGAGCCGGGCCGGGCTCGCCTTCGGGACCACCGTGTCTCTCACGCTCGCGGGGCCGGACGCGGCCGCCCTCGAGGCGGCCCTCGCCGAGGGCTTCGCGGAGATCCGGGCGGTGGAGCGCGCCGCGAGCCTGTTTCGCGCCGACAGCGCCCTGTCGCGGCTCAACCGGGAGGGCCGGCTCGACGGGGCCGACCCGCACCTGCTCGCGCTCGCGCGCTTCGCCCTCGACCTCGCGGCGGCGAGCGCGGGGGCCTTCGACCCGACCGTGCAGCCGCTCTGGCAGGCCTGGGCCGAGGCGGCGGCGCGCGGGGCGCGCCCGACCCCCGCCGCCCTCGCGCGGGCCGGCGCCCTCGTCGACTGGCGCGAGGTCCGGATCGACGGGCACAGCCTGCGCCTGCTCCGGCCGGGCGCGGCCCTGACGCTGAACGGGATCGCCCAGGGCTACGCCGCCGACCGGGTGATGGCGGCCCTGGCGCGCCGCGGCGTGCGGGACGCCCTCATCGACACGGGCGAGCTGGGCGCGGCCGGCCACCGGGCGGACGGGTCGGCGTGGCGGCTCGGGATCGCCCATCCGCGGCGCGCCCGCACCCTCGCGGCGACGGTCGCGCCCTTCGCGGGCTTCGCCGCGACCTCGGGCGACTACGCCACCGCCTTCACGCCGGATTTCCGCCACCACCACATCGTCGATCCGGCCACCCGCGCCTCGCCCCCCGACCTCGCCTCGGTCACCGTCCTGGCCCCGTCGGGATTGCTGGCGGACGGGCTGTCGACCGCCGCGATGGTCCTGGGCGAGACGGGGGCCCGGGCCCTGCTCGCCCGTTACTCCGGTTGTTCAGGACATTTCATTGCAAAGATCTGATTTTAACTGATCATGCCCGGCTTGCGGCGGCCGCCGTTCTCGCGCAGCCTGTGGCGAAGCCGGAAGCGGCGCGGCCGACGGGCCGGCGCGCGGCGGGGATCGGCCCGGGCCGGTTCCGTCAGGGAGGGGCCTGGTGGGCACGGGACGACCGATGCGGGCGCATGCCTGCGGCGTGCAGACGGCGTGGACCGAGGCGGACGGGGCCGCGCAGGCGGCCGAGGCCATCGCCGCCGCCCTCGACCGGGACGAGGTCGGCCACCTCCTGGTGTTCTTCTCCGCGGAATACGACGCCGCCGCCCTGGCCGAGGCGCTGCGGACCCGGTTTCCGGGCATCGGGGTCGCGGGCTGCACCGCCTCGGGAGAGATCTGCGCCGCGGGCGGCCTGGAGCGGGGTCTCGTCGCCGTCGCCTTCCCGCGCGAGGGCTTCCGCGTGGTCTCGACGGTCCTCACCGGCATCGATTGCCTCGACGGGGAGGCGACGGTCGCGGCGATGCGTGGGCTGCGCGCGCGGCTCGGCCAGGCCGCCCCCGTCCCGCTGCACCGCTTCGCCCTGTCGCTGATCGACGGCCGCACCCACGCGGAGGAGAGGGTCATCTCCGCGGTGGCCTGGGGCCTCGACGCCATCCCCCTGGTGGGCGGTTCGGCCGGCGACGCCCTGACCTTCTCGCGCACCGCGCTGATCCACGACGGGCAGGCGTACCGCAACGCCGCCGTGGTGGCGGTCGTGGAGACGACCTACCCGGTCGAGATCTTCAAGATCGACAATTTCGAGCCGACGCCGGTGAAGTTCGTGGTGACCGAGACCGACGCGGCCAACCGCACGGTGCGGGAGCTCAACGCCGAGCCGGCGGCCGCCGAGTACGCGCGCGCGGTCGGCCTGCGCCCGGGCGAGCTCTCGCCGATGACCTTCGCGACCCACCCGCTGGTGGTGCGGGTGGGGGGCGACTATTTCTGCCGCGCGATCCGCCGCCTCAACCCGGACGGCTCGCTCGGCCTGTTCTGCGCGATCGACGAGGGGGTGGTGCTGACCCTGGCGCGCCAGCGCGACCTCCTGGCCTCGACCGAGGAGGCTCTGGTCGACCTCGACGCGCGCCTGGGCGGCCTCGACCTCGTGATCGGCTTCGAGTGCGTGCTGCGCCGGCTCGACGCCGAGATGCACCAGATCCGACACCCGATCTCGGAACTCTATCGGAAGTACGGTGTGGTCGGCTTCGAGACGTTCGGGGAGCAGTACCGATCGACCCACCTCAACCAGACCTTCACGGGGATCGCGATCGGCCGGATGTGACGGGGCGCGGGGCGGCGCCCCCCGGCCGAGTGGCTGATGGACCCGCCCGAAGGGCCGTCGGCCGTCAGAGCCCCGGGATCGCGAAGGCCCCGCCCTCCGCCGGCCGGTCGAGGCGGCGCTGGCCGCGGGCCGGGATCGGGCGGTTGTAGGCGGCCCGCCCCGGGCCGGTGATCCGCACCCGGTCGGTGGACCCGGGCAGGTACTCCATCCAGCCCTTCGCCACGAGGTCGGCGTGGGTCTTGGGGCCGGAATAGACCTGCGCGATGGACGCCCATTCCGCGTGCAGCAGCGCGCGGAGGGCCTTGCGCTCGAGTTTCGTCGGGATGGAGGGATTGCTCGGCCGGAACGCCATCGGTGCGCTCACCTGAGAGGAATTGCCAAGGCGTGGAAGGGGGAGCCGCGCGGGCGCGCGGCTCCCCGAAATCCCCGCCGGCCCGAAGGCCGGCGGGGGAGCGGGGTCTCAGAAGAAGCCGAGGGCCTTGGGCGAGTAGCTGACCAGGAGGTTCTTGGTCTGCTGGTAGTGGTCGAGCATCATCTTGTGGGTCTCGCGCCCGATGCCCGACTGCTTGTAGCCCCCGAAGGCCGCGTGGGCCGGGTAGGCGTGGTAGCAGTTCGTCCACACCCGGCCGGCCTGGATCTCCCGCCCGAAGCGGTAGGCCCGCGTCCCGTCCCGCGTCCACACCCCGGCGCCCAGCCCGTAGAGCGTGTCGTTGGCGATCGCCAGCGCCTCGGCCTCGTCCTTGAACGTCGTCACCGACAGCACCGGCCCGAAGATCTCCTCCTGGAAGATCCGCATCCGGTTGTGGCCCCGGAACACCGTCGGCTTCAAGTAGAAGCCCTCGGCGAACTCGCCCGCCAGCACCGCCCGCTCGCCGCCGGTCAGCAGCTGCGCCCCCTCCTGGCGGCCGATGTCGATGTAGGACAGGATCTTGGCCAGCTGCTCGCCCGAGGCCTGGGCGCCGATCATCGTGGCCGGGTCGAGCGGCGAGCCCTGCCGGATCGCCTCCACCCGCGCCACCGCCTTCTCGATGAAGCGCTCGTAGATCGATTCCTGCACCAGCGCCCGGCTCGGGCAGGTGCAGACCTCGCCCTGGTTGAGGGCGAACATCGCGAAGCCCTCCAGCGCCTTGTCCAGGAACGCGTCGTCCCGCGCCATCACGTCCTCAAAGAAGATGTTGGGCGACTTGCCCCCCAGCTCCAGCGTCACCGGGATCAGGTTCTGGCTGGCGTACTGCATGATCAGCCGCCCGGTCGAGGTCTCGCCCGTGAAGGCGATCTTGGCGATGCGCGGCGAGGAGGCCAGCGGCTTGCCCGCCTCCAGGCCGAAGCCGTTGACGATGTTGAGCACGCCGGCCGGCAGCAGGTCGCCGATGATCTCGGCCAGGACCAGGACCGAGGCCGGGGTCTGCTCGGCGGGCTTGAGCACCACGCAGTTGCCGGCCGCCAGGGCCGGGGCGAGCTTCCAGACCGCCATCAGGATGGGGAAGTTCCACGGGATGATCTGGCCGACCACGCCGAGCGGCTCGTGGAAGTGGTAGGCGACGGTGTCGTGGTCGATCTCGGAGAGCGAGCCCTCCTGGGCGCGCACGCAGCCGGCGAAGTAGCGGAAATGGTCGATGGCCAGCGGGATGTCGGCGTGGGTGGTCTCGCGGATCGGCTTGCCGTTGTCCCAGGTCTCGGCCAGCGCCAGCAGGTCGAGGTTGTCCTCCATGCGGTCGGCCATCCTGGTGAGGATGCGGGCGCGCTCGGCGGGGGCGGTGCGGGCCCAGGCGTCCTTGGCGGCGTGGGCGGCGTCGAGGGCGCGCTCGATGTCCTGGGCGTCGGAGCGGGCGACCTCGCAGATCAGCCGCCCGGTGAGCGGCGACGTGTTCTCGAAGTAGCGGCCCGCCGCCGGCGCCACCCACTGCCCGCCGATGAAGTTGTCGTAGCGCGCCGCGAACGGCGAGGCGGTCTGGCCGCGCAGGAATTCCGGCTTGTTCATGGTGTCCTCCCAGGATCGTCGCCCTCGTCGGGTGCGGGGCGAGCCGTCCTGTCCTGAGCAGCCCGCGTGCCAGGCCGCCGCCGCCGCCCCGCCGCCGGATCTTGCGACGCGGTAAGTCCCTGGCAATGCTTCACGGCCGCGGGGTCATGCGGGGAGCGTGCCGGGCAAGACCCGGGTTGGGTCCCGGCCGGGTCGGGGGCGGTCGCGCGGCCGAACCTGCGACAGCTGTTGCGGCTGTCGCAGGTTGCGACAGCCGCGCGGCGGCGCTCAGCCGGTGACCGGCCGGCGCAGGGGCCCATAGGTCGCCCGGTAGCTGCGCGGCCCGAGGAAGGGCAGGAGCAGGCGCCTCGCCAGGTCCGGCATCCGGGCCGCGCGCGACATCCGGTCGGTCATGGCCTGCACGTGGGCCACGCGGGGGCGCCGCAGCCGCTCGTAGGCGGCGCCGGCCTCGCCCCACGCCGCCGCCGGGCGGTCCAGCACCCGCGCCAGGACCAGCGCGTCCTCCAGGGCGAGGGCGGCCCCCTGCGCCCAGACCGGCGCGGTCGCGTGCGCCGCATCCCCCGCCAGCAGCACCCGGCCGGCGTGCCAGCGCGGCGCGCGCACCTCCTCCAGCGGCGAGTGATGGAGGGAGGACGGCCGCGCGAGCGCGGCCGCGAGCGCCTCGCGCACCCGCCGGGGAAAGCGGGCGAAGACGGGCGCGACGGATCCGAGGGCGTCGCCCGCCGGCGCGGCGCCGGTCACCGCGACCCAGCCGTAGGCCTCGTCCCGGTCGACCGGGATGAGCAGGAAGAGGCCGCCGCCTCCGCTCCAGAGCGTCCAGGCCTCGACCCCCGGATTGGGGATCATGAAGCGCCAGCTCGCCCCGGCGAGTCGCGCCGCCTCGGGGGCCGCGCCCCCGAACACGGCGCGGCGGACGGTCGAGTGCACGCCGTCCGCCCCGACCAGGAGGCCGCCCGTCTCGGCCGTGCCGTCGCTCAGCACCGCCGCGACGCCGCCCGGATCCTGCCGGACCGCCGCGAGGCCGCGCCCCTGCCGCACCGCCTCCTCCGGCAGGCCGCGCCGCAGCACGCGCAGGAGGTCGGCGCGCCGCAGGCAGCGGGGCCGCGCCCGCGCGCCCCAGAACGCCTCCTCGTCGACGCGGAAGATCAGGCGGTCCGCCGCGTCGCGGTACTCGCGCCGCGCCAGGGGCTGGCCGAGACCGCGCAGCTCCTCCCCGAGGCCGAGCGCGTCCAGGGCCTGGACCGCGTTGCCCGGCAGGTTGATGGCGAGCCCGGCCGCGGCCGGCTCGTCCCGCCGCTCCAGGGTGAGCGAGGGGATGCCGCGCCGGTGCAGGGCCCGCGCGACGGCGAGGCCCGCGATGCCGCCGCCGCCGATCAGGACTCGGTCCGCCGTCTCAGGGTTCATCGGGGTGCCTTTCTCGGATCCGCGGCCTCACGCCGGCCGGGCGCGCACGCAGGCGACCCGGAGCGGCTCGTGGCGGCCGCGCAGGGCATGCGCGCCGAGATCCTCGGCCAGGAGGTCGGGCGGGAGCGGGCCGAGCCGGTCGAGCAGGTCGCCGGAGACCAGCACCGTGACCCCGAGCTCCTTGGCGAGCGCCTCGAGGCGGCTCGTCGTGTTCAGGGTGTCGCCGAAATACGCGATCTTGTGCCGCTCCAGGCCGATCTCGGCGGTGACGACCGAGCCGCAATGCAGGGCCGCGCGGAAGCCCGGCACCTGACCGAACCGCGACTCCCAGGAGGCGGCGTCCGCGGCGAGGCGGGCGGCGAAATCGAAGACGCAGCGCAGGCAGGCGGCGTCGCGGCTGCCCTGCGCCAGGGTCCAGCTCACCAGGGCCATGTCCCCGACATAGTCGTCGATCGAGCCGCGCGAGCGATGGACCGGCAGGGCGAGCGCGCTGAAGATCTCGCCGAGATATTGCTGCGCCGCGAGGTCGCCGCGCTCCTCGGCGAAGCGCGTCGAGCCGGACACGTCGAGGAACAGGAAGATGCGCTCCTCGCTGATCGGCCGGTGGTAGCGGCCGATCAGCAGGTTGGCGAAGACCCGCGGGCCGATCAGGTCGCGGACGCGGAACACGAAGGCGATCAGCACCGAGATCGCGAGCGCGTAGAGGAAGCCGGTCCGCGACATCATCATGGCGGCGCGGGCGCTCGGTATCAGGCCGAAGACGTGGTGCAGCAGCGTCCCGGCGGCCGCGTTGCCGAGGACGATCATCGCCACGTAGGTCGCGACCGTGGCCGCGGCGAAGAGGGGCGTGGCGGCCCGGCGGACCCGGTCGCGCCAGGCCGCGAGCAGCAGCCCGCGCTCGTAGAACAGGATCGGCGACCCGATCAGGGCGCCCCGGAGCGCCGGCTCCGAGAGCGGGCCGGTGCCCGAGAGGGCCGCGTAGGCGAGGCCCGCCAGCGCCCCCAGCGCGGGCGCGGCGATCCAGAAGCCGGGTCGGGACGAGGGCATCGGGCTCCTGTCGGGTCGCGCCGCGGGCGCAGCGCGCTCCCGATACATCACCCGGCGCGCGAGTTCATGTCCGACGCCGCGCGAGGCCGGGGTGGGATGCGGGCCGATCCAGGGCCGCCGGGGCCCTCAGGCGGCCGCGAGCCGGCAGATCGTGCGCGCGACCTTGAAGGAGGCCTCGAAGGCGGGAACCGGCAGGAACTCGAACCGCGAGTGGAAATTGCAGGCGCCGGTGAAGAAGTTCGGCGTCGGCACGCCCCGCGCCGAGAGGGCCGACCCGTCGGTGCCGCCGCGCATCGGGATCAGCTTCGGGGTGATCTCCAGCGCCGCCAGCGCGGAGAACAGCAGGTCCACCGCCCGCCGGTCGTCCCCGAGCGAGTCCCGGATGTTGCCGTACACGTCGTCCAGGCGGCAGGCCACGCGGCCGGTCGGGTAGCGGGCGGCGACGCGGGCGGCCTCCCGCTCCACCCGCGCCTTGCGGGCCGCGAAGGCGTCCCGGTCGAAGTCCCGGATCCGGACCTGGAGCCGCGCCTCGCTGTCGTTCGCCACCATCCCGCTGAACCAGTAATAGCCCTCGCGGCCCGCGGTGCGCTCGGGCGTCTCTGCCCGGTCGAACTGCGCGATGAAGTCCTGCGACATCAGCAGCGGGTTGACCATCACGCCCTTGGCCGCCATCGGGTGGGCGCTGACCCCGGTGAACACGACCTCGCCGTTGGCGGCGTTGAAGGTCTCCAGCACGACCTCGCCCACCTCGCAGCAATCGATCGTGTAGGCGAAATCGCAGGCGAACCGCGCGAGGTCGAGGGCCTTGGCGCCGCGCAGCCCGATCTCCTCGTCGGGCACGAAGGCGACGAGGATGTCGCCGTGCGCGTCCGCCGGGCCCAGCGTCGCCAGCAGCGTCATCATCACCGCGATGGCGGCCTTGTTGTCGGCCCCCAGCACGCTGGTGCCGTCGCCGACGATCACGTCCTGGCCCCGCCAGGGCAGGATCTCCGGGTGCTCCGCGGCGCGCAGCCAGATGTCCCGCTCGGCATTCAGGCAGAGGTCGCGGCCGTCGAAGCGCAGCACCTGCGGGCGGATCACCGGGGAGAGCCCGACATCGACCGTGTCGAGATGCGCGACGAAGCCGATCCGCGGGGCGCCCGGCCGGGTGCCGGGCTTCAGCGCCGTCACGATGGCGGCGTCGTCGAGGGTCACCCGCGCGAGCCCGATCTCGCGCAGCTCCGCGGCCAGCAGGGCCGCGAGGTCGCGCTGGCCCGGCGTGCTCGGCAGCGTCGCCGCGGCGGCGTCGCTCTGGCTCGGAACCGCGACATAGCGGAAGAACCGCTCGACCAGCTGCGCGCGAATGCTCATCGTTGCTCCTCTCGGCCCGGGCGGGCGCCCGGGAGCATAACCGCTTCGGCGCGCCTTCGGGCCTCAGCGGTGGCGACCATTGCCACCGCTGAGGCCCGAAGGCGCCGGACCCGTGCCGGGCGGGGGGCGGCGATGCCGTCCCCGGGGCTCACGCCCCGCGGCCGCGCCCCAGCCGCTCGGCGATGACGATGCCGCCGAGGACGAGGGCGAGGGCGACGGCGTTGTCGAGCCGGAACGGCTCCCCGGCCACGGTGACGGCCAGCGCCGCCCCGAAGACCGGGACGAGGTTCACGAAGATGCCCGCCCGGTTCGGCCCGATCAGCTCGACGCCGCGCATGAAGAAGAGCTGCGAGATCAGCGACGGCCCCAGCCCGACGAAGGCGATGATCGCCCAGCCCGCGGCGCTCGGCCAGATCAGGCGCCCGGCCACCCACTCGGCGAGGAGGAGCGGCAACGAGGTGAGCAGGGCGGCGAGGGCCAGCGCGGCGAAGAAGGTCGCCCCCGACACGGCCGGCCGCGCCCGCAGCGCGACCGTGTAGCCGCCGTAGAGCAGGCAGGCGAGGAGCAGGAGCAGGTCGCCCCGGTTGAACGCGAAGGTGCGCAGCACCGCGAGGTCGCCGTGCGTCGCCGCGACGACCACGCCCAGGGAGGTCACGAGGACGCCGAGCACCTGGATGCGCGTGACGGGCGTGCGGTAGGCGAGGAAGCTGCAGGCCAGCACCACGACCGGCATCGCGCCCTGGAACAGGGCCATGTTGGTGACCGTGGTGGCGGCGCCCGCCGCGTAGAACAGGGCGTTGAAGACCGTGAAGCCGCAGCCGCCCATCAGCAGGATGCGCAGCCAGGCCGGGCGCAGCAGGCGCCACTCGCGGGCGACCCGCCGGGCCGCGAAGGGCGCCAGGACCGCGCAGGCGACGAGCCAGCGCAGGCTGGTCAGCGCGAGCGGCGAGACCTCGCCCACCGCCCACTTGCTCGCCACGGCGTTGCCGGCCCAGATCAGGGCGGTGAGCGTGAGGAGCGCGTAGGCCCGAAAGGCGCCGTCTCTTCCGCCGGAAACCCCGGATTTCGGGCGCCAGGATTCACGCATGGCCGTTCTCGTTCGCCCTCCGGCCGCCGGATGGGCCAGGGAACAAGGCGATAGGCCAAGGCGTGGGCATCCGCTACCTGGGCTCGCCCCCGGTCGGCCGCGCCGCGACCGTGCCGCAAGGTCCGAGTCCGCGTCCCTCGCCCCACCCTCCGCGCGTGGTCCCGCGGCCTGGCCGGCCTCTCGCCCGGCCAGCCGCCCTGCCCCGGCTTCCGGCCTGACGAGTGGGCAACCACCCCGGAGGACCACCATCGCTCCGGGGACGCGTTCGGGCCCGAGGCCGATCGGCTGGGCTCGCACACGGTCACGCTGCGCGGAATGTGCCGGGGGCTGCGCATTAGGTTTCCGGTGATCTCGGTGTTACGGATGGAGGGCACGCGGAGTGCGGCACAGAGGTACCCCCACGTGCCGACCGATCTTCCCACGCCATCGCAGGCGCCGCGCTGGCGGAGGCTTCTGCGACTGGGCGTCATCCTCGTGTGGTTCAGTCTCGCTGATCTCGCTCGTCGAGGATGGGCGGCGCTGAGGCGTGGTCGACGCCGTCCGTAGAGCGTCGACGCGTTCCCTTATGCGAAGAGAACAGCCGCCAGCGGCCCGCTCGGCGCGGCAGGAAGGGGCTCCGGAGCCGCCGGTCTGCGCCGTCGCCACGCGTTGAGGCGGACGGTGGGGAGACATCATCGGACCCGGGTGTGGGAGTTCAAGCGTTGGCCACCGGGGCGCGATCCCGCGGGCTTGGTGGCGCTGATGGACGAGAACGTTCGCGACTTGCACGCTGCCCTGGTCGAGGCCGCGGCGCTCGGTAACGCCCTTGCCGGCGAGTGCGCCGACATCGCCCGGCAGTTGCATGGCTGCGGGAATGCCTCCAGGGCTGAGGCGATCAGCGGCGTGGGCCGCGCGTTGCGGATCAAAGCGCTGCAAATGTCGGCCGCTGCCGGCGCTCTGGTCACGCGCGACCCGCACGTCCTTGCGCCGGAGGCGGGACGGGACAGAAGCCTCGACCGAGGGTCGATGAGCTCCCGGTAGCTTGCGCGCGTCGAGCGCATGCATGCGGACCAGCGGTCCCGATCCTTGGGCTCCCTGCCCGATCGCCCCGCGGAAGGGGCCCGGGCCCGCCAGCGTGGCGAGCCCCGAGATGCGTGCCCCTGCCCGCTCGGCTGCGAGGAGTGGCTGGAAGACTTCGACGGACGGGCGCGCAGGCCGCGTCCGACCGGCCGAAGAACCCCGCCGGGTGAACGGCGCGCGCCGTCCCTGCCATCCTCTTGCTCCGATCCGGCAGCGTCTCGATCCGCCTCGTGGAGCCGCGCGCGCCGCGGCCGTTCCCCTGCCGTTCCCTCGCGATCCGACGCCGGCTGGCATACGCTCGGGACCAGCCAGGAGGCACTTCTGATGTCGGAACGCCGAGAACTCTACCGAAGCCCGAGCGGGGACACTTGGTACCTTGGCCGAGAGCCGCAGAACGGCAGGGCATTCATCATTCACCAGCCTAACGGGCCCTCCGGAGGAAAGCGCAGTCATATCGAGCTGGGAGCTTTCTTGGCGGACGGAACGGGCAAGCCGGAACAGCAAGCCTTGCTTCGCTTGATCGGAACGCTCGTCGAGGTTC
Source organism: Methylobacterium sp. CB376 (assembly GCF_029714205.1). NCBI lineage: Bacteria > Pseudomonadati > Pseudomonadota > Alphaproteobacteria > Hyphomicrobiales > Methylobacteriaceae > Methylobacterium > Methylobacterium sp. CB376. The sequence goes on along the minus strand of NZ_CP121648.1, from coordinate 4,054,323 downwards.
CTCCGTATGCGGATCAGACCTGAGGGCCGGAGGCGAAAGGCGATCCGGACGGCCATCCCGCCGGCGCGGCGGGCCTGAGATCTGCTGATCAGGCCACGTCGCCAGCCAGCCGGCTCTCCCGTCGCGCTCGGGCCGCGACGGGCGGCCGGGCGTGGCAGGGGCTCCGGCCCGGCCCAGGCAAGCAGAGCCATGATCTGGCGCTTACCGTCCCGCGTCTGCTTGTCCGTGCAGCAACAGCCCTCCGGAAGCGCGCAGCAGCGCGAGGGCTGGTGATGCTCGCGCACGATGTCCCGGTCAGGGCGGCGGACAGACCTCAGGCAGATCGGGATCGAAGGCCGCCATGGTGTGTCTCCCGCCGCCAGCCCCGGGGCTGAATGCAGATGACGGGCACTGACGGCACGGCGGTGGGCCTGCCGAGGCCGAGGCCGGAGCGCTCTCGGTCGCCGTCGCGCTCCTCCCCGATCCGCTCGATGCCTTCGGGATGGCGGAAGTGGGCGTCGCTCAGGCGCCGCGCGGGCTCGTGATCCGGGATCCGCTGTGATCAGCCGGATCCCGGATCACAAGTCATGCTGATTGAGTTTTGGCCCGAGGGGTTCCAACCCCCGAGGTGACCTTGCCGTCAGGGCGGACTTTGGCCCCCGGAGGCGGTGGCCCTGCCCCGGTCGGATCCGAGGCTGGGGGCACCTCAGGGTCGGGCTTTCTCGCATCGTGGGACATGCTCGCCTCCCGGTCTGGGTGGAAAGGTGGAGGAGCTGCCGGCTGCGCAGCCACCCCATCGCGGCAGCCCTCGGGGGGGGCGAGAGAAGGGCGACGCACCACGCGACCCGTCGGCACATCGAAGAGCGGCCGCGCCAGGAGCTCGCGCGAGACGGCCAGCGCCTCGACCGACCGGCTCATGGAGTCAATGTGGAGGAAGCAAGAATCCCTGCCGCTCAAGCGCTTCTCTTGCGCCTGCTCCGGGTCGCCAGTCCATCTGGTCGCGAATTTGAAAGGTTTGACTTGGTCCATGACAACGCGCGACGGGTTGCGTTGCCTGTTCGAATGACCCTGGTCACGCGTTGGTTCGTTCGCCTGGGGTTAAATCCGGTGAAAGCTCGTCCGCGCGATCGCCGCGCAGCGAAGGCGGCCTCCGTCTCGGTGGCGACCCACCGCAGCCCCCGCCGCGGGTCCGACGAGCGGGATCGCGACAGCTCCGCCCGCCGCCGGCCGCGGCCGCATGGCTGGCCTCCCCTGACCGGCAACCGGCCGCGGCACCGGGGCGGCAGGGTCCGCGCCCCGGCCGGCATCGCCCGCCCGGATCGGCGCGGAGAGCGTCGGCGGGAAGCGATCCTCCGGGCGCGGCGGGCCGCTTCGTCCTTGAAAACCCGCCGGAGCTTCCGGATCATGGCGGTGGGCGGCCCTCAGCCCGGAGAACGGCGTGACGGGAAAGAGAACGGGCGCGGCGGCCCGGATCGTGCGGCTTCCGCGCGGCAGACCGGCCGCGGCCGGCGACCGGGGAGCGGCGATCTACGCGGCGCTGCGGCGCGCGATCATCGAGCAGGCGCTCAAGCCCGGCGAGAAGCTGCCCGAGGACGCGATCGGAGCGAGCTTCGGCGTGAGCCGCACCATCGTGCGCAACGCCCTGCACCAGCTGGCGGCCGAGGGGCTGGTGGAGATGCGCCGCAACCGCGGCGCGCGGGTGGCGCGGCCCCGCTGGGAGGAGGCGGGGGACATCTTCGACATCCGCCGCGCCCTGGAGCGCCTGGTCATCGCCCGGCTCGCCGGCCGGCTGACGCCCGAGCAGGTGGCGCGGCTGAAGGAGCATGCCGACCGCGAGGACGCCGCCCGGGGAGGATCCGAGCCGCACTCGGTGCGGCTCGCCACCGAGTTCCACGTGCTGCTCGCCGAGATGACCGGGAGCGAGGTGCTGGCGCGCTACGTCGGGGAGGCGGCGTGGCGCTGCGGCCTCACGCTCACCCTCTACAGCCGCCCGCACTCCTCGGAATGCGGCGTGCACGAGCACCGGGAGATCATCGCGGCGCTCGAGGCGGGCGACGAGGCCCGCGCGGTCGCCGTGATGGACGGGCACCTCTCGGCGGTGGTCTCCCGCGCCCTGATCGGCCCGCCGGCGCGCAGCCGCGACCTGAGCGAGATCCTGCGCCGCTACGCGCAGGAGTGATCCGGGATCCGCTCGATCCAAGCGATCCCGGATCGCGAGCCCGCGCGGCGCCTGAGCGACGCCGACATCCGCATGGCCGAAATGGGAGATGGCGAAGCCATCGACCGGATCAGGCGCAGCCGATGCGCCGCGCGTACCAGGCGCGCAGGGCCCGCTCGTAGCGCGGCCAGGCCCGCAGCAGCGGATCCCGCGGCACGGCGAGGCGGTAGCGCGCCCGCAGCTCGGCCTCGGCGGCCGGGAGGTCGATCCCGGTCACCCGCCCGTCGGCGACGACGCGGCGGCCCGCCACCACCACGTCGCGGACATGGGCGGCGGTCGCGCGCGCGAAGACGAGGTCGAGGGGGTCGACCGGCAGGATCGCGTCCCGGTCGAGGGCGTCGAGGTCGAGCACCATCAGGTCGGCCGGCGCGCCCGCCTCCAGCAGGCCGGGGCCCGGCGCCCCGAGGCTGGCGCGGCCCTCCGCGATCACGGCGGCGAGGAACCGGCGGCGGTCGTCCGCATCCGCGAAGCCCCAGGGACCATGGACCGCCTGCACGAGGCGCAGCTCGCGCAGCATGTCGTCGTCCTCGTCGAAGGCGAGGCCGTCGAGGCCGAGGCAGACCCGGCAGCCCTGGGCCCGCGCCTCGCGGAAGGGGGCGATCCCGGAGCGCAGGTGCAGGTTCGAGCTGAAGTTCGTGACGATCATGGCCCCGGCCTCCGCGATCAGCGCCCGCTCCTCGGCATCGGCATGGACGCAGTGGGCGAGGGTCAGGCGCGCCGAGAGGAGGCCGATCTCCTTGAGGAAGCGCACGATCCCCTGGGGGTATTCGCGCCGCGCCCAGTCGCGCTGGGCGGCGGTTTCGAGGAGGTGCATGTGCACGCGCCGGCCCGTCAGGGCGGAGCGCTCCGCGACGGCTTCGAGGAGCGGCCGGCTGCACCATTGCACCCCCGCCGGCCCGAACTGGACCGCCACGGTCGGCCCCTCGATCGCCGCCGCGATCGCCTCCGTGAGGGCGACGTACTCCGCCGGGGACGGGGCCGGCCGCAGGAAGGCCGCCTCGATCGCCGCGCGGGTCCCCGCCGGGAGGTCGTCCAGCACCTCGTCCGAGGCTCCGTAGACGAGGGGATTCCGGTCGCGCACGGCGAGCGCGAAGGTCATGCGAACGCCGACGTCGCGGGCCGCGCGGGCCACCTCCCGGGCCTCGTCGAGGAGCGGGAGCCGGCCGCTCGGGCGGGTGTAGTGCACCATCACGGCGGCGCAGCCGGCCCGCGCCGCCCGGGCGAGGGGCGCCGCTGCGGCGAGGTAGGCGTCCGGCGGGGTCGCCAGGGCCGAGCGCGGCAGCCACGTCTCCAGGGGCAGGAAGGCCGCGCCGAAGGAGGTCAGGGACAGGGGCCGGGCGTGGTCGTGGGCGTTCACCAGCGCCGGCATCACCAGGCGCCGGCCCGGCACTGCCGGGCCCCCTCCCCGCCCGGCCCGACGGCTGCGCCCGGCGCATCCGCCGCGATCGCGGCGATCGCCGCGATCCGGTCGCCCGCGATGCGGATCGCCCGGGCCGGCGCCGCGGCGAGGTCCGGCCCGAGCAGCGCGTCGCCCGCGATCCGCACGGCGCGTCACTTCTTCACGTAGTCGAGGCTCCGCTCGGCCCGCGGCGGCAGGAAGCCGCGGCTGAACACCTCGGCCGGCTCGGGCCGGCGCGGCAGGTCGTAGCCCGCCGCCACCAGGGCGATGGCGCGCGCGAGCCGGTCGTCCTTGAGGTCGCCGACCCCGATCTCCCTCATCTCGGGCGAGACGATCAGCGTCTCGTAGGAGAATTGCAGCCGGCGCTTCTCGACCGCGGCGTTGACGAGGTTGTCGAAGGCCACGACGGCCTGCATGCCGAGATCCTGGTCCCGGCCGATCTCCACCACCGCCCGGTTGATCGCCCGCACGAGGCCGGCCACCGCCTTCGGGTTCTCCTTCAGCAGCTTGCGCGACACCATCACCCCGTTCGAGTACAGATCGAGCCCGTGATCGCCGAACGAGATCCAGTTGAAATCCTTGTCCGGATCCTGCCGGTTGAGCACGAGGTTGAAGTAGCTCGTGATCGTGAAGACCAGCGCGGCGTCGATCTGGCCCTGGAGCAGCATCGGCTCCTGAAGGTTCGGGGCCATGTTGCTGACCTTGATCCTGGCGAGATCGAGGCCGTTGGTCTTGGCGAAGACCGGCAGCATGCGGGTGGTCGGGGTGCCCTGGGCGCCGCCGAGCGTCCGGCCCTCGAGATCCTTGGGGCCGCGGATGCCGCTCGCCGCCTTCGAGACGATCGCGAAGGGCGGCTGGTTCCACAGCATGTAGACCATCACGGGCGCGTCGGCCGGGCGGGTCGCCGCGTTCTGGATGATGGCGTTCATGTCGCCGAAGCCGGCATCGTAGGCGCCGCCCATGATGCGGGTCACGGTCGCGCCCGAGCCCTCGCCCTGATCGATGACGACGCTGAGCCCCTCCTCCTTGAAGTAGCCCTTGTCGCGGGCGAGGAAGAAGGCCGCGTCGCTCCCCTGCGTCTTCCAGCCGAGGGTGAACTTGATCGTGGTGTCGGCCAGCGCCGTCCCGGCGGCGAGGCACAGGGCCAGCGTGGCGGCAAAGTATCGGATTGCGGCAAGATACCGGATTGCGGCAAGACGTCGGATCATCGTCGGCTCTCCCCTCTGGGCGCTCCCCGGCGCCGTGTTGCCGTGGCGGGGCCGGCCGCGGCGCGGCGGCCCGCCCCGCTCAGACCGCGATCTCGCGCTTGCGCGTCGCCCAGCCGGTTACCCGCGCCTCCACCAGCGAGAAGGCGGCGTAGAGGGCGATGCCGAGGCCGGCGAGGATGAACAGGCCCGCGAAGGCGAGCGGCACGTCGAAATTCGAGGAGGCGGCCATCATCACGTTGCCGATGCCGCGGTTCGACGCGACGGTCTCGGACAGGACCGTGCCCACGAAGGCGTAGGTCACCGCCACCTTCAGGGAGGCGAAGAAGAACGGCATCGTGCGCGGCAGGCCGACGTTCCACAGGATGTCGAGCTTCGAGGCGCCGAGCGCCTTCAGCACGTCCTCCAGTTCCGGCTCCGTGGTGGCGAGGCCGGTGGCGATGTTCACGACGATCGGGAAGAAGCAGATCACCAGCGAGGTGAGCACCGCCGGGACGGTGCCGGAGCCGAACCACAGCACGAAGATCGGCACCACCGCGACCTTGGGGATGGACGAGAAGCCGATCAGCAGCGGGTAGGCGGTGTCGTAGGCGAGCCGCGAGACGCCGATCACCGCCCCGATGACGAGGCCGGTGAGCACGCCGAGGACGAAGCCGAGCATCGTCGTGCCGAGGGTCTGGAGCATGTGCGGCCAGAGCACCGGCGCGCGGGCGACCAAGGTGGCGAGGATCTGGCTCGGGCGCGGCAGGACGAGGTCCGACACGCCGAGGGCAACGCACAGCACCTCCCAGGCGGCGAAGAAGCCGAGGATCATCAGGAGCGCGAGACCGCGCTGCCGCAGGCGGAGGGCCGGCATGGTCAGGGGCTCCCGGCCGGGGCCGCCCGGGCGCTCACGATGAGGTCGCGCAGGCGGTGGGTGAGGGTGACGAAGCCCGGCTCGTAGGTCATGGCGACGCTGCGCGGGCGCGGGAAGGCTACGGGCGAATCGTCGAGGATCCGGCCCGGCCGCGCGCTCATCACGCAGATGCGGCTGGCGAGGTAGCCGGCCTCGCGCAGGTCGTGGGTGACGAGGATCACCGTCGGCCGCCGCGCCATCCAGAGGTCCTGGAGGATGCCCCAAAGCTCCTCGCGGGTGAACTGGTCGAGCGCCCCGAAGGGCTCGTCGAGGAGGAGGAGCCGCGGCTCGTGGACCAGCGCCCGGCACAGATTGGCGCGCTGGAGCATGCCGCCCGAGAGCTGCCAGGGGTAGCTCCCGGCGAAGTCCTTCAACCCGACCTGGTCGAGGAGGGCGTGGACCCGGTCCCGGAAGGCGCCGCGGCGCTTGGCGCGGAATTCCGACCGGTACGGCGCGACGATGCGCAGGGGCAGCATCACGTTCCGCTCGATCGTGAGCCAGGGGAGCATCGTCGGGTTCTGGAAGGCCATGCCGATGCGCAGCGCCTTGGCGCTCGCCTCCCGGCCGCCGACGATCACCGCGCCGGCGCCCGGCCGCATCAGGCCGGCGGCGAGCCGCAGGATCGTGGACTTGCCGCAGCCCGAGGGGCCGACCAGGGCGACGAACTCGCCCTCGCGGATGTCGAGGCTGGTCGGCGCCAGCGCCGCGACCGCGGAGGCCCCCTGCCCGAAGGTGACGGACGCGTCCTCCAGCTCGACCGCCTTGACGCGGCCGGGCGCGAAGGACGTCTCGTCGGGGGGCCGGGGCAGCGAGGCGGTCGCGTTCATGCCGCCGGCAAGGCAGGTTCCGTGCCAGCGTATACGATCGAGGTGCGGCGCAGGCCGGTCTTCCGCCGCGCGCGCGGCCAAGCTTGGGCTTGGAAAGCGGGCGGTCCGCTCGCCGAAGCGGCACTTGTGTCAATTTTCGAGCACGATTTGCCGCACAAACGGTATACGATTTGCCGGGACAGGGCCTTACACTCGGCGCCGCCGCGTCGGCCGCGGGCCGGGGCGGCGCGCCGCCGCCCGCTCAGGAGACCCGCCATGCCGACATCCGATCCCGCCGAGGCGGCCCGCATCGTCGACGCTTTCCTGGAGGCCTCGATGCGCCCCGATCCCGTCGCCGCCGCCGCCTTCATGGCGCCGGACGTGCGCATCGTCTTCACGGGCGGGCGGGTGTTGGGCCATCCGGGGGAGGCCACCGCCTTCAATGCCGGCCGCTATCGCTGGGTGAAGAAGCGCATCCTGCGCAACGACGTGGTGCCCGGCGACGGCGAGACCGTCGTGTACAATCTCGGCACGCTCTACGGCGCGTGGCCGGACGGGCGCCCCTTCGAGGGCAACCGCTACGTCGACCGCTTCGTGGTGCGCGACGGGCTCATCGTCAGCCAGGAGGTCTGGAACGACAGCGCCGAGCGCATCCTCGACCCGAGCCTCGGCGCCTGACCGCCATGGACTTCGATCACCTGTTCACCAACGCCCGCCTGCCCGGGCGCGACGGCCTCGTGGACCTCGCGGTGCGGGACGGGCGCTTCGCGGCCGTCGAGCCCGGGCTGCCGCCGAACGGGCCGAGCGAGGATCTCGGCGGGCGGCTGGTGATCCCGGGCTTCGTCGAGACGCATCTCCACCTCGACAAGGCCTGCCTCCTCGGGCGCTGCGATTGCGGCGCCGGCAGCGTCGGGGAGGCGATCGCGGCCGTCACGGCGGCCAAGCGCGGCTTCACCGAGGCGGACGTCTACGAGCGGGCGCGCCGGGTGCTGGAGCGCGCCGTCGCGCAGGGCACCACCCGCATCCGCACCCACGTGGAGGTGGATCCCCGCATCGGGCTGACGAGCTTCCGGGCGCTGAGGCGCCTCAAGGCCGACTACGCCTGGGCGGTCGATCTCGAACTCTGCGCCTTCCCGCAGGAGGGACTGCTCGACGATCCGGGCTGCGAGGACGTGCTGGTCGCGGCCCTTGAGGAGGGGGCGGACCTCGTCGGCGGCGTCCCCTACATCGACCGGGACGCGGACGGCCACGTCGCGCGGATCTTCGCGCTCGCCCGGCGCTTCGACGTCGACATCGACTTCCACCTCGACTTCGACCTCGACCCGACCTGGCTGCGCCTCGACGAGGTCTGCCGCTGGGCCGACCGGACCGGCTGGGGCGGGCGCGTCGCCATCGGCCACGCGACCAAGCTCTCGGCCCTGCCACCGGAGGCCTTCGGACGGGCGGCGCGGCGCCTCGCCGGGGCGGGCGTCGCCGTCACGGTCCTGCCCGCGACCGACCTGTTCCTGATGGGGCGCGAGGCCGCCTGCAACGTGCCGCGCGGCGTGGCGGCGGCGCACCGGCTGGCGCGGGCCGGCGTCACCTGCTCGATCGCCACCAACAACGTCCTCAACCCGTTCACGCCCTACGGCGACGCCTCGCTGCTGCGGATGGCGAACCTCTACGCCAACGTCGCCCAGGTCTCGTCCGAGCCGGACCTCGCCCTCTGCCTCGACCTCGTCACCGACCAGGCGGCGCGGCTGATGCGGTGTGCCGATTACGGCCTCGCCCCGGGCCGCCGGGCCGACCTCGTCGTGCTCGACGCGCGCAGCCCCGCCGAGGCGGTCTGCACCCTGGCCTGGCCGCTCCAGGGCATGAAGAACGGGCGCCGGAGCTTCGCGCGGCCGATGCCGCTCCTGTCGCCGCCCGGCGAGGCCGCCCGCGCCCCGGGCCCGCTCCTGGGTCCGCCCCTGGGTCCTGCCCTGGGTCCTGCCCTGGGCTGAGCCGCGCCCGGCGCACGCCGCCCCGGCCCGCCGCGCGGGCGCGTCGGGGCCCGACGCGCGATGTCGCGAATCCGACAGGACGAGACATCCGTGTACCCGCCGCGGATCGTCGATTTTCCAACTACTACAATGACTTGATGGATGGCACGGCGCTTGCGGAACCTTCACCGGACTGACGCAGAGGTGAAGACATGTCCTCCCCGGTGTTCTCCCTCGAGGCCCTCGTCTCGGCACCGATCTCGGTCGACGCGATGCGGGCGAAACTGCAGGAGGGCGGCTGCTCGTCCACGTCCTGCGGCTCCTCGGCCAAGCCGGACGAGATGCCCGAGGACGTCTGGGACAAGATCAAGGATCATCCCTGCTACTCGGAAGAGGCGCATCACTACTTCGCCCGCATGCACGTCGCGGTGGCGCCGGCCTGCAACATCCAGTGCAATTACTGCAATCGCAAGTACGATTGCGCCAACGAGAGCCGGCCCGGCGTGGTGTCGGAGAAGCTCACGCCGGACCAGGCCCTGCGCAAGGTGGTGACGGTGGCCAACGAGGTGCCGCAGCTGTCGGTGCTCGGCATCGCCGGCCCCGGCGACAGCTGCTACGATTGGAAGAAGACCAAGGCCACCTTCGACGCGGTGTCCCGGGAGATCCCCGACATCAAGCTCTGCCTCTCCACCAACGGGCTCGCCCTGCCCGACCACGTCGACGAGATCGCCGAGATGAACGTCGATCACGTCACGGTGACCATCAACATGGTCGATCCGGAGATCGGGGCGAAGATCTATCCCTGGATCTTCCACCAGCACAAGCGCTACACGGGCGTCGAGGCCGCCCGCATCCTGCACGAGCGGCAGATGCTGAGCCTGGAGATGCTGCGCGACCGCGGCATCCTGGTGAAGGTGAACTCGGTCATGATCCCCGGGATCAACGACGAGCACCTGCTCGACGTGAACGCGTGGGTGAAGGAGCGGGGCGCCTTCCTGCACAACGTGATGCCGCTGATCTCGGCGCCCGAGCACGGCACGCATTTCGGCCTGACCGGCCAGCGCGGCCCGACCGCCATGGAGCTGAAGGCCCTGCAGGACAAGCTGGAGGGCGGCGCCAAGCTGATGCGCCACTGCCGCCAGTGCCGGGCCGACGCGGTCGGGCTCCTCGGCGAGGATCGCGGCCAGGAATTCACCCTCGACCAGCTGCCCGCGCAGATCCGCTACGATCCGAGCAAGCGCGCCGCCTACCGGGAGGTCGTGGCGCACGAGCGCGGCGACCACCAGGTCAACAAGCAGGCCGTGGTGGCGCAGCTCAGGGCGCTCGGGGCGGAGCAGACGCTCCTCGTCGCGGTCGCCACCAAGGGCGGCGGCCGGATCAACGAGCATTTCGGCCACGCCAAGGAGTTCCAGGTCTACGAGGCGGGCCCGGGCGGCGTGACCTTCGTCGGCCACCGCAAGGTCGACTCCTACTGCCTGGGCGGATTCGGCGAGGACGCGACGCTCGACGGCGTAATCGCCGCGCTGGAGGGGGTCGAGGTCGTCCTCTGCGCCAAGATCGGCGATTGCCCGAAGGAGAGCCTGGAGGCCGCCGGCATCCGCGCCACCGACCGCTACGCCCTCGACTACATCGAGGCGGCGATCGGCGCGGTCTACGCGGAGCAGTTCGGCCGCCGCGTCACCGACGCGCCGCTGATGCTCTCGGCCTGACGCGGCGCCCGGCGCGGGGCCGCCCGCGCCGTCCCCGTCTCCCCTCGCCCTCCCCTCTTCCCCGCCGGGCGCGCCCGGCCCTTCCACCAGGAGACCGCCATGGCCCTCAAGATCATCGCCTCGCAATGCACCGTCTGCGGCGCCTGCGAATTCGAATGCCCCAACGGCGCCATCCGCATGAAGGGCGACATCTACATCGTCGATCCCAAGAAGTGCACGGAATGCGACGGCCAGTTCGACGAGCCGCAATGCGCGGCGGTCTGCCCGGTGCCGAACACCTGCGTCAAGGCCGCCCCGGCGGCCTGAGCGGGCCGCCGGGCGGGTCTGCCGGGCGTCGCGGGTCCGTCACCCTCGCCCTCACCCTCGCCCTCACCCTCGGCGACGCGGGCGCGGCGGACGCTCCGGCGCGGGATGCGCCAAAGCAGAACGGCATGGGGCAATTCTGCTTGGTCTCTTCATGCCAAGGAGGCGGCGATGGCGGGCGGAGCCGAGCCGGGTCCCGAGGCGCTCGACTGGCAGGGCCGGCCGCTGCGCTGCCAGGATTGCCCCCACGAGGATCTCCAGGCCGAGGGGCGCTGCGACCTCGGCCGGGCCTGCGTGCTCGACCGGCGGGGGAAGCGCATCGACCGCTTCTTCTCCCGCAACCCGGACCTCGCGGCGGCCTATCTCGACCACCCGTATTTCGAGGTGCGCGCGCTGGCGGCCAAGCACGCGAGCGTGTTCCTGATCGGGCGGCTGCGGGACGACCCGGAGCCGGAGGTGCGCGCGATGGTGGCCTTCCAGCTGCCGCTCGCCCGGGCCGGTTCCATGCGGGAGGATCCCGACCGGCGGGTGCGGATGGCGGTGGCGCAGCGGCTCTCGGGCCGGGACCTCGTGCCCCTGCTCGGCGACGCGGACTACGCGGTGCGGCTCGCGGCGGCCCGCCGGGCGCCGCCGGCCGCGCTCCTGCTGCTCGCCCGCGACCCCGAGGCCGAGGTGCGGCGCGCGGCAGCCGCGCGGGTCGTGCCCGAGGCGCTGATGGCCTTCGCGGCCGATCCCGACCCGCTGGTGCGGCGCGCGGCGGCCGGGCGGCTGCCTGCGCCCCGCCTCGTCGCGCTGATCCGCGACCCCGACATGCGCGTGCGCCACGCGGTGGCCGAGCGCATCGATCCTCGGCACCTCGCGCCGCTCCTCGCGGACGAGGTGCCGGCCATCCGCGAGACGGCGTCCCGCCGCCTCGCCGAGTGATCCGGGACCCGGTTGATCCAAGCGGATCCCGGATCGCGCGCCCGCGCGGCGCCTGAGCGAAGCCCCATTCCGCCATCCCGACGGGATCGAGCGGATGGGGGATGAGGAGGAGAGCATGGGACTGGGACGCGAGCAGGAGATCGAGATCCGGCGGGAGCCCGCCTTCCGGCCCGGCGAGAAGGTCCGCGCGACCAAGCACGTCAAGAACGACGGCACCTATCCGCACAGGGAGATCGGCGAGACCCTGGTGCGCAAGGGCGACACCGGCTACGTGCGCGACATCGGGGTCTTCCTGCAGCAATTCTACATCTACGCGGTCGAGTGGGTCGACCGCGGCACCATCGTGGGCATGCGCGGCAAGGAGCTGGTCAGCCTCGACCGGCCGACGGCGTCCGGCGCCGCGCCGGCGCGCGCCGCCAGCGAGGAGGCCCGCCCGTGAAGCTGATGATCCGCAGATCGCCCCGCGGCGGCCTCTCGGCCTACGCGCCCAAGAAGGACCTGGAGGAGCCGATCGTCGCCATGGAGCACGACGCCCTCTGGGGCGGCTGGGTGCGGCTGAAGAACGGCTGGACCTTCGTGCTGCCGGCGCTGCCGGCCGAGACCCGCCTTCCGATCACCGTCAACGCCCGCAAGCTCGGCGACGAGGAGGAGTGACCCGATGGACCCGTCGATCCAGGCGCCGCCCCCGCTCGCCGCGCCCCGCTCCCTCGCCGCGCCGGACGGCCTCGCGCCGCTGCGGGAGGCCGCGGCGCTGCTCGCGGACGACCGGCTCGTGCCCTATCTCGGGCCCGGCCTCCAGGCCGCCGCGGGCGCGGGCGGCACGGTGCCGCTGAGCCCGGAGGCGCTCGCGGCGGCGCTCGGCCAGCGGCAGGCGGCGCCGGGCCGGATCCGCACCAACCTCTGGGCCGTGGCGCAGTTCATCGAGCAGCGCCGCCACCGCCGCACCCTCGCCGCCTGGATGGCCGAGATCTTCGCGCCCCCGCTCGCCCCGACCCCGTTCCAGACCGCGCTGGCGGGGCGCGGCCTCGGGCTGATCGTCGACACCTGGTACGACGGCGCGCTGCGGGCGGCCTTCGCGGCGAGCGGCCGGACGGATTGGGGCGAGATCCAGGGCATCACCCGGGCCGGGGCGCATCGGGACGTCTGGACGCGGGGCTTCGACGCGGCCGGGACGCCGGTCGACGAGGCGGCCTCGCGCGGCTGGGTCACTCTGCTCTACAAGCCCCACGGCGCCGCCCGCCCGCCGGGCCAGGCCCTGGTCGCCGACAGCGACTACGTCGAGGTGATGACCGAGATCGACATCCAGACGCCGATCCCGGTCGAGGTGCGCGCGCGGCGCGTGAGCCGGGGCTTCCTGTTCCTCGGCTGCCGCTTCCACGACCAGATGCTGCGGACCTATGCCCGCCAGATCATGAAGCGCTCGGCCGGGCCGCATTTCGCGGTGATGACCGGGGCGGACCTCACCCGCAACGAGCGGCGCTTCCTGGACGATGCCGGGATCACGCTGCTCGACCTGCCGCTCGCCCCGGCGCTGGAGCGGCTGGTCGGGTGAGGCCCCGGCCGGGGCCCGGCCGCGGCGGCATCGGGGCCGCGCCCCCGCGCGGCCCCCGAGGGAGCCGCCCGGGCCGCCCGGGCCAGCCTCACAGCATCACCGGCTCCGCGCCCACCGTGCCAACGAAGGTGTGGTCGCGCACGGCCACGACGCCCGGGATGGTCTCGGCCGCTGTGACGAGGGCCTTCGCCTCGGCCTCGTGGCTCACCATGCCCCAGAGATGCACCACCCCGTCGAGCACCGTGACGTTGCTCTCGCCCTTCTCCGTCCAGGGCTGCCGGCCGAGTTCGGCGAGCAGCATGTCGCGGATGCGCTGATCGGTGAGATCGCGCGGGCTGCTCGGCTCGGGCGCCGCCGGGAGCAGGGTCGCCAGCGCCCGCACGAGGTCGCTGCGGGTCACGATCCCGACGAGCCGCTCGGGCAGGCCGGGCCGCGCCTCGACGATCGGCACGCGGCGGATGTGGCGGCGCTCCAGGATCTCCACGATCTCCGGCAGGGGCGTGTCCGGCGTCGCGGTGACGACCGGGCTCGCCATCACGTCCCGGACCGTGCGGCCATGGGCCTCCCGGTACTCATGGGCGAGGGTCTCGATCGAGGCGAAGAACCTCAGCCACGACGAGCGGCGGCGATCGGTCGCCAGTTCCGCCCGGTGCAGCAGGTCGCCCTCGCTCACGATTCCCACGAGGGCGCCCGACTCGTCGACCACGGGGGCCGCGCTGATCCGCTTCTCCACGAAGATCCGGGCGAGCGCTCCCAGCGGCGTCTCGGGCCGCACGGTGAAGACGTCGCGGTGCATGATGTCGCGCGCGCGCATGGCATACCTCCGGCTTGAGCCAAGGTTGAACGACGCATCATTCGCCGAGACGGTCACCGGTTCGGCGGCAAACATGATGCGGTAACAAGACATCGGCCGAATTGCCCGATGCAATTCCGCTGAATTCCGACCATCCTGCGCCCCGATCGAGGCGACCGGATTGATCTCGCTCAAGGCCCCGGGCGGCGCGCCGGCCTGTGCTGGGGCGAGGAGGGCCCCGAGCGGCCGCCGGAACGGCCCGGCCCCCGAAGGAGGATGCCATGCTCTCGACCATCACCCTGACGCTCGCCCGCTGCCCGGACTTCCCGGAAGGCAGCGCGGGGCGCGGCTACGAGATCGTCGCGCCCCTCGACGCCGACGGGCACCTCGACGCGGCGCAGTGGCAGGCGCGGCGCGACCATTGCCGGGTGCGCCGCTTCTGGACGGGAGAGCCCGACCGGCACGGCCGCCTGATCCACCGGGCGGGCGGGAGCGGGGGCGCCACCTGGCTGATCGACTACGACGACCGCAGCACGCAGGACGACGAGCCCGGCTACCGGCTCGGGTCCCACCGCTTCGTGGAGGGCGAGTACGTCTCGCTGCGGGATGCCGAGACGGAGGAGCTCCACACCTTCCGGGTCGCGCGCGTGGCCGCCCACGCCCGCGCCGCCTGATCCGGGACCCGCTTGATCGAAGCGGATCCCGGATCACCAGCCCGCGCGGCGCCTGAGCGGCGCCTGAGCGAAGCCGACTTCCGCATCGCCGAAATCGGAGATGGCGAAGCCATCGATCGGATGTCGCATGAATTCCCGGCGCGCGAGGGGCGGGTCCGGCCGCACCCGCCCCTCGGAGTCGATCCGCGTCCGCCTCCGTGCGGAGGCCGCGGCCTCGCGCGGAACCCTACTGGCCCCCGTCGACCGCCTCGCCGACGATCAGCTCCGCCCGGGCGGTCGCGGCGCAGCGCTCCAGCTGGGCGCGCAGGCCGGGCAGCGCCTCGGCGGCGCCCGCCGCCGCGAGATCGGCCTGCAGGCGCGCGAGCACCTCCTCGTCCGTGGCCAGCACGCTGCCGCCCACGAAGGCGGCGACGTAGGACTCGGCCGTCGCGCCGTCGAGGCGCATCCGCCCGGCGGCCCATCCCGCCAGCAGCCGGTTGCGATGCGCGCGCTCCCGGAACCGCACCTCCTCGGCATGGGCGAATTCCTGCTCGAACATCGTCTCGCGCTCGTCGAAGATCGTGGTCATCGGCGTTCTCCCTCGCTCCCCGAAACTTGATCGCC
The DNA here is from genome assembly GCF_029714205.1 of Methylobacterium sp. CB376. Classification (NCBI taxonomy): domain Bacteria; kingdom Pseudomonadati; phylum Pseudomonadota; class Alphaproteobacteria; order Hyphomicrobiales; family Methylobacteriaceae; genus Methylobacterium; species Methylobacterium sp. CB376. The sequence continues at coordinate 4,039,302 of NZ_CP121648.1, read as the reverse complement.
TCGGCGTCTCCCCGGAAATGTGGCGCGCCGGCCCCTGGAGGTCTTTGTGCCTGATCAATTGCTCCGAGGCGGGCTCGAGGGCAGCGGCCGCGGGCGGTCTTGACACGGATCATGGCCCGCCCTCCCGGAACCGGGCTGATGGGGCGGGCCGCGCGGGGCGCGGGCGAGGGCAAGCCATGCAGGCAGTGTCGGAGAGCGGGGCGGCGCGGTCCTCCCCCGAAACGGTCCCCGAAGCGCCGGCGGCGTGGCGGGGCGTGCTGCGGCGCGGCCTCGTCGGGCTGCCGCTCCTCGGTCTCGGTCTCGGCCTCGCGGCCCAGGCCCTCGGCGCGCCCCAGATGGCCGCCTGGGCCTGGGCCGTCCCGACCCTGATCGTGCTGGCGGTCCTGGTGGCGGAGGTGGTGACCAGCCTCGCCCGGGGTGATGTCGGGCTCGACCTCGTCGCCCTGCTCTCGATGGGCGGCGCCCTCGCCCTGCAGCAGCCCCTGGCCGGCGTGATCATCGCGCTGATGTACGCGGGCGGCCAGGGGCTGGAGAGCTTCGCCTCGGCGCGGGCCTCGCGGGAGATGACGGCGCTCCTCGCCCGCCAGCCGCGCAGCGCGCTGCGCCGGGAGGCGGGGGGCGTGGTGCGCGAGGTCCCGCTCGCCGCCCTGGAGCCGGGCGACGCGATCCTGGTGCGGGTGGGCGACGTCCTGCCGGTCGACGGCCGCGTCGCCGAGGGCCGGGCCGTCCTCGACCAGGCGACGCTGACCGGCGAGGCCCTCCCGGTGGCGCACGATCCGGGGGCGCGCGTGCTCAGCGGCGCCGTGAATGTCGGCACGCCCTTCACGCTCACGGCCGAGCGCCGCGCCGCCGAGAGCACCTACGCGGGCATCCTGCGGCTCGTCGCGGAGGCCCGCGCCCGGAAGGCGCCGATGAGCCGCCTCGCCGACCGCTACGCCGTGGCCTTCCTGGCCGGCACGATCCTGCTCGCCGGCTCCGCCTGGCTCGCCAGCGGGGATGCGCTGCGCGCCCTCGCGGTCCTGGTGGTCGCGACCCCCTGCCCGCTGATCCTGGCGGTGCCGGTCGCCCTCGTCTCCGGCCTGTCGCGCGCGGCCGGGATCGGCGTCCTGATCAAGGGCGGCGGCGCCCTCGAATGCCTCGCGTCGCTGCGCGTCCTCGTCATCGACAAGACCGGCACGCTCACCCATGGCAGCGCCCGCCTCGCCGGGATCGAGGCGGTCCCCCCCGCCGAGGCCGCCGAGGCGCTCCGGCTCGCCGCCTCCCTCGACCAAGCCTCCGCCCACCCGACCGCGCGGGCGCTCGGCGAGGCGGCCCGCGCGCGCGGGCTCTCCCTCGCGCCCCCCGCCGCCGTCACCGAGTATCCGGGCGAGGGCATCGCCGGCACGGTCGAGGGCCGCGCCGTGGCGGTGGGCGGTCCGCGGCTGATGCGCGGCCTCGGCATCGCCTTCCCCCCGGATCGCGGCGGCGCGCCCGGCGGGGCGCGCGTCCTGGTGGCGATCGACGGGGCGCCCGCCGCGACGCTGCACGTCGAGGACCCGCTGCGCGGCGACGGCGCCGGCACGCTCGCGGCCCTGCGCGCCGGCGGGATCGACCGGATCGTGCTCGCCACCGGCGACCGGCGGGCGATCGCCGAGCACCTCGCGGCCGGGCTGCCGATCGACGCCGTGGCGGCGGATCTCGACCCGGCGGGCAAGGCCCGCATCATCGCCGCCGAGCGCCGCCACGGCCCGGTGGCGATGGTGGGCGACGGCGTCAACGACGCGCCCGCCCTCGCGGCGGCCGATCTCGGGGTGGCGCTCGGCGCCCGCGGCGCGGCCGCGGCGGCGGAGGCGGCCGATGTGGTGCTGCTCGTGGACAGCCTCGCGCCCCTGCCGCGGGCGATCGCCATCGCGCGCCGCGCCCGCGCCATCGCCCTTCAGAGCGTCTGGGTCGGGCTCGGCCTCTCCCTCGCCGGCATGGTCGCGGCCGCCCTGGGCTACCTCTCGCCCATCCAGGGCGCCCTGCTGCAGGAGGCGATCGACGCCTCCGTGATCCTGAACGCCATGCGGGTCCTCAGGGGCGGCGACCCCGCGCCGGCCGGGCAGAAATAGGGCGGTCGCCGCACCGGCCGGCTCCGCGCCCTTGCGGCCGCGGCGATTCCGCGCGAGGGGGACGGGTCCGGAGCCGGCAGGAGCGAGCACCGATGAGTTTCGATCCCGAACCCGCCGCCGCGCTCCTCGCCGAGGCGTGGCGCGGCGGGCGCCAGATCACCGCCCTGCCGCCGGAGATCCGGCCCGCCACCCTGGCCGAGGGCTACGCGGTGCAGGACCGGCTGATCGCCGTGCTCGGCGAGCCCTGCAGCGGCTGGAAGCTCGGCCTCGGCAGCCGGGCGCAGAAGCGCGACCTCGGCATCGGGCGCTCCGTCGCCGGACGCGTCCTGGCCGCCCGCTGCCACGGCCCCGACGCCGTCGTGCCCCTGTCGCACGCGGCGCCCGCGACGATCGAGTGCGAGATCGCCTTCCGGCTCGCCCGCGACGTCGCTCCGGGCGCGCCGCCCCCGCCCCTGCGGGACCTCGTCGCGGAGACCTGCGTGACCTTCGAGGTGGTGCTGTCGCGCTTCGTGGACTGCCGCGCCGCCGGCTGGCCGAGCTTCGCGGCCGACGATGCCGGCTTCGAGGCGCTGGTGGTCGGCGAGGCGGTCGACCCGGAGGCGCTCGCCGCGCTCGCCGCCGACCTCCGCGTCGCCGTCGACGGCGAGCTGCGCGCCCGGGCGCTCGCGGGCGACGACGCCACCGACCCGGCGGCCGCCCTCGCGGACCTGATCGCGGTGGCGGGCGAGCGCGGCCTGGCGCTGCGGGCGGGCGAGATCGTCTCGACCGGCACCGTGTCGCGGCCCTTCACGGTCGAGGGGCCGGCCGAGATCCGCGCCGACTTCCTCGGGCGCCACCTCGCCTTCCGCACGCGCCCGCCGGGGAATCCGGCGTGACCGGTCCGCGCATCCCCGCCGAGGCCCTGCGGGCCTTCGCGGCGGCGGTCTACGGCGCCGCCGGGATGGGCGCGCAGGATGCCGCTCTCTGCGCCGACAGCCTCGTCCAGGCTGATCTGTGGGGCCATCAGTCGCACGGGATGATGCGCCTGTCCTGGTACGCCGCCCGCCTCGCCGCGGGAGTCTGCGATCCCCGCGCCGTGCCGGAGAGCGTGGTCGATGCCGGCGGCCTCGCGGTGATCGACGGGCGCGAGGCGATGGGCCAGGTCGTGGCCGCGCAGGCGATGGCGGAGGCAATGGCCCGGGCGGCGGCGCACGGGATCGGCGCGGTGGCGGTGCGCAACTCCAACCATTTCGGCACCGCCATGTACTTCACCCTGATGGCGGCGCGGGCGGGCTGCATCGGCTTCCTGTCGACCAATGCGAGCCCCGCCATGGCGCCCTGGGGCGGGCGCCGCAAGGCGCTCGGCAACAATCCCTGGTCCTGGGCCGCGCCCGCCGGCCGGCACGCGCCCCTGGTCCTCGACATCGCCAACACGGCGGTCGCCCGCGGCAAGATCTACCTCGCCCGCCAGCGCGGCGAGGCGATCCCCCTCGGCTGGGCCATGGACGCCTCCGGCCGGCCGACCGCCGACCCGCAGGCCGCCATCGACGGCCTGATCCTGCCCATGGCCGGGCACAAGGGCTCCGCGATCTCGGCCGTGATGGACGTGCTCTCCGGCGTGCTCACCGGCAGCGCCTTCGGGGCGGGCGTCGCGGGCCCCTACCAGGCCGAGCGGCGCAGCGGCGCCGGCCACCTCGCGCTCGCGATCGACATCGCCCGGATCCAGCCCTTGGCGGAGTTCGAGGCCCGCATGGAGCGCTTCATCGCCGAGATGAGGGCCGTGCCCCTCGCCGAGGGCGCCGAGGCGGTGTTCTACCCGGGCGAGATCGAGGCGCGGGCCGAGGCCGAGAACCTGCGCGAGGGCGTGCTGCTGCCCGAGGACACCCGCGCCGACCTCCTGCGGCTCGCCCGCGCGAACGGGCTCGACCCGGCGATGCTCGGCCCCTGAGCGGCGCCCCCGGGCGCCCTCACAGACCCCCGTCGCTGATGCGGTACCACGCGATCACCGCCGAGGCGTAGAGGCGGTGCAGGCCGTGGAGCGGCAGCGGCTGCACCGGGCCGAAGGGCAGCGGCAGCGCCGCGGCGTCGCCCGTGGCCAGGTAGGCGGCGATGGCCCGCCCCATGCTCGTCTGCAGGCCGACGCCCCGCCCCTGGCAGCCGATGTCGATCACGAGGCCCGGCACCGGCTCGTGCAGGTGGGGCAGGAAGTCCCGGGTGATCGCCACCCGCCCGCACCAGCGATGGTCGAAGCCGACATCCGCCGCCTGCGGGAAGACTTTGGCGACGATGCGCTCGAGATGCGCCCAGTCGGCCGGGCCGCGCGGCTCGCGGAAGGGGCCGCGCCCGCCCATCAGCAGCCGGCCCGTATGGTCGAGCCGGAAGTAGAGCAGGAGCTTGCGGGTGTCCGAGGAGACCTGCCCCTCCGGCAGGATCGTGCGGCGCAGGTTGTCGGAGAGCGGCACCGTGGCGACCTGGAACGAGTTCGCCGCGATGATCGTGCGCGCGAGGCCCGGCCACAGCCCGCCCGTGTAGCCGTTGGTGCAGATCACGACCTTCTCGGCCCGCAATTCCGGGCCGCGCGCGGTGCGCAGGACGAAGGCCCCGTCCCGCCGCGCGATGCCGGTGACCGCCGTGTCCGTGTGGATCGTCGCGCCGGCCCCGAGCGCCGCGCGGGCGAGGCCGCGGGCGTAGGAGAGCGGCTGGACCGCGCCGCCCCGGCCGTCGAGCCAGCCGCCGAGGTAGCGCGGGCTGCCGAGGAGCCGCTCCGCCTCGTTCCGGTCGAGCAGCCGCGCGGGCGCCCCCCGGCGCGCCCATTGGGCGGCCCGCCGCTCCGCCTGGGCCAGCCCCGCCGCCGTGTGGGCACCCTGGATCCAGCCCGCGCGGACATGCGGCACCTCCATGCGGTGGCGGGCGATCAGGTCGAACACCGCGTCGGCGGTGGCGCCCGCGAAGGCGGCGAGCCGCTCGCCCCGCTCGGGGCCGAACTTCGCCACCAGCTCGTCCGGATCGTACTTGAGGCCCGGGATCACCTGGCCGCCGTTCCGGCCCGATCCCCCGAAGCCGATCTCGCGCGCCTCCAGCACGACCGGGCGAAGCCCGGCCTCGGCGAGGTGCAGGGCGGTCGAGAGGCCGGCATAGCCCGCCCCGATCACCGCCACGTCGGCCCGCCCCGAGGCGGCGAGGGGCGCCGTCGCGGGGGCGGGCGCGGCGGTGGCGGCCCAGAGCGAGGGGGCGAGCGGGAAAGGTTCGGTCATCGAAGCCTACAGGGGATGCAGGACGCGGCGGAGGAAGTCGCGGGTGCGGGGATGCTCGGGCGCGGTGAGCACCGCGCGGGCCGCCCCCTCCTCCACGACGAGTCCGTGGTCGAGGAACAGGACGCGGTCGGCCACCTCGCGGGCGAAGCCGATCTCGTGGGTGACGACCAGCATGGTCATGCCGTCCTCGGCGAGGCCGCGCATCACCCCGAGCACGTCGCCGACGAGTTCCGGATCGAGCGCCGAGGTCGGCTCGTCGAACAGGATCGCGTCCGGCCGCATGGCGAGGGCGCGGGCGATGGCGACCCGCTGCTGCTGCCCGCCCGAGAGCTGCGGCGGGCGGGCCTCCTCCTTGCCGGACAGGCCGACGCGGGCGAGCAGGGCGCGGCCGCGCTCCGTCGCCTCGGCCCGGTCCTCGCCCTTCACGTAGACCGGCCCCTCGATCACGTTCTCCAGGGCGGTGCGGTGCGGGAACAGGTTGAAGCGCTGGAACACCATCGAGACCTGGATGCGCACGGCGCGGATCGTGGGGCTCGCCCGGTCGACCCGGCGCCCGTTCACCCGGATCTCGCCGCCGTCGTAGGATTCGAGCCCGTTGATGCAGCGCAGGAGCGTCGACTTGCCCGAGCCGGAGGGGCCGATGATGCAGACCACCTCGCCGCGCGCCACCCGCGCCGTGATGCCCTTGAGCACCGGCACCGCGCCGTAGGCCTTGCGCACGCCGTCGAGCTCGATCACCGCCGCCCCGCCCGCTTCTCGGTGTGCCGCACGATCAGGATCAGGGGCAGGCTGAGCGCCAGGTACATCAGCGCCACCAGGGTGAACACGCTGGTGTTCTTGAAGGTCGCCGAGGCGATCAGCTTGCCCTGAAGCGCGAGTTCCGCGACCGTGATGGTCGAGGCCTGCGAGGAATCCTTCAGCATCATGATCATGACGTTGCCGTAGGGCGGCAGCGCGATGCGCAGGGCCTGCGGCAGCACCACGCGCCGCATGGTGAGGCCCCAGCCCATGCCGATGGTCTGGGCCGCCTCGATCTGGCCCCCGTCGATCGCCTCGATGGCGGCCCGGAAATTCTCGGCGTGGTAGGCCGAGTAGGCGAGCCCGAGCCCGAGCACGCCCGCCTGCACGGCCGTGAGCGCGATGCCGAAATCCGGCAGCACGAAGTAGATGTAGAACAGCTGGACGATGATCGGGATGCCCCGGATCACGTTGATGAACAGCGCGCTCGCGAAGGCCAGGGAGCGCACGCCCGAGACCCGCATCATCGCCCAGACGAGCCCGAGCACGGTCGAGACCACGAGGGAGCCGAGCGTGATCAGGATCGTCAGCTGCACGCCCTGCAGCAGGATCGGAACGAACTCGCGGGCATCCGCCAGGAAGCTGTCCATGGCGCCCGGCCGCTCAGGACGGGTTCGCGGACGGCTTCAGACCCCACTTGTCCAGGATCCGGGCGAGTTCGCCGCTCTCCTTGATCCTGGCGAGGGCCGCGTCGATCTTCTCCCGCAGGTCCCTATCCTCCTTGCGCAGGCCGATCCCGACCGAGCCGACGACGGTCGGCTTGTAGCTGTCGACCAGGCGCACGTTCGGGAACAGGCCGAGCTTGAGGTTGTAGGCCAGGATCGGCCCGTCCGCGAAGCCGGCCTTGAGCCGGCCGGAATTCACGTCGCGCAGGATGTCGGGGATCGTGTCGTAGATCTTCACCTCGGAAAACAGGCCGGATTTCTTGAGGGGCTCCACGAAGGCGGTGCCGACCTGCGCCCCCACCGTCTCGCCCTTCAGGTCGGCGAAGCCGGTATAGTCCTTGGTGTCGCCCTTCGCCACGATCATCCCCTCGCCGTAGGTGTAGACCGGGGCGGAGAAGTCGATCACCTCCTTGCGGGGCGGCGTGATGAACATCGCGGCCGAGATGATGTCGATCTTCTTGGCGTTGAGTGCGGCGATGAGGGTGGAGAATTGCAGGGGCTCGACCTGGACCGTGAAGCCGGCCTCGCGCCCGACGGCCGTGATGACGTCGACCATGACGCCCTGGATGGAGTTGGTCTTGGTGTCCAGGAAGGTGAAGGGGATGCCGGTCGGCGTCGAGCCGACCTTCAGGGCGGTCTGGGCCCCGGCCGGCCCCGCGAGGGCGAGCGCGAGGGCCGCGCAGGCCGCCTGGACGAGACGCTTCATCTCGGTGCTCCTCTGAGGGGCGGACGCGCCGTCGCGCGGGCTTCCGCGGCGGATTTCATGAACGTGAACATCTGGGCATAATGCGCCGCGCAGCGCAACCAGATTTCACGCACATGAAACAGGCCGGGACGGGTCGAGGGAACGGGCAGGCCGCGCCGCGGGCCGGCGAGCGGGCGGCCGACCTCGCGATGGGCCGGCGCCTGCGCGCCCTGCGCCAGGCCCGCGGCCTGTCGCTGAAGGCGATCGCGGCGCGCACCGGCCTGTCGATCGGCTTCCTGAGCCAGGTCGAGCGCGGCCTGTCCTCCCCGTCCCTGCGGGTGCTGACGCAGCTCGCCGACCTGCTGGAGGTCGGGCTGGCGAGCCTGTTCGGCGCGGCGCCCGGGCCCGCCGAGCCGATCGTCACCCGGCCGCACGAGCGCGCGGAGCTGACGCTGTGGCGCTCCGGCATCGCCAAGCAGCTGCTCACCCGGCCGGGGGCGGACGGGCATCTCAGCCTGTTCCTGATGCGGCTGGCGCCGGGCGCGAGCACGGGCGACGAGGCCCTGACCCATGGCGGCGAGGAGGCGGGGCTGGTCCTGGAGGGACGGCTCGCGCTGTGGGTGGAGGACGCGGCCCTGTCCCTGGCCGCGGGCGACAGCTTCCGCTTCGCCAGCCGGCGGCCCCACCGCTACGGCAATCCCTCGGAGACCGACGAGGCCGTGGTGCTGTGGGTGAACGCGGTGCCGCCGGGCGCCTGAGCGGGGGCGCCCCGGGGCGGGTCCGGCGCTCCCGCGGGCGCCGGCGAGTTCGCCCGATTCCGCGTCCGGCCCGGCCGCGCCGGGGCCGGGATCCCGGCCGCCTTGATCCAGCGCAAATCGCGGCGGCGCGCATGTGTCAATCTAACTTGACACTCGGGAGTGTCGACCCATGCGCATCCTCTTCGTTCACCCCAACTACCATTCGGGCGGCGCCGAGATCGCGGGGAACTGGCCTCCGGCCTGGGTGGCCTACCTCACGGGGGCGCTGCGCGCGGCGGGCTTCGACGACCTCCACTTCATCGACGCCATGACGAACGACCTCGACGACGAGGTCCTGCGGGCCCGGATCGCCGCGCTCGCGCCCGACATCGTCGGGGCGACCGCCATCACGCCCTCGATCTACAAGGCCGAGCGGGTGCTCCAGATCGCCCGCGAGGTCCGCCCCGGCGCCGTGACGCTGCTGGGCGGCGTGCACGCCACCTTCATGTACGGCCAAGTCCTGCCGGAGGCGCCCTGGATCGACGCGGTGGTGCGGGGCGAGGGCGAGGAGATCATGGTCGAGGTCGCCCGCGCCGTGGCCGAGGGACGCTGGCCGGCCGCGCGCGCCGCGATCAGGGGCCTCGCCTACCTGGAGGAGGGCCGCGTCGTCGCGACCCCCGCCGCCCCCACCGTCAAGGCCATCGACGCGCTGTCCCCGGATTGGAGCGTGCTCGAATGGGAAAAGTACACCTACATCCCCCTCGGCGTTCGCGTCGCCATCCCCAACATGGCCCGCGGCTGCCCGTTCACCTGCTCCTTCTGCTCGCAGTGGAAATTCTGGCGCGACTACCGCATCCGCGACCCCAAGAAGGTCGTCGACGAGATCGTTGAGCTCAAGGAGAAATACGGCGTCGGCTTCTTCATCCTCGCCGACGAGGAGCCGACCATCAACCGCAAGAAGTTCATCGCCTTCTGCAAGGAGCTGATCGAGCGCGAGGTCGACATCCTGTGGGGCATCAACACGCGGGTGACGGACATCCTGCGCGACGAGGACGTGCTGCCGCTCTACCGGCGGGCGGGGCTGATCCACGTCTCGCTCGGCACCGAGGCGGCGGCGCAGCTGAAGCTCGACCTCTTCAACAAGGAGACCACCGTCGCCCAGAACAAGAAGGCCATCCAGCTGCTTCGCGAGGCCGGCATCGTCGTGGAGGCCCAGTTCATCGTCGGGCTCGAGAACGAGACGGCGGAGACGCTGGAGGAGACCTACCGGATGGCCCGCGACTGGGCGCCCGACCTCGCGAACTGGTCGATGTACACGCCCTGGCCGTTCTCGGACCTGTTCCGCGACCTCGGCGACAGAGTCGAGATCTTCGACTACGAGAAGTACAATTTCGTCACGCCGATCATCAAGCCGCAGGCCATGGACCGCGGCGAGCTGCTCGACCGCGTGATGAACAACTACCGCCGGTTCTACTTCAGGAAGGCGCTGTTCTCCTATCCCTGGTCGGGATCCGGCGCGCGCCGCCGCTACCTGCTGGGCTGCCTCAAGGCGTTCCTGAAGGCGGGATTCGAGCGCAAGTTCTACGACCTCGGCAAGGTCGAGTACTGGGGCCCGCAATCCCGCAAGACGGTGGATTTCGGCTTCGACGCGACGCGCCGGCGCGCCGCCGACACCGCGATCGAGTGGCAGACCACCCAGAACCGCCGCTCGAAGGCGGTGATCCCGGCCGAGCTGATGGCCTGCGGCGGCGGCCGGCAGCAGATGGCCGAGGACCAGGACGGGACCCCGCCGCCCCGCGTCGCCTTCACGCGCGGCGGCCCGCGGGCCGAGGCCTGACCCCGTGAGGGCCGAGGCCGGGGCGGCCGCCCGCATCGGGCCGAACGCCGTCACCCGCGTCGCCGAGGCCCTCGCGACGCGGCACGGCCCGATCGTGCGCGACGCGGTCTTCGCCCGCGCCGGCCTGCGCCACCACCTCGCGGACCCGCCCCGGGCCATGGTGCCGGACGGGGACGTGGCGCGCCTCCACGCCGCTCTGCACGCGGTGCTGGGCCCCACCCTCGCGGGGGCGGTCGGGCGCGAGGCCGGGGAGCTGACGGGGCGCTACCTCCTGGCGCACCGCATCCCGCGCCCGCTGCGGGTGCTGCTCGCGCTCCTGCCCCGCCGGCTCGCCCTGCGCGTTCTCCTGGCGGCCATCGGCCGGCATGCCTGGACGTTCGTGGGCGCGGGCCGCTTCGAGGTCGCCTGGGCTCCCCTCCCCACCCTGGTCATCGCCGGCGGCCCGGTGAGCCGGTCCGTCACCAGCCGCGAGCCGGCCTGCGCCTATTGCGGCGCCGTGTTCGAGTCCCTGTTCCGGGACCTCGTCGACCCGCGCACCCGCGTCGTCGAGTTCGCCTGCGAGGCCGTGGGCGCGCCGGCCTGCCGCTTCGCCGTGCGGGTGGCGGAGGGGGCGCCCGGCCTCGGGCGGGCGGGCGGGCGTCCCGCGCGCGTCGGGCCGCCGGGCTCCCCGCGACAATCCGACCGAGTGTCGGACTTGTCGCCTTTGCGACACGGCGCTCGCGACCGGGAAAACCCAAACAATTCAACAGTATAAGTCATGGCACGGGGATTGCCGCTCGGAGGGCCGGAACCCGACCCTCACGGAGGATCCCGACATGATCTCGCTCACCGACAACGCGGTCACCGCGGTAAAGACCGCGCTCTCGCAGGCGCCGGGCACACCGACCGGCCTGCGGATCATGGTCGAGGCCGGCGGCTGCGCCGGGTACAAGTACATGATGGGGCTGGAATCCAGCGCCCGCGACGGCGACCTCGTGGTCGAGCAGGACGGCGTGCGGCTCTTCGTCGACGGCCGCTCGCAGAGCCTGGTCTCGGGGCTGCGGATCGACTTCGTCACGGCGCTCGAGACTTCGGGCTTCGTGTTCGAGAACCCGAATGCGGGGGCGAAATGCGCCTGCGGCAAGTCCTTCGGCTGAGGAGGACGCGCCATGTGGGACTATTCCGACAAGGTCAAGGACTACTTCTTCAATCCGAAGAATGCGGGCCTGCTCGCGGAGGCGAACGCGGTCGGCGAGGTCGGGGCGATCGCCTGCGGCGACGCGCTCAAGCTGATGCTCAAGGTCGATCCGGAGACGGAGGTGATCACCGAGGCCAAGTTCCAGACCTTCGGCTGCGGCTCGGCCATCGCCTCCTCCTCGGCGCTGACCGAGATCGTCATCGGCAAGACGGTCGACGAGGCGCTGGCCATCAGCAACCAGGACATCGCGGATTTCCTCGGCGGCCTGCCGCCCGAGAAGATGCACTGCTCGGTGATGGGCTACGAGGCGCTGCAGGCCGCGGTCGCCCATTACCGCGGCGAGACGGTCGAGGACGACCATGAGGAGGGCGCCCTCGTCTGCAAGTGCTTCGGCGTCGACGAGGGCATGATCGAGCGGGCGGTGCGCGCCAACGGCCTGACCACGCCCGAGCAGGTCACCTTCTACACCAAGGCGGGCGGCGGCTGCCTGACCTGCTTCGAGGCGATCGAGGGCACGCTCGCCCGCGTCAACCGGGAGATGGTCGAGGCCGGCCTGCTCGCGGCGGGCGCCGCTTACCGGATCGGGGCGGCGGATCCCCGCAGCCTGAAGAGCAAGCCCCGGCTCGCCCAGGCATTCGGGGATCCCCGGCGCCGGGCGCCAGTGCGGCGCCGGGCGCCGGCACCAGGGCGTTCCCCTCGCCCCAGAGCCCGCTCGCGCCCGCCGCGCTCACCCCGATGCAGCGCATCCGGCTGATCGACAAGGCGATCGAGGCGTTGCGGCCCGTGCTCCAGCGCGACGGGGGCGACTGCGAACTCGTCGAGGTGGAGGGCACCGTGGTGAGCGTGCGGCTCTCGGGCGCCTGCGTCGGCTGCCAGATGGCGAGCGTCACCGTGGCGGGCGTGCAGCAGCGCCTGATCGAGGCCCTCGGCCTCCCGCTCCGGGTCGTCCCGGTGAAGTAGCCCCAGACCGCCCGGAGGCGACCATGACCGCGACCCACACCACGGCCTATCTCGACAACAACGCCACCACCCGGGTCGATTCCCGGGTCGTGGAGGCCATGCTCCCGTTCCTCACCGAGCATTTCGGCAACGCCTCCTCCATGCACGCCTTCGGGGCGGCGGTGGGCGGGGCCGTGCGGGCGGCGCGGGGCGAGGTCCAGGCGCTGCTCGGCGCCGCCCACGATTCCGAGATCGTCTTCACCTCGGGCGGCACCGAGAGCGACAACACCGCGATCCTCTCCGCCCTGGAGGTGAGCCCGCGGCGGCGGGAGATCGTCACCAGCGCGGTCGAGCACCCGGCCGTGCTCTCCCTGTGCAGCCACCTGGAGAAGAACCGGGGCATCAAGGTCCACGTCATCCCGGTCGACGGGAAGGGGCGGCTCGACCGGGCGGCCTACAGCGCGGCCCTGTCGGAGCGGGTCGCCGTGGTGTCGATCATGTGGGCCAACAACGAGACCGGGACGATCTTCCCGGTCGCGGACCTCGCCGAGGAGGCGAAGGCGCACGGGGCGATGTTCCACACCGACGCGGTGCAGGCGGTGGGCAAGGTGCCGATCGACCTCAAGGCGACGGCGATCGACATGCTGTCGCTCTCGGCCCACAAGCTGCACGCGCCGAAGGGCGTCGGGGCGCTCTACCTGCGGCGCGGCCTGCGCGTCCGGCCGCTCCTGCGCGGCGGCCACCAGGAGCGGGGCCGGCGCGCCGGCACCGAGAACATCCCGGGCATCGTCGCCCTCGGCGCGGCGGCGCGGATCGCCGCGGAGGGGCTCGCCGCGGACGCGATCCGGGTCGGCGCCCTGCGCGACCGGCTGGAGAAGGGCCTGCTGCAGCGCATCCCGCACTGCTTCGTCACCGGCGACCCGGATCACCGCCTGCCCAACACCGCCAACGTCGCCTTCGCGTATATCGAGGGCGAGGGCATCCTGCTCCTGCTCAACCGGGCGGGGATCGCCGCCTCCTCGGGCTCGGCCTGCACCTCGGGCTCGCTCGAACCCTCCCACGTGCTGCGCGCCATGAAGGTGCCCGCCACGGCGGCGCACGGGGCGATCCGCTTCTCGCTCTCGCGCGAGACGACGGGCGAGGAGGTCGACCGGGTGCTCGAGGCCATGCCGGGCATCGTCGGCAAGCTGCGCGACCTGTCCCCGTTCTGGAGCGGGACGGGAAGCGAGGCCGCGTCCTTCAATCCCGTCTACGCCTGACGCCCGGCACCCCGCCGCCGCGGCGAGGGAAATGCCGAAGGCACCGAGACCAAGACACCGAGACCAAGACACCGCGACTTGGAGCGGGTCGCGGGTCCCCCGGACGCGCCCGCTCCAGGCCCCCGTCCCCCCACCCGGAGCGCGCCATGCCGGAACCGTCCTCCGCCTCCCCTCCCCCCGCACCGTCCGGGCCGCCCTCCGCCCGGACCGTGTTCCTCAACGACACCACCCTGCGCGACGGCGAGCAGGCCCCGGGCGTCGCCTTCACCCGCCGCGAGAAGATCGAGATCGCCGAGGCCCTCGCGGCGGCCGGGGTCCCGGAGATCGAGGCCGGCACGCCGGCCATGGGCGAGGACGAGATCGAGACGATCCGCTCCATCGTCTCGCTGCGGCTGCCCCTGCGGGTGATCGCGTGGTGCCGGATGCGCGAGGACGACCTCCTCGCCGCGGTCGCCGCGGGCGTGCCGGCGGTCAACCACTCGATCCCGGTCTCGGACGCCCAGCTGCGCGGCAAGCTCGGCCGCGACCGCGCCTTCGCCCTCGACGCGGTCGCCGCGACGGTGGCGCGCGCGCGGCGCCTCGGCCTCGCGGTGGCGGTCGGCGCCGAGGACGCCTCGCGCGCCGATCCCGACTTCCTCTGCCGCGTCGCCGAAGCGGCGCGGGCGGCGGGCGCCGAGCGCCTGCGCCTCGCCGACACGCTCGGCGTGCTCGATCCCTTCGCCGCCGACGCCCTGGTCCGGCGCCTCGCCGCGGCCACCGACCTCGCCCTCGAATTCCACGCCCACGACTATCTCGGCCTCGCCACCGCCAACACGCTGGCGGCGCTGCGGGCGGGGGCGCGCCACGCCAGCGTCACCGTGACGGGGCTCGGCGAGCGGGCCGGCAATGCCGCCCTGGAGGAGGTGGCGGTGGCGCTGGCGCGGTTCGGCCAGGGGCCGACCGGGATCGACCTTCGCGCGCTGCGCCCGCTCGCCGCCGCCGTCGCGGCGGCGGCCGAGCGTCCCCTGCCGCGCGGCAAGGCCATCGTGGGCGAGGACATCTTCACCCACGAATCCGGCATCCACGTCGCCGGGCTGCTGCGGGACCGGGCGACCTACGAGGCGCTCGATCCCGGGATGCTCGGGCGCAGCCACCGCATCGTGATCGGCAAGCATTCGGGGGTGGCGGCGCTCGCCAGCGCCCTCGCGGCGCAGGGGCGCAGCCTCGACGCGGAGGTCGCCCGCGACCTCCTGGAACGGGTCCGGGCGGCGGCGGTGCGCACCAAGGCGGCGGTGCCGCCGGGCCTGCTGCGGCGCCTCCACGACGAGTGCCTGATGAGCGCGCGGCCGCTGCCGCGCTTCGCCGCCGCGGGGAGCTGAGCGATGATCATGGGATCGCGCGCGCGCCGGCTGCGGGCGCTTCAGATCGCGGAGCTCGGGCGCCTCGCCCGCGCCTCCGCGGCGCAGGCGGCGCGGCGGGCGCCTCCCCTCCCCGCCGGGGCGGCCCCCGGAGCGGGATCCGAATGCGCCGGCGCCCGGGCCGGGACGGCCGCCCGGGAGCCGCCGCTCTGGCGGCAGATCGCCGAGGACGTCGCCTGCGTCCGCTCGCGCGACCCGGCGGCGCGCCACCTCGTCGAGATCGTCACCACCTATCCGGGGGTGCACGCGGTGATCCTGCACCGCCTCGCCCACCGGCTCTGGCGCGGCGGCCTCAAGTACGCGGCCCGGCTCGTCTCCTGGGCGGCCCGCCTCGTCGCCAACGTGGACATCCATCCGGGCGCCCGGATCGGGCGGCGCTTCTTCATCGACCACGGCGCCGGCGTGGTGGTCGGCGAGACCGCGGTGATCGGGGACGACGTCACGCTCTACCACGGCGTCACGCTCGGGGGCACCTCCTGGACGCCCGGCAAGCGCCACCCGACCCTCGGCGACGGCGTCCTGGTCGGCGCGGGCGCCAAGATCCTCGGGCCGGTCGAGGTCGGCGCCGGGGCCCGGGTCGGGGCCAACTCGGTGGTGATCACGGACGTGCCGGCCGGCATGACCGTGGTCGGCGTGCCGGGCCGCCTCGTCGCCGCGGCCCGTGCGGGCCGCCCGCGCGCCGACGGGCGCATCGACCTGGAGCATCACCGCCTGCCCGATCCCCTCGGCGCCGCCCTGGTCGCCCTCGCGGCCCGGATCGAGCGCCTGGAAACCCGTCTCGCGGCCGCGCCGGCGCCCGCCGCCGAGCCGTCCGACCCGACCTGATCCCCTCCGAGGAGACTCCCATGTCGTCGCCCTGCCTCGACCGCCTCGCCGCCCTGTCGAGCGCCGAGGAGTTCTTCCAGGTCCTCGACCTGCCCTACGCGCCCGAGGTGCTGCGCGTCGCGCGCCTGCACATCCTCAAGCGGATGGGCCAGTACCTCGCCACCACCTCCTTCGCGGGGCTCGACGACGACGCCGTCCGGCGCGCCGCCCGCGACACGCTGGAGCGCGCCTACCGGGATTTCGCGACCTCGACCCCGCTCGCCGAGCGGGTCTTCAAGGTGCTCAGGGAGCACGATCCCGAGCGCCCGCCGGCGCGGGGCGCCTTCGTGCCCCTGGCCGACATCCTGCACCCCCTGACGCAATCCTGACTCACCGTGTCGGCAAGCCGACACCGATCCGACACCCACATCCGAGCGATCATCCGAGCGACGCTCCAAGTGTCCCCAGGTGACGCTCCAAGTCATTGAAAGCGAAGACCCAGGCCGATCATCCGGCCTGGCACGGCGAATGCCTCAACGTCGAGAGGAAGACAGTGGAGTCGGCGATCTCGCCGCGCTTCCAGCAGGGTGAGCGACATGCACAGCGTGGTCTGCATCAAGCAAGTGCCGGATTCCGGACAGATCCGGGTGCATCCGGTGACGAACACGATCATGCGGCAGGGCGTGCCGACGATCATCAATCCCTACGACCTGTTCGCGCTCGAAGCGGCCCTGCGGCTGCGCGACCGCCACGGCGGCGAGGTGACGGTGCTGACCATGGGGCCGCCCATGGCGGCGGATTCCCTGCGCAAGGCCCTGGGCTTCGGGGCGGACCGGGCGGTGCTGCTCACCGACCGCGTCTTCGCGGGCTCCGACACGCTGGCGACGAGCTTCGCGCTCGCGACCGCGATCGGCCGGATCGGCGCGACCTGGGGGCCGCCCGACATCGTCTTCACCGGCAAGCAGACGATCGACGGGGACACCGCGCAGGTCGGCCCCGGCATCGCCAAGCGCCTGAACCTGACGCAGCTCACC
The DNA here is from genome assembly GCF_029714205.1 of Methylobacterium sp. CB376. Lineage (NCBI taxonomy): Bacteria > Pseudomonadati > Pseudomonadota > Alphaproteobacteria > Hyphomicrobiales > Methylobacteriaceae > Methylobacterium > Methylobacterium sp. CB376. The sequence continues at coordinate 4,022,647 of NZ_CP121648.1, read as the reverse complement.
TACGTGGCGCGGATCGCGGAACTCGACCTTTCGGCCCGCTCCGTCACGGTGGAGCGGCGCGCCGAGGGCGGCGTGCAGGTGCTGCGGACCCGCCTGCCCTGCCTCGTGACGGTGCTGGAGGGGATCAACGAGATGCGGCGCGGCAGCCTCGCGGAGGCCCTGCGCGCCGCCCGGGCCGAGATCGTGACCTGGAGCGCCAGGGAGGCCGGCATCGCCGACATCGCGCGCTGCGGCCTGCGCGGCTCGCCCACGGTCGTCAAGCGCGTCTTCGCGCCCGCGTCCCGGGCGGAGAAGGCCGCCCTGGTGCCGACCCACGGGCGCGACGCGGCGGGCCTCGCCGAGGGGCTGATCGAGGCGCTGTTCGCCCGCAGCCCCGGCCTCGAAGACGACCTCGCCCGCCTCGCGGCCGGCCAGTGACAGGAGGACGCCATGAGCCAAGCCAAGCCCGAGTCGAAACCGGCGGCCGGCGGCCGCGCCGGGACGAAGAAGGAGCTCCCGGAGCATTTCCGGGCCTACCAGCACGTCTGGGTGTTCGTGGAACTGGAGCGGGGCCAGGTCCACCCGGTCTCCTGGGAGCTGATGGGGGCCGGGCGGCGCCTCGCCGACAAGCTCGGCGTCTCGCTCGCCGGGGTGGTGATCGGTGCACCCGAGAGCGGCACCCGCGCGGCGGTGGCGGAGGCCTTCTGCTACGGCGCCGACCGGGTCTATCTCTGCGAGGATCCGGTCCTCGCCCATTACCGCACCGAGCCCTACACGAAGGCGCTGACCGACCTCGTCGACGCCTACAAGCCCGAGATCCTGCTGCTGGGCGCCACCACGCTCGGGCGCGACCTCGCGGGCTCGGTCGCCACGACCCTGCTCACCGGCCTCACCGCCGACTGCACCGAGCTCGACGTCGACGCCGACAAGTCGCTCGGCGCGACCCGGCCGACCTTCGGCGGCTCGCTGCTCTGCACGATCTACACCCTGAACTACCGGCCCCAGATGGCGACCGTGCGCCCGCGGGTGATGCCGATGCCCGCGCGGGTCGAGCGGCCGGTCGGCCCGGTCATCGCCCGCGGCCTCGCCATAGCGGAGGCGGACATCGTCACCAAGGTCCTGTCCTTCGTGGCCGACCGGGACGCCTCCAGGGCCAACCTCGCCTACGCGGACGTGGTGGTGGCGGGCGGGCTCGGCCTGCAATCAGCCGAGAATTTCCAGCTCGTGCGCAACCTCGCGCTGGCGCTCGGAGCCGAGTTCGGCGGCTCCCGGCCCCTCGTGCAGAAGGGCTGGATCACCTCCGACCGCCAGATCGGGCAGACCGGCAAGACGATCCGCCCGAAGCTCTACATCGCGGCCGGCATCTCGGGCGCGATCCAGCACCGGGTCGGGGTCGAGGGCGCCGACCTCATCGTCGCCATCAACACCGATCCCAACGCGCCGATCTTCGACTTCGCCCATCTGGGCGTCGTGGCCGACGCGATCCGGCTGCTGCCGGCGCTGACCGAGGCCTTCCGGCGGCGCCTCTCGCCCCATTCCCGCGACCGACTCGCCGGCTGAGGAGCCCCGCCATGACCGTAGAGACCTTCGACGCCATCGTGGTGGGTGCCGGCATGTCCGGCAACGCCTGCGCGCTCACCCTGGCCAAGCGCGGCCTCAAGGTGCTGCAGCTGGAGCGCGGCGAGACCGCCGGCTCCAAGAACGTCCAGGGCGCCATCCTGTACGCCGACATGCTGGAGCAGCTCGTCCCGAACTTCCGCGAGGACGCGCCGCTCGAGCGCCACGTGCTGGAGCAGCGCCTCTGGATCATGGACGGCACCTCGCATGTCGGCATGCACTATCGCTCCGACGACTTCAACGAGGAGAAGCCGAACCGCTACACGATCATCCGCACCCAGTTCGACCGCTGGTTCTCGCGCCAGGTGCAGGAGGCGGGCGCGACGCTGCTCTGCGAGACGACCGCGACCGAGCTGATCCGCGACCCCTCGGGCCGGGTGATCGGGGTGCGCACGGACCGGGGCGGGGGCGTCGTCCACGCGGACGTGGTGGTGCTGGCCGAGGGCGTCAACGGGCTCCTCGGCTCGCGGACCGGCCTGCGGCCGATCCCGCGCCCAGACCACGTCGCGCTCGCCGTCAAGGAGATGCACTTCCTGCCCGCCGAGACGATCGACGCCCGCTTCAACCTGCGGGAGGATGAGGGCGTCGTGATCGAGGCGATCGGCACGATCTCCCGCGGCATGACCGGGATGGCCTTCCTGTACACCAACAAGGAGAGCCTGTCGGTCGGCCTCGGCTGCCTCGTCTCCGACTACCGCGACGGGGCCGAGACGCCCTACGGGCTGCTCGACGCCTTCAAGAAGCACCCCTCGGTGGCCCCGCTGCTCGCCGGGGCCGAGGTGAAGGAATACGCCGCCCACCTGATCCCGGAGGGCGGCTACAGGGCGATCCCGCAGCTCTGCGGCGACGGCTGGGTCGTGGTCGGCGACGCCGCGCAGTTCAACAACGCCATCCACCGCGAGGGCTCGAACCTCGCGATGACCACCGGGCGGCTCGCCGCCGAGGCCATCTTCCAGCTCAAGAGCCGGCGCCTTCCCCCGACCGCCGCCAACCTCGCCCTCTACCGCAAGATGGTCGAGGAGTCTTTCGTGATGAAGGACATGAAGAAGTACAAGGATATGCCGGCCCTGCTGCATACCCATTCCAAGAACTTCTTCCTCACCTACCCGGAGCTGATGTCGAAGGCGGCGCAGAACTTCCTGCGCGTCGACGGCGTGCCCAAGCGCGAGAAGGAGCGCGCGACCTGGCGCAGCGTCGTGCGCCGGCGCTCCCTGCCGGGGCTGATCGGCGACGCCGTGCGCGTCGCCCGCGCGTGGCGCTGAGCGGGCGCCACCCCATCCACCGCATCACCGGAGGCCCGTCATGACCGCGCGCGTCGAAGAGAAGCTCTACCAGAACCGCTACGTGGTGGATGTGGGGCGCCCCCACATCCGCATCGCGCCCCACGTCGAGCCGTCGCCCAACCTGCTCGCCATGACGCGGCTCTGCCCCGCGGGCTGCTACAGCCTGAGCGACGGCGGGCAGGTCGAGGTGGTGCCGGACGGCTGCTTCGAGTGCGGCACCTGCCGGGTGCTGTGCGAGCCGTCCGGGGAGATCGAGTGGAACTATCCCCGCGGCGGCTTCGGGGTGCTGTTCAAGTTCGGCTGAGGGGCGCGAAGATGTCGCGCGGTTCGGCGGGGCGCCCGGCCGGGACGGCCGGGCGGGTCACCTCGGCACGCCGCCGCATCTCGGTCCCATGACCCAGAGTAACGAAAGATTTCGCGCCGCCGACGAACCGTCTATGCTGCGATCCGGCGGTGCGGTAACGTCGCGCCGGAGGGTTCCCCCCGGATCCCGTCCTGGAGGCAACATGAAGATCAGTGCACGCAACGTCCTGAAGGGCAAGGTGGTCTCGGTCGAGAAGGGCGCCACGACGGCGCACGTCAAGATCGAGATCGCGCCCGGCCAGATCGTGACCGCCTCGATCACGAACGAATCCGTCGACGCGCTCGCCCTGGCGGCCGGCGGCGACGCCTACGCGGTGGTGAAGGCGTCGGACGTGATGGTCGCGGTGGATTGATCCTCCCGGGGCGCGGCCCGGGCGCCTCGCGCGCCGGGCCGCGCCCCGCCGCCTCAGCTCATGAATTGCCAGCCCGCCTCGAGGTCGCGCGGATCCGCATCCTCCTCGCGGGACGGATCCGCGGAGGCGGCCGGCGGCCATTCCCCCTCCCCCCAGCGCCAGTCGCGGATCTCGGGCAGATCCTCCCCGGTCCGGCAGACGTGCTCGCGGTGGATGGCGAGCCGCTCCCGCAGGGCGCGCTCGACCCGGCCCGCCCGGGCGCCGAGGCGCGGGACGCGGCGCAGGGCCGCGATGGCGAGGTGGTGGCGGTCGAGGCGGTTCATCACCGCCATGTCGAAGGGGGTCGTCGTCGTCCCCTCCTCGATGAAGCCGTGGACGTGGAAGTTCGCGTGGTTCGTCCGCTTGTAGGTGAGCCGGTGGATCAGCCAGGGATAGCCGTGATAGGCGAAGATCACCGGCCGGTCCCGGGTGAAGATCCCGTCGAAGGCCGCGTCGTCGATGCCGTGCTCGTGCGCGTCGGGCGAGGCCAGGGTCATCAGGTCGACGACGTTGACGACGCGGATGGCGAGGTCGGGCACCGCGCGGCGGAGCGCGTCCACCGCCGCGAGCGTCTCCATCGTGGGCACGTCCCCGGCGCAGGCCATCACCACGTCCGGCTCCCCCTGCCCCTCCGTCGAGGCGAAGTCGAGGACGCCGAGCCCGGCCTCGCAGTGGCGCGCCGCCGCCTCGGGGGAGAACCATTGCGGCGCCGGCTGCTTGCCGGCCACGATGACGTTGATGCGGTCGTGCGTGCCCAGACAGTGATCCGCCACCCACAGCAGGGTGTTGGCGTCCGGCGGCAGGTAGACCCGCGCGGTGTCGCCCCGCTTGTTGGCGATGAAGTCGATGAAGCCCGGGTCCTGGTGGCTGAATCCGTTGTGGTCCTGGCGCCAGACGTGGGACGAGAGCAGCAGGTTGAGCGACGGCACCGGCCGCCGCCAGGGCAGCGCCCGGGCCGATTTCAGCCACTTGGCGTGCTGGTTCACCATCGAGTCGACGACGTGGATGAAGGCCTCGTAGCTCGCGAACAGGCCGTGGCGGCCGGTGAGCAGGTAGCCTTCGAGCCAGCCCTCGCAGAGCTGCTCGCTCAGCACCTCCATCACCCGCCCGAAGCGGCCGAGATGCTCGTCGCCGGGCAGGATCCGCTCCTGCCAGGCGCGGTCCGTCACCCCGAACACCGCGTCGAGGCGGTTCGAGGCGGTCTCGTCCGGCCCCATGATGCGCAGGTTGCGGGCCTCGGCGTTGAGGGAGAGGAGGTCGCGCAAGTAGCCGCCGAGCACCCGCGTCGCCTCCGCCTCCGTGGCGCCCGGCGCCGGGACTGGGATCGCGTGCTGCGCGAGGGGCGGCCGGCGCAGGGGCTTGGGGTGGCGCCCGCCATTGGCCTGCGGGTTGGCCGAGAGCCGCCGCTCGCCGCGCGGCGCCAGGGCGGCGAGGTCGGGCCGCAGGCGCCCGGCCGCGTCGAACAGCGTCTCCGGCGCGTAGGAGCGCAGCCACGCGTCGAGGATCGCGAGGTGCTCGGGGTTGTCGCGGATCGCCGCCACCGGGACTTGGTGGGCGCGCCAGGTCCCCTCCACGGGCTTGCCGTCGACCTGCGCCGGGCCGGTCCAGCCCTTCGGGCTCCTCAGCACGATCATGGGCCAGCGCGGGCGCTCCGCCGCGGCCTCGTGCCGGATCCGCGCGATGCGGTCGAGGGCGTCGTCGAGGGCCGCCGCCATGGCCTGGTGCATCGGGGCGGGCTCGTCGCCCGCCACCATGATCGGGTCGTAGCCGTAGCCGACGAGGAGGCTCCTCAGCTCCGCCTCGGGCATGCGGGCGAGGATGGTCGGGTTGGCGATCTTGTAGCCGTTGAGGTGGAGGATCGGCAGGACGGTGCCGTCGTGGCGCGGGTCGAGGAACTTCGCCGAGTGCCAGGAGGCGGCGAGCGCCCCGGTCTCGGCCTCGCCGTCGCCCACCACGCAGGCGACGATCAGGTCGGGATTGTCGAGGGCGGCCCCGAAGGCGTGGACGAGGGAGTAGCCGAGCTCGCCGCCCTCGTGGATCGAGCCGGGCAGCTCCGGCGAGGCGTGGCTCGGGATCCCGCCCGGGAAGGAGAATTGCCGGAACAGGCGGGCCATCCCGGCCTCGTCCTGGGCGACGTCCGGGTAGATCTCGCTGTAGGTGCCCTCCAGGTAGGCGTTGGCCACCAGCCCCGGCGCGCCGTGGCCCGGGCCCCAGACCGCGATCATGTCGAGGTCGCGCGCGCGGATCACCCGGTTCAGGTGGGCGTAGATGAAGTTCAGCCCCGGCGTGGTGCCCCAGTGGCCGAGGAGCCGCGGCTTCACCTGCGCGGGCGTCAGCGGCTCGCGCAGCAGCGGGTTCTCCATCAGGTAGATCTGCCCGACCGAGAGGTAGTTCGCCGCCCTCCAGTAGGCGTCGAGGCCGGCGAGGTCGTGCGGGGCGAGGGGCCCGGGCACGGACCCGTCCCTGCCCCGCACCGAAGCCGTCGCCCGCGTCGTTCCCGCCGTTCCCGTCATCGCATCGCTCCGCGTCGCGGCCGGCGGTCGCGCCCGGCCTCAACCGGGAGTTTCACCAGCCGGGCCGGCTCGTCATTGACGTGGATCACGGTTCGGGTGCGGTCAATCAGTGCGCGAGGAGCAGGGGCACGGGGCAGTCCGTGAGCAGGGCGGCGGTGACGCCGCCGAGCACCATCTCGCGCAGGCGGGCATGGACGAAGCCGCCCATCACCAGGAGGTCGGCCCGCGCCTCGACCGCGTGCCGGCGCAGCGTCCCGGCGACGCCGTCCTCCCCGGGCAGGTCGACCAGGGTCGCGGCGACGCCGTGCCGCGCCAGGAAGGGGCCGACCTCCGCGCCCGGCACGGCCTCGTCGGACCGGCCCGGCGCCGTCACGGTGACGACGTGGACGTCACGGGCCTGGCGCAGCAGGGGCAGCGCGTCGCGCAGCGCGCGGGAGGCCGCGGCGCTGCCGTCCCAGGCGACCACGGCCCGCGCGGCGCGGAACTCCGTCCAGCCGGGCGGGACGACCAGGAGCGGGCCGCCGCCGTAGAGGATCAGGTCCTCGATCAGGCCCCGCTGGGTGGCGAGCAGGCTCGGCTCGGCATCGAGGAGCGTGAGGTCGTTGACGCGCGCCCGGGCGGCGAGCAGGGCGAAGAGGTCGGCGGCGCCGAGCGCCTGGGCGCGGGCCGTGCAGCGCAGGCCCGCCGCCGCCGCCTCGGCCCGGGCCGCCTCCGCGGCGGCCCAGGCGAGGCCGCGCAGGCGCGCGTTCTCGGTCTCGGCGAGGGCGGCCGCGAAGCCGCTGATCCAGGCATTCGGCACGACGATCTCGACCGTCATCGCCTGCACGGTCAGGTGCGCCCCGGCCTCCCGGGCCAGGGACAGGCCGTAGGCGAGGGCCGCCGAGGGGGTCTGCACGCCGGCCCCCTCGGTGATCCCGACGAGGAGGCTCCTGAGGGCGTCGAGCATGGCGGCGAGATCTCCGGGCACGGGGCGGCCGGACCTCCCCGGCCGCCGGACGAGGATGCCCCCTCCCCTCGTCCGGGCCTTGATCCCGCGCAAAGCCGGTCCGTTCCGGAGGGCGGCCTGATCTGGATCAGGCCGCCGGACGCGGGCCGCGCCTAATCTCGGTCCCGAGGATCCCCGCGGGCGGGGGACACGGCGAGGGAAGCGGGAGGATACGGATGCGCGCGCGCGAGATCATGACCACGCAGGTGACGTGCGGGCGGGCCGACCTCTCGCTCGAACTGGCGGCCGCCCTGATGCTGGAGAAGCGGATCAGCGGCCTGCCGATCCTCGACGCGGCGGGCCGCCTCGTCGGCATCGTGACCGAGGGCGACCTGGTGGCGCGCCGGGAGATCGGCACCGCGCGCCCGCATCCCGCCTGGATCCGCTACCTGCTCAGCCCGGGCCGGCTGGCCGCCGCCTATGCCCGGGAATGCGGGCACCGGGTGGGCGACGCGATGACCCGCGAGGTCGTCACCGCCTCGCCCGAGACGCCCCTCGACGACATCGTCGGGCTGATGGCGCGCCGGCGCATCCGGCGCGTGCCGATCGTCGAGGACGGGCGGCTCGTCGGGATCGTGACCCGGGCGGATCTCCTGCGCGCCCTGCACGACGCCCTGCGGGCCGCCCGCGAGGCGCCGCCCCGGGAGGACGCGGCGATCCGCACCGACGTGGAGGCGGCCTGCCTGGATGCGGGCGTGATCCCGCTGGAGTTGATCGACGTCGCGGTGGAGGACGGCGCCGTCACCCTGCGCGGGGCGCTGACCGACGAGCGCCAGCGGCCGGCGATCCGCGCCGCCGCCGAGGGCGTGCCCGGGGTGCGCGTCGTCCACGACCACCTCACCCTCGTCGACCCGCTCTCGGGCCTCGCGCGGATCGCCCTGGGGGACGAGCCGGAGGGCGAGGCGCGGACCCGCTGAGCGGCGCGCCCGCGCCGTCCACAGCGCGTGCGGGGCGCTTGCGAAGGCGTTGCCGCGCCCGGCCCGATACCGCGGGTTTCGGTAAGACTCCGTTAGGCGGACGGCGCGGATGCCGGGCGGTGCCGGGCCCGTCCCGGCCCGTGATGCCGTTGCGCGGAGGTCGCGATGCCCGATCCCACCCTGGTGCTCCTGGAACTCGTCGCCGACCTGGCCGACCTGCGCCGGCAACTCGCCGAGGCCCAGGACCACTGCGTCGAGATGGCGGTCGATGCCGGCTACCTGCACGAGGAGATCCGCCACCTGCGGCGCGCCCTCGCGGCCGCGCGGCGCGAGAAGGAGGCGCTCCAGGCGCGGCTCGCCCCGCTCGGGCGCGGGCGGGCGGCCGCGTAGGAGTAATCCGGGATCCGGTCGATCACGGCGGATCCCGGATCACGCGCCCGCGCGGCGCCTGAGCGAAGCCCGAAGCCGCCGTCCCGAAGGGATCAAGCGGATGGGGGATGAGGCGTCAGGCCGCGAGGCAGGCCCGAGCCACCCGCCAATAATTCCCACCCAGGATGCCGACGGTCTCGTCGGGCGTGAAGCGCCGCAGGAGGTGGGCGGCGAGATCCGGGAGTCGCGCGCAGTCCGGCAGGGCGCTCGGCCCCACCAGTCCCATCATGTCCGAGCCGAGCCCGACATGGGCGGGACCGACCACCTCCGCCATGCGGGCGATGCCCTCCGCCAGCGCCGCCAGGTCCTGAAACACGCGCGCCGGCGGCCAGATGCCGACGACCCCGCCCGTCCCGGCCACGATCCGGGCGTGATGCGGCGTGATGCGGCGCGTCGGATCCATCGCCAGCGAGGCGTGCGACGGAACGAGGGGCTTGCGGGCGACCTCGGCCGCCCGGCGCACGAGGCTCCCGGTCCCATGCGCCACATCGACGATCACGCCGAGCGCCTCGCAATGGCGGATCACTTCCGCGCCGAAGGCGGTCAGGCCGCCGTGGACGGGCGGCTCGGTCTGGATGTCCCCGAGGGCATCGACCCGGTCATGCGTGAGCTGCAGGTGGCGCAGGGCCGCACGGCGATAGGCCTCCTCCAGGCGGCCGAGTTCGCCTTCCAGGAAATCCGCCCCTCCGGCCGCCACCAGAATCGCGGAGCGCGGGCGCGCGCGGCGGCGAGATCGGGGCCATCGCGGAGCCGAGGGACGTGCCGCCTCTTCTGGAGGACCTTATGAATTGAGGACAGGTGTTGTGCGGGCCATAACAGCCTCTCGGCGCCGCCGCATCCGAGTGCAAGACGATTCTCGTCTGCGCAGCGGCGAAATATTCGGACATCCTCGCTAGGCATTGGGGAAGCCGGCCCGACATGCGACTGCGGGTTTCCGGCAGGACGCAGCCGATTCCTCGCACGGGCGATGGCCCCCTTCCCTGGCCGGCCCCGCGCGGGCGCCCTCCCCTCACGCCGCCGCGCGGGCGACGCGGCGCAGGGCCTGGGGCGGCTGGCCGAAGGCGCGCAGGAAGGCCCGGCGCATCCGCTCGGGATCGGAGAAGCCCGCCTCGCGGGCGACCGTCTCGACCGGGTGGCGCGTCTGCTCCAGCATCAGCCGCGCCGCCTCGACGCGCAGCTGCTCCACGGCCTTGGCGGGCGACTGGCCGGTCTCGGCCCGGAAGGCGCGGCTGAACTGGCGGGGGCTCAGCGCCGCCGCCTCGGCGAGCTGCTCGACGGTGAGGTCGCGCCGAAGGTTGCGGCGCGCGAAGGTCAGGGCGGCCTGGATCCGGTCGGATTTCGGCGCGAGGTCGAGCAGCTCCGAATGCTGCGTCTGGCCGCCGGCCCGGCGGTGATACATCACCAGCTTGCGCGCCACCGAGCGGGCGATCTCGGCGCCGAGATCCTTCTCCACCATCGCCAGGGCGAGGTCGACGCCCGCCGTCATGCCGGCGGAGGTCCAGACCGGCCCGTCGACGATGAAGATGCGGTCCTCCTCCACCCGCACGGCGGGGAACCGGGCCTGGAGCGTGCGGGCGAAGAGCCAGTGCGTCGTCGCGCGCCGCCCGTCGAGGAGACCCGCCTGCGCGAGAACGAAGGCGCCGGTGCAGATCGCGCCGAGGCGGCGCACCTCCGGCAGGCGGGTCGCGACCCAGGCCAGCAGGCCCGCGCTCGGCCGTGGAAGGTCGACGCCGCCGCCGACCAGCAGCGTGTCGAAGACCTCGTCCCGCATCGGGCGGCTGCTCACCTCCAGGCCGGTCGAGCTCGGCACCGGGCCGCCCGCCTCGGAGACGGTCGCGAGGTCGTAGACCCGCTCCCCGGCGCAGAGATTGGCGAACTCGAACACCGAGCCCGCCGCCAGGCTCATCATCTGGAAGCCCGGGAAAATCACGAAGCCGACCCGCACGACGCTGCCTCCGCCCCGTCCCGAAACGAGGGATATACGACATATGAGACGCGCGCCAGGGGGCGTATTCCTCGGCTCACCGGAACGCGGCCCCGCGCCGCCCGCCACGGAGCAGATCCATGACCCTCTCGTCCCTCGGCACCGCCCTCGTCACCGGCGCCTCCTCGGGGATCGGCGCGATCTACGCCGACCGCCTCGCCGCCCGCGGCCACGACCTCGTCCTGGTGGCGCGCAACCGGGCCAAGCTCGCCGACCTCGCCGCCGGACTCGCCGACCGCACCGGCCGCTCGGTGGAGGTGGTGGCGGCCGATCTCGGCGACCGGACCGACCTGCGCGCGGTGGAGCGGCTCGCCGCCAGCGACGCGAGCCTCACGATGCTCGTCAACAATGCGGGCATCGGCGCCACCGCGCCGCTCCTCGCCTCGGACGTCGACGCGATGGAGAGGCTGATCGACCTCGACGTGACCGCGCTGATGCGCCTGACCTACGCGGCGGCGCCGGCCTTCGCGGCGCGCGGCCGCGGCACGATCGTGAACATCGCCTCGAGCGTCGCGATCGGGCCGGAGGTGCTGAACGGCGTCTACGGCGGCGCCAAGGCCTTCGTCCTCGCCTTCAGCCAGTCCCTGCACCACGAACTCGCCGGCAAGGGCCTGCGCGTCCAGGCCGTGCTGCCCGGCGCCACCGCGACCGCGTTCTGGGGCCTCGCGGGCGTGCCGGTCGAGCACCTGCCGGGCGAGATCGTGATGCGCGCCGCCGACTTGGTCGATGCCGCCCTGGCCGGCCTCGACGCGGGCGAAGTGGTCACCATCCCGTCCCTGCCCGACGCCGCCCAGTGGCAGGCCTACGAGGCGGCCCGGCAGGCCCTGCTGCCGAACCTGTCCCGCGCGGAGCCGGCGGCGCGCTACCGGGTCGGCGCGGCCCGGGCCTGACCCCCTCCCCGCCCGGCCCGCCCGAGCCGGCCTCAGGGCGCCCGCGGCAGGTCCACCACGAACCGGCTGCCCCCGGCCTCCGCGCCCTCGCAGAGGGCGAGGCCGCCGTGGCGCTGCGCGATCTGCCGCACGAGCGAGAGGCCGAGGCCCCAGCCGCCCGCCTCCTCCCGGCGGCCCCGCGGGCGGTAGAAGGGCTCGAAGACCCGCTCGCGCTCGGCGGCCGGGATGCCGGGGCCGTGATCGCTCACCACGAGCCGGGCGCGCGCGCCCGACGGCTCGGCCCGCACCCGGACCGGCGGCGCCCCGTGGGCGGCGCCGTTCTCCAGGAGGTTGCGCAGCAGGCGCCGCAGCAGGACCGGGTCGCCCCGCACGCTCACCGGCACCCCCTCGACCTCCGCCCCGACCCGGGCCGCCTCCTCGGCGGCGAGGCCGAGCAGGTCCACGGTCTCGCGCCGGTCGAGCCCGGCCTCGGCGTGGTCGAGGCGGCTCGACAGCAGGATCTCGTCCACCAGGGTGTCGAGTTCGCCGAGGTTGCGCACGATCTCGGCCCGGGCCGCCTCGGGCCGGCCCGCCCAGAGATCGACCGCCATCCGCAACCGCGCCAGCGGCGAGCGCAGCTCGTGGCTGGCATTGGCGAGGAGGCGGCGCTGCGCGGCGAGCAGCGCGTCGACCCGGCCCGCCGCGAGGTTGAAGGTGCGCGCCACCGCCGCGACCTCGTCGCCGCCGCCCTCGTCGACCCGCGCGCGCAGGTCGCCCTCCCCCCAACGGGCCACCCCGGCGCGCAGCCGCTCGAGCCGCCGGGTCAGCCGCGCCGTGACCGGGAAGGCCGCGAGGGCCACGAAGGCCGCGACCAGCAGGGTCAGGGTGGCGATGCGGGCGATCCGCGTGCTCGGCGAGGGATGGATGCTGACCAGGAGGGTCCGCCCGTCCGGCAGCGCGGAGCGCAGCACCCAGCGCACCGGCGGCCCGGTCGCCTCCCCGCCGAGCAGGACGGCGCGGGTCCCGCGCGCCGCGAGCAAGGCGCCGCCGCGGTCGTAGAGCGCCGCGTCCGCCCCGAACAGCCCGCTGAGGCGCCGCACCGCCGGCTCGGCCTCGGCGGGAGGACCCGCGAGGGCCACGGCCTCGTGGGCGATGTGGGTCTCCAGCGCCTCCCAGCGCTTGTGGGGCGATTCGCCGAGCATCCACCACAGGCCCGCCATGGCGATGGCGGCCCCGACCAGGCTCGCCAGCAGGGTCAGGTAGATCTTCCAGAACAGGCGCCGCCGGACCGACCTCACCGCTCGGCATCCTGCTCGCGGGCGAAGACGTAGCCGGCGCCCCGGATGGTGAGGAGGCGGCGCGGGTGGCGGGGATCGTCCTCGATCAGCGCCCGCAGGCGCGAGACGTGCACGTCGATGGAGCGGTCGAAGGCGTCGAGATCCTCGCCCTTGACGAGGTCCATCAGCCGCTCGCGGCTGAGCACCCGCCCGGCATGGGTCGCGAAGGCGAGGAGGAGGTCGAACTGGTGGCTGGTGAGCCGCCGCTCCACCCCGTCGAGCCGCACGACCCGGGATCCGGGATCGATCTGCAGCCGCCCGAAATCGAGCCGGGCCTCCTGCGGGGCGCGCTGGCGCCGCAGCAGGGCGCGGATGCGCGCGAGCAGCTCGCGCGGGTTGAAGGGCTTGGGCAGGTAATCGTCGGCCCCGATCTCCAGGCCGATGATGCGGTCGGTGTCCTCGCCCTTGGCGGTCAGCATCAAGATCGGCACCCGCGAGTGGGTGCGGATCTGGCGGCAGAGCTCGAAGCCGTCGCCGTCCGGCAGCATCACGTCGAGGATCACGGCGTCGAAGCGCTCGCGCCGGAGGGCGTCGTGGCCCTCCCGCGCCGTGGGCTGGCAGGCGACCGCGTAGCCCTCGGCCGAGAGGTACTCCGCCACCATCGCGGCGAGGCGCCGGTCGTCGTCGATGAGGAGCAGTCTCTCGGCCATGGCGGTCGCGCCTCCGTCAGTTCCTCTCGGGCCCGGCTCCGCCGGGCTGCGGCCCGGCTCCGCCGGGCTGCGGGCCGGCTCCGCCGAACTGGGGCCAGCCCGGCCCGCGCTCGGGACGCCCGCCCTCCCCGCCCCAGGGATGCCGCCAGCGGCCGAAGCCGCGATGCTGCTCCATGGCGCTGGCGACGCGGTCGACGAGCTTGGCGCGCTGCTCGGCGCTGACCTGTCCGGCGGCGTCCACGAGCGCCCCGGCGATGATCTTGGAGCGCGCATCGACGCTGCGCACCATCTCGGCGCGCAGGGCCTCGATGGCGGCCCGGTCGACGGTCGGGGCCTTCAGGAGGTCCGCGAGCCGCCGGCGCATCTCCTCGTGCGTGGGCCCCTCCTTCATCAGCGCGGCCGAGGCCGAGGCGATGATGTCGTGGATGCGGTTCTCCTGGTCCGAGGTCGCCCCGACCGAGTCGAGCGCGCGCCGGGCCATGAACTGCAGGCGCGCGAGGCGCTGGCCGGGATCCCGGAAGCCGAAGCCGTCCGGGGCGCCGCCCATCGCGACGGCGAGGCCGGCCGTGCCACCGGCGAGCAGGAGGCCGAGGGCCAGGGCGGTCCGGCGCAGAATCCGCCGCGGGGCCGGCGCCTGCGCGGCGGGGCCGTTCATCGCACCGTTGCTCATCGTGGTGTCTCCCTTGACGCGAAGCGCGTCGTCAGGCCGGACCATGACGCGGGCAGGTTTCGCCTCTCGCGGCCGCATGTAAAGTTTTGTGAACGCGGCGCCGCGGCGCGGGGCGGCGTCCCGCGCCTCCCCGATGCCGGGCCGCGCCCGGATCGCGGGCGGCGGGTGCCCGCGTTATCCTTCGCGTTATCCTTAATGCGGGCCGGGGCGCCCGCCGGGAGCGCGGGCGCGGCTCATCCCGAATCCGGTTGGTCCCCTCGGGATGACGGATAGTGGGCTTCGCTCACGCGCCGCGCGGGCGCGTGATCCGGGATGCACTTCGACCGACCGGATCCCGGATCAGCTTCTGGACCGGCGGTAGGCGGCCAGGATCTCGGGAAGCTGGTCAAGGATGTAGTCCGCGAGGCCCGGCTCAAGGCGCTCGTCGAAGGAGAGCGCGACGCGGTCGGCGCCGCGCTCGACGCGGGCGAGCCTGCGGCCCTGCGGGTCCGTCCAGACCTGGGGCCGCCCGCCCCGCGCCGGCGGTGCCGCGACCGCGGCCAGGATCGCGGCGAAGCGCTGGTCGGTCGGCTTCGCCCGGAAGGCCGGATCGGCGAGCAGGGCCGAGAGGGCGGCGCGGTCCGCCGTCCGGATCCCCTCGGCGAGCAGCATCCAGCGCGGCCGACCGGCGGCCGGGGCCGGGCCGATCGCCGCCAGAATGTCATCCGGCACCGTGCGGGCGACCGAGATCAGGGTCGAGAGGTCGCCCTTGCCGACCCCCATCGCCGCCGTGATCGTGTCGCGCGGGAAGCCGTGCTCCTCCAGCCGCCGGGCGAAGAAGGCCCGCTCGATATAGCTCAGGTCGCGCCGCTCCAGGTTCTCCTTGCCCTGGGCGATAACGAGTTCGGCATCGGTGAGCGGCCGGATCACGGCCCGCACCGGCCGGGCCAGGATCTGCGCCGCCCGCACGCGGCGGCGCCCGTAGGCGATCTGGTAGCGGCCGGCGCTGACCGGGTGCGGCCGCACCAGGACCGGCACCTGCTGGCCGCTCTCGCGCACGCTCTCGACGAGGCTCGCGAGGCTCGGGTCGGTCGGGTCGGCGACCCGGTCGGCGATGAAGGAGGCGTCGATCAGCCCGGGCTCGATCTCGACCACGGCCGAGCCGGCTTCGAGGCTCGCGGCGGCGTCGGCCTGGGCGGCCAGCCCCCGCAGGGTCTGGCTCATCGCCCCGATGGCGCCGCTGCGGCGCCGCGGCGCGGCCGGCGGGTTTGCAGCTGCAAACTCGGTCCCGTCCGGGGTCTGGTTTGCAGCTGCAAACCCGTCCGGCTCGGGCGAGGGCGCGGGCAGGGGCGCCGGCAAGTGCACGGGCTTGTGCACGGGCTTGGCGGCGAACAGCGCGTCGAGGTTCGATTTCCGGCTCATGCGCGCCCCCAGGCCCGGCGGATCAGCCCCTCGATCTCGCCGTTCACCGCCTCCAGGGACTCGAGCGCCCGGTCGTAGGTCGAGCGGGTGACGCCCTCGCGGCCGATCTCGTACAGGGTCTGCTTCGACAGGCCCGCATCCGAGATGGCCGAGGATTTGAGCATCGGCGCGGTCAGCACCGCGTCCTCGAAGAGCGTCCGCAGCATGCCGACGATCCGGGTCTGCGGCGCGTCCTGCTGCTCGTAGCGGGTGACGAGGTAGCGCAGCCAATCGTATTGCAGGCGCCCGCCATGCTCCGCGACGACGCCGAGCAGGTCCTCGGTCATGGCCAGGAACTGGCTCATCGAGGCGACGTCGAGCATCTGCGGATGGACGGTGATCAGCAGGGCGGAGGCGGCGCAGAGGGCCGACAGGGTCAGGTAGCCGAGCTGCGGCGGGCAGTCGATCACCACGACGTCGTAGCGCTCCTCCACCGACTCGATCGCCTGCGCGACCCGGTCGAAGAACAGCGGCTCGCCGGGCCGGCGCAGGCCGAGCGCGCGCGGCGTCTCGTGCTCGAACTCCATCAGTTCGAGATTGGCCGGCACGAGGTCGAGGCCGGTGAAGTAGGTCGGCCGGATGATCGCCTCGAGGGGGCGGCGGGCGGCATCGTACCGGATGGCGCCGAACAGCGTCTCGCTCTCGCCCACCTCCAGCTCCGGCTGCACCCCGAGCAGGGCCGAGAGGCTCGCCTGCGGGTCGAGGTCCAGGGCGAGCACGCGGTAGCCCTTGAGCACGAGGTGCTGGGCGAGGTGGGCCGAGGTCGTGGTCTTGCCCGAGCCGCCCTTGAAGTTGGCGACCGCGACGACCTGGAGCGGGTCGCCCTCGCCGCGGCGCGGCTGGTAGCGCCGGCCGGCCCGGGCCTGCTCGTCCAGGTAGGCGCGAAGCCCGTGAATGTCCGCGAGGCTGTAGGAGCGCCGCCCGGTCGGCGAGACCTCGGGCTGGGGGCCGAGCCCCTCGGCGGCGAGCTGCTGCAGGCGCGAGACCGTGATGCCGATGATGCGGGCGACCTCGGCCGAGGTGAAGCGGCGCAGCGTCTTGGCCGAGAGCGGCGGGAACAGGCCCGAGGAGATCGCCTGGAGCTGGGCGCGCAGCACGGCCGCGTGCGCGCCGATCATCGCGCTGGGCGAGATCGGCAGCGGCGGCGCCGGGATCGCGGTGGCGGCCTGGTTCATGTTTTCACGCCCCGTTTGCAGAAAAACCGCCGAATCGGCGCCAAGACTGCAAACTTTCCGAAACGGCTCCGATTCGCAATCGCCCGCGAGGCGTCGCGGTGCGGCGACGCAAGCCTCGCGCAAGCTTGCGGGGGAGGGGAGGGGAGCCCGCGACGGCGCAGGGGCGTCGGCGGACGGGTCGCGCGCCCCGGCGGGGATCGGTGGCGCGGGATTAGTAGCCCCGCGCCGCGTCCACGGCGGCGGGAATGCGCCCGGTCCGCCGGTAGCCGCGCAGGTTCTCCGCCACGATGGCGGCGGCGCTGCGGGGGTTCGTCGGCGCGGTGACGTGGGGCAGGACCGTCACCCCGGGATGCCGCCAGAGCGGGGATTCGGGGGGCAGCGGCTCGGTGTCGAACACGTCGAGGACGGCGTGGGAGAGCTGCCCGGACTCGAGCGCGGCGAGGAGCGCGTCGGTGGCGACGATCGGGCCGCGCCCGAAATTCATCAGGGCCGCCCCCGGCTTCATGGCGGCGAATTGTGCCGCGCCGAGGAGGCCGCGCGTCGCCGGCGTCATCGGCAGCAGGCAGACGACCACGTCGCTGCCGGCGAGGAGCCGCGCCAGCCCGTCCGGCCCGGCGAGCGTCGCGCCCGCCTCCGCGCCGGGCCGCGCCCGCGGCGTGCGGCTCCAGGCGGCGACCCGGAACCCCGCCTCGTCGAGCCGCCCCGCGGCCGCCGCGCCGAGCAGCCCGAACCCGAGCAGGCCGACCGTCATCTCGGCCGGGGCGCGATAGGGCAGGGGCCGCCAGATCCCGGCCTCCTGCTGGCGCCGGTAGGCCGGCATGTCGCGCTGCAGGAAGAAGGTCCAGGCCAGGACCGCCTCGGCCATGGTGCGGGCGAGCTCCGGATCCACCAGCCGGACGATCGGCACGCCGGCCGCGCCGAGATCGCGCACGAGGCGCTCGACCCCCGCCCACAGGCTCTGGATCCAGGCGAGGCGGGGCAGGCGCGCGACCTCGGCGGGATCGGGATTGGCCACCACGGCGACCCTGACCGCCTCCCGCTGCGCCGGGGTGAGGGCGCGGAACGGGACGAGGCTCTCCTCCGGGAGGGCCGCGCGGAGCGCCGCCAGGAAGGCGGCCTCCTCCCGCGCGTCCAGGCTGCCGACGAAGGCGATCGGTTCGTGCATCGGGTCTCCTCCTGCTTGGGCCCGGGTCAAGGCTCTCGGGCCCGGGCGGGGTCCGGCCGCGGGGCCGGCGTCGACGGCGGGGCGGTAGCGATCCCCTCGCGGGGCCCGCGTCACGGCGAGCCGGCCGCCTCCGCGAGGGCCTCGAAGGCGCGCGCGACCGCCTCCGCGCCCGGATCCGCGGTGCCGGCGAGGTCCCGCACCCCGAGATAGCTCGACCGGCCCGAGCGCGCCGCCGCCATCGCGGCCGTGGCCTGCGCCCCGGCCCGGGCCGCCCGGGCGGCCGCGGCGAGGCCGCCGCCCTCGGCCAGCGCCCGCGCGGCGGGGAGCAGCGCGTCGAGCATGGTCCGGTCGCCCTCCCGGGCGCCGCCGTAGAACTGCATGCGGGCGACGCCCGCGGCCAGCGCCTCGCCGGGATCCGCACCCTCGCGCAGCCTGTGCCCGGCCTCCGCCAGCAGGATCGAGAGCAGGACGCCGCTCGACCCGCCCATCGCCCGCGACAGCCGCTCCGCCAGCGCCCGGCAGAGGGCGGCCGGCTCGGCGAGCGGCAGGGCGTCGATCTCCGCGAGGACGCGCCGCGCGCCGGAGGCGAAGGTCGTGCCGGTATCGCCATCCCCCACCCGCGCGTCGAGCGCGTCGAGGGCCGCCTGGGCAGCGATGAGCGCGCGGCAGGCCGCCTCCAGCAGGCGGCGCGAGGCGGGATCCGCGGAGGGCTCGTCCGGCGCGGGCCGGAGCGCGGCGGGGAGCGGCAGCGCCGCCGCCTCGCCGCGCACCCGCCGCGGCGCCGGCCAGGCCGGCGCCCGCACGGGCGCAGTCAGCATCGCCGCCGCGGCGGCGTCCACCGGCATCAGCGAGAGCGAGAAGCCGCGCATGTCGAGGGCCGTCACGACCGGCGCCGGCCCGAGCAGCCAGGCGATCCGCGGGCCGAGCGGGCCGCGCAGGACCTCCCGGGCCACCGCCGCCATCTCGACGGCCGAGACGCCGCCGAGATTGTTGACGAGGAGCGCGAGCTGCGGCGCCTCGCGGATCTCCGGGCCGAAGCGGCCGACCATGTCGGCGACGAGCGCCGGCAGGGGAGGGAGGGCGATGCGCTGCACGCCCGGCTCGCCGTGGATGCCGAGGCCGAGCTCGGCCTCGCCGGCCGGGATCCGCGCCTCGGCCCCCTGGCCGGGGATGGCGCAGGTGGCGGTGGCCACGCCGAGCGTGCGCACCGCGCGGGCCGTCGCCTCGGCGGCGGCGCGCACGGCCGCCAGGGGCTGCCCCGCCGCCGCGGCGTGGCCGGCCGCCTTGTGCACCAGCACCGTCCCGGCGATCCCGCGGGGCCGCGCGCTGTCCGGGAGCGCCACGTCGTCGCCGACGATGACCACCTCGACCGCGTGCCCGAGGGCGCGCGCCTTCTCGGCCGCCAGCCCGAAATTGATGCGGTCCCCGACGTAGTTCTTGACGACGAGGAGGCAGCCGGCCGGTCCGGCCACCGCCAGGATCGCGGCCAGGACCGCGTCCACCGAGGGCGAGGCGAAGATGTCGCCGCAGACCGCGGCGTCGAGCAGGCCCTCGCCCACGAAGCCCGCATGCGCCGGCTCGTGGCCCGCGCCCCCGCCCGAGATCACCGCGACCTTGGTCCGGTCGCGCTCGGCCCGGAGCACGACGCGGATCTCCGGGTCGCCGTCGAGGCGGGCGAGCCCGGGCTCCGCGGGGGCGAGGAGGAGCCCGTCCAGGGCATCGGCGACCAGCGTCTCGCGCCGGGTGAGGAAGTGCGTCATGGCGGACCGGGGGTGAGGCGTTGCGGGGGCCGGGCGGCGCGCCCGACCGGCCGCCGCATCCTACGCGGCCCCGCGCCGGCGGAGCAGGGGGCGGATGCGGCGCCTCGCGCCCGCGATCCCCGGCCGGCGCGACGTTTCGGCCCCAGCGACGTTGTCGGCGGGCGCGCCGCCCCGGCGCGGAGCGCGGGCGCTGAGCGAAGGATGCCATGACCGAGGAGACCCCATCCCCGAGCCGCCGGCTGCCGCGCTTCGCGCGCCCGCGGTCGCGCGCCGCCCTCCTGGCCGTGCTGCTCCTCGGCGTCAGCTTCGCGGCGGCCCTCCTGAACTACCTATCGGGCACGCGCGCCGCGGCCGAGGCGGTGCGGCTCAACGGCGTGATCGCCCAGAGCGAGCGCGTGCTCTCGACCCTGAAGGACTTGGAGACCGGCCTGCGCGGCTACATCCTCACCGGCGACGGCGCCTATCTCGACCCCTACGCGGCGGCGCTGACGCACATCGACCCGGAGCTCGACCGGCTCGACGGCTTCGACCGCGACCCGGACACCCGCGCCCGGCGCCGCCGCCTGATCGCGGACCAGCGCGCCTACGCGGCCCGCGCGGTCGCGGCGCGCCGGGAGCAGGGCCCCGAGGCCGCCTCCGCCCTGGTGCGGAGCGGGGAGGGCAAGCGCATCATGGATGCGCTGCGGACCCTCACGGCGGCGGTGCAGGACCGGGCGGTCGCGGATCTCGACCGCATCGCGGCGCGCGAGCGCCTGCGCTCGCCGCTGCTGCAGGTCCTGGTGCTGGCCTCGGCGCTGGCGGCGGCGGGCCTGCTCGCGCGCCTCGCCATCCTGCGCCGCCGCGAGGGCCGCCGCACCGCGGCGCTCCTCGCCGGGGTGCTGGAGAACGCGCCCGTCGGGCTCGGCTTCCTCGACCGCGACCTCACCATCCGGCACATGAACCGGGCGCTGGAGAGCATGAGCGAGCGCGGCCTCGGCACCGGGGTCGGAGAGCCGATCTGGGCGCTGCTGCCCTCCCTGCGCGACGCGCTCGCGCCCAAGCTCGCGGCGGCGCGCGACGAGGGCCTGGTCACGGCGAATGTCGAGGTCGGGGTGCCGACCCCGAGCGCGCCGGGCAGCGTGCGCTACTTCCAGATGAGCTTCTTCCCCCTGCGCCGCGACGTCGACGACCGCGCCGCGCGGGCGGAGGGCGTCGGGCTCGTGATGTCGGACGTGACCCTGCGCAAGCTCTCCGAGGCGCGCACGCGGGAGAGCGAGGAGCGCTTCCGCTCGCTCACCGAGGCGACCTCGGCCATCGTCTGGCGCACCACCCCGGAGGGCACCTTCGCGCAGGTCACCTCGGAATGGACGCGCTTCACCGGCCAGACCCCCGAGGAGGCGGCGGGGCTCGGCTTCCTCGACGCCGTCCATCCCGAGGACCGCGCCGCCACCCGCGCGGCCTGGGAGCAGGCGGTCGCGACCCACGCGCTCTACGCGATCGAGCACCGGCTGCGCCGCCACGACGGCATCTACCGCCACATGGAGGTGCGCGCGGTCCCGATCCTGGAGAAGGACGGCCGGGTGCGCGAGTGGGTCGGGGCGCATGCCGACACCACGGCGCGCAAGGAGGCCGAGTTGGCGCTCGAGGCCGCCCGCGAGGCGGCCGAGGAGGCGAACGCCGCCAAGAGCCAGTTCCTGGCCAACATGAGCCACGAGCTGCGCACGCCCCTCTCGGCGGTGATCGGCTACGCGGAGATGCTGCAGGAGGAGATGGAGGATCTCGGCGCGTCGGCGCTGCTGCCCGACATGCGCAAGATCGAGGCGAATGCCCGCCACCTGCTCGGGCTGATCAACGACGTGCTCGACATCTCGAAGATCGAGGCCGAGCGGATGGAGGTCTATGCCGAGGATTTCGACGTCGCCGCGACCCTGCAGGATGTCGGCGCCACGGTGGGGTCGCTGATCGCCAAGAAGGACAACGCGCTGGTGCTGGACCTCGCGGAGGGGCTCGGGCGGGCGCATACCGACGTCACGAAGCTGCGCCAGTGCCTGATCAACCTCCTCAGCAACGCCGCGAAGTTCACCGAGGGCGGCCGGATCGTGCTCTCGGCCGAGCGCCTGCGGCGGGACGGCCGCGACCGGCTGCGCTTCCGGGTCGCCGACACGGGCATCGGCATGAGCGCGGAGCAGCAGGCGCGGCTGTTCGAGCGCTTCACCCAGGCGGATGCCTCGACGACCCGCCGCTTCGGCGGCACCGGGCTCGGCCTCGCCATCACCCGCGCCTTCGTGGAGATGCTGGGCGGCGCGATCGCGGTCGAGAGCCGCGCAGGGGAGGGCACGACCTTCACGATCGAGCTGCCGGTCCGCTACCGGGCGGAGGCGGAGGCCGGGGAGGACGAGGCCGATGCCGCGGCGCCCGCGCCCGCCGCGGAGGCGGCGCGGGAGGCCGGCGGGGACCTCGTCCTCGTCATCGACGACGACCCGGCGACCCGCGACCTCCTCGCCCGCTTCCTGCGGCGGGACGGGTTCCGGGTCGCCGCCGCGCCGGACGGGCGCGCCGGGCTGGACCAGGCCCGGGCGCTGCGCCCCCGGGTGATCCTGCTCGACGTCACCATGCCGCGCATGGATGGCTGGGAGGTGCTGCGCGCCCTGCGGGCGGACCCGGACCTCGCCGCGACGCCCGTGATCATGGTGACGGTGCTCGACGAGCAGAACCTCGCCTTCTCGCTCGGCGCGACCGACTACCTGCACAAGCCCGTGGCCTGGAAGCAGCTGAAGGAGGCGATGGAGCGCTTCCGGCCGGCGATCCACGAGGGGCCGGTCCTGGTCGTGGACGACGACCCCGACGTGCGCGAGCGCATCACCGCGCTCCTCACCCGCGAGGGCTGGCGCGCCGCCTCGGCGGCGAACGGCCGGGCCGGGCTCGACGCGGTGGCGGTGCGCAAGCCGGGGCTGATCCTGCTCGATCTGATGATGCCCGAACTCGACGGGTTCGGCTTCCTGCGCGGCCTGCGGGCGAGGCCGGAATGGCGGGACATCCCCGTCGTGGTGCTGACCGCCAAGGACGTGACCGCCGACGAGCGGCGGCGCCTCGCCGGCCAGGCCGACCGCGTCCTGCAGAAGGGCGGCCTGAGCATGGCCGACCTCGCCGCCACCGTCCGCTCCCTGCTCGTGCCGAGCTGAGCCGCCGGCGCCGGCGCCGACGCTCGTCTGTGGTTTGAGCCCCGCGCAGGCGGGCGCCACCGTGATCCGCCTCGCAATTTGGCGCGTGCCGGCGGCCGACGATCACGGGATCCCGCGGTGCTCGCACGAAGGGGAGCGTGGCGAAACGGCTTAACGTCTCGTACGACGGGACCGGGGGACTGGTCGCGACGCGATCCGAAGGCCCGAACTCCTGATCCCGGCCGCGTCCGGACCCGGACGGGCCGTCGAGCGCCGGCGAAGAACGTTCAACCCCGACACGCGGCGTCAACCAGCAGTATCGAGGACGGGCAACCCGAGACTCCACCAGACGCGACCGGTCTATCCGGCGACGAGGCAACGGCCGCGTCGTCGTTGGAAATCAGGCAGAATCAAACACCTGGAGCGGGATCCGGTCGCGATCCCGCTTTCGATTTCGCCAGTTGGCCTTTGTTTATGGACGACAAACCGAGATTGCGCCATATTGCAGATGAGGAGCGAGACGAGCGTGATCGCTTCAACTCGCCAGAGATCAGCCGGCCCTGAGAGCTGAGGGAGAGCGGGAGACCCGCGCGAGCGGAGTTCGAGACGGTCCAAGACCGGGCCGGTCCAAGACCACGCATATCGGGAGGCGACGTCATGCGAGGAGAAGCGTGCGCTTCGCTCGGCCGCCGCGGCAGGCTCGTCCTCTTGGTGGCCGCGGCCGGGCTGTCCGCCTGCCTCGCGGCGGCTTCGGCGCCGGCGCAGGAGACATCCGACCCGTCCGGACAGGGCGCGGCCCCGCCGCGGGCGAAGGAGGTCCAGGGCGATGCGCCCCTCTCCACCGTCAAGGTCCCGTACGGCGAGCGCGTCGCCCTGCCGGTCGCCAACCCGCCCCCGCGCCGGGCCGATTACGCCTCCGTCTACATGACGGGATTGCCGCAGGGCTCGACCGTGTCCGACAGCGTCCACGACGTGGTGGTGGGCGACGACGTGCAGGCGATCGACATCAGCAGCTTCAACCTCGAAGGGCTCTTCGTCCTGCTGCCGCGCGATCTCGCCTCCCGCTCGCACGAGGTGTTCGTCGCCAGCGTCCTGGCCTTCCCGCCCTGGTCCGGGGAGGGCAACCCGGTCCAGACCGAGACCCTGTCGACGATGGTCATC
Source organism: Methylobacterium sp. CB376 (assembly GCF_029714205.1). Classification (NCBI taxonomy): domain Bacteria; kingdom Pseudomonadati; phylum Pseudomonadota; class Alphaproteobacteria; order Hyphomicrobiales; family Methylobacteriaceae; genus Methylobacterium; species Methylobacterium sp. CB376. The sequence goes on along the minus strand of NZ_CP121648.1, from coordinate 3,998,818 downwards.
ATCCCGGAGGTCTCTTCGCTTCCGCCGCTCGCTCTCGACGTGCCGCAACCGGCCGTCGCCGTGATGAGCGTTCCGCCCGCCGCGGCCCCGCCGCGCGGGCCGGGCCGGGATGTGGCGAGCCGGCGGGATGTGGCGAGCCGGAATGTGCCGAGCCGGGATGTGCCGAGCACGGATCAGCCGGCCGCGGACCGGGCCGGCCCGCGGGCGACGGGCGCCGCGATCGCGGAGCCTCCGAGCCCGGCGCAGTCGCCCCCCGCGGCGGATCCGGGAGCCGGCGACGAGCCCTCCGCGGTGGCGCTCCTGGCGAGGGCCGGGCAGCTGCTCCAGGTCGGCAACGTGAGCGGGGCGCGGCTGCTGCTGCTGCGGGCCGGGTCGGCCGACGCGATGGAGCTCCTGGCGCAGACCTACGAGGAGGCCTTCCTGCGCCGCCTGGGCGTGCGCGGATTGAGGGGCGATCCGGAGCGCGCGCGCAGCTACTCCGAGGCGGCCGCGCGCCTCCGCCAGGGCGGGGTCCAGCGTCAGGCCCGATCGGCCCCGTGACGGCAGCAGGCAGGGAGACCCCGATGGAGAGCAGGATGCGTGTGATGCGCTTTCCGGAGGATCACGTCCGGACGGCGTATGACAAGCCCGCGCGGCGCTTGAGCGAAGCCCCAATCCGCCATCCCGAAGGGATCAAGCGGGTTTGGGATGACAAGCCCGCGCGGCGCTTGAGCGACGCCGACATCCGCATGGCCAAGCAATCTGTCGGACGTCGGATGACCCGTCTCGCGGCCCTCGCGATCTCGGTCGCTCTGCTCGCCGGGGCGCCGGGCTCCCCGGCCCAGGCCCGGGAGGCGGCGCCGGCCGCCGAGAGCGAGGGGATGGTCGGCGACAGCATGAACGCGGCGACGGTCTCGATCGTCACCGGCACGCCGGGCGGCACCTATTTCCGCATCGGCGCGGACCTCGCCTTCGTGCTCGACGACGGCAAGCAGCTGCGGATCCTCCCGATCCTCGGGAAGGGCGCCGGGCAGAACGCCTACGACCTCCTGTTCCTGAAGGGTGTGGACCTCGCCTTCCTGCGCACCGACACGCTCGAGCAGCTGCGCGAGGACAAGCGGCTGACCAAGGTCGACACCCGCATCCAGTACATTTCCAAGCTGTTCGACGACGAACTGCACATCATCGGTCCGGTCGACGTCACGGATGCGCGGCAGCTCGCGGGCAAGCGCGTGACCTTCGACGTCAAGGGCAGCGGCACCGATTACAGCGGCCGGGCGATGTTCCGGAAGCTCGGGATCGCCGTGCAGGCGATCAACGTCGATCAGCCGACGGCGCTCGAGATGCTGCGCAAGGGCGAGGTGGACGCCGTCGTCTCCGTCGCCGCCAAGCCCGTGGCGATGATCGCGGGCTTCGATCCGGGCGGCAAGTTCCACCTCATCCCGGCGAAGTACGCGGCCGCGGTCGAGGATGCCTACCTGCCGGCCTCGCTCACCAAGCAGGATTACCCCAAGCTCATGGGACAGGCCGACGAGGTGCAGACGCTGGCGGTCGGCACGGTGCTCGGGGTCTACAAGCCCGTGAAGGGCTCGGCCCGCTACGCCAAGCTCACCCGCTTCGTGGATGCGTTCTTCGGCAAGTTCGACGAGTTCCTCGCGCCGCAGCGCCACCCGAAATGGCGCGAGGTCAACCTGGCCGCCGAGGTGAGCGGCTGGACCCGGTTCCTGCCGGCCCAGAAGTGGCTCGACGCGCATCGCGAGCCGCAGACCTCCGGGGGCGGAGACTTCACGGCCTTCCTGAACGACCAGCAGCCGAGTGCCGCGACCGGCAAGGAGGAACTCTACCAAGCCTACCTGCAATGGCGGAAAGGCCGCGGCCGCGCCATCAACAGCCTGGGCGAGAGGGTCCCGGACCGGCAGACGAAGGGTTCGAGCTTCTAGGCAACTGCACGCGGCAATCCTGCTTAGCCTCTTGTTTTCGCGTGATTTCTCGCCACCGAACCGGTGACCCCTACGGCGCATGATGCCTGGAACCGGATCGCCCGGGCCCGCGGCGCCCGTCCGGGAGTTTTCCGCAGGTGTCCCGCCCGCGCCGCCGGACCTTCCTTCGCGGCCGCACGTTGAGCGCGTGGTGGTGCTTGGCAGCGCGGGATCGGGCTGCCGCCGGTGCGGATGCGAGGAACCGAGATGTCGAGGGTTGATGGCGGCCGGGTGTCGGCGCCGTACGTGATGGCGCGCCCGCGCATCCGCGAGGGAAGCCCGAACCTGCGGGGCACGACCTGGGACGGGCTCGGCGTCAACTTCGCGCTGTTCTCCGCCCACGCCACCCGCGTCGAACTCTGCCTGTTCGACGATTCCGGAAAGACCGAGATCGAGCGGATCGACCTGCCCGAGTACACGAACGAGATCTGGCACGGCTACCTGCCCGACGCGCGCCCGGGCACGATCTACGGCTACCGCGTCCACGGCCCCTACGAGCCCGACGAGGGCCACCGCTTCAACCCCCACAAGCTGCTCCTCGACCCCTACGCCAAGGCCCTGGTCGGGTCGATCACCTGGGACCCGGCCCTGTTCGGCTACCGGCTCGAGAGCGGCGACGACCTCACCTTCGATGACCGCGACAGCGCCCCCTTCACCCGCAAGGGCCGGGTGATCGACCCGGCCTTCACCTGGGGCCGGGACCGCAAGCCCGACGTGCCGTGGGAGCGCACGATCATCTACGAGGCCCACGTGAAGGGCCTCACCAAGCTGCATCCGGGCGTGCCCGAGCGCCTGCGCGGCACCTACGCCGGCCTCGGCCAGCCCGCCGTGCTCGACTACATCCGCAGCCTCGGCGTCACCGCGGTCGAGCTCCTGCCCGTGCACTCCTTCGTGCAGGACGACTACCTGCGCCAGAAGGACCTCTGGAACTACTGGGGCTACAACACGATCTCGTTCTTCGCCCCGGCCCGCCGCTACGCCGCGGTCCCGGACTTCGCCTTCTCCGAGTTCAAGGAGATGGTCGCGCGCCTTCACGGGGCCGGGCTCGAGGTGATCCTCGACGTGGTCTACAACCACACCGCCGAGGGCAACGAGCGCGGGCCGACCCTGTCCTTCAAGGGCATCGACAACGCCTCCTACTACCGGCTGCTGCCGGACCAGAGGCGCTACTACATCAACGACACCGGCACCGGGAACACCGTCAACCTCTCGCATCCGCGGGTGCTGCAGATGGTGACCGATTCCCTGCGCTACTGGGCCACCGAGATGCGGGTCGACGGCTTCCGCTTCGACCTCGCCACCATCCTGGGCCGCGAATCCTACGGCTTCGACGAGGGCGGCGGTTTCCTCGACACCTGCCTGCAGGACCCGGTGCTGAACTCCGTGAAGCTGATCGCGGAGCCGTGGGATTGCGGGCCGGGGGGCTACCAGGTGGGCGGCTTCCCGCCGGGCTGGGCGGAGTGGAACGACCGCTTCCGGGACGACGTGCGGGCCTATTGGCGCGGCGACGAGGGCCTGCTGCCCGCCCTCGCGGCCCGCTTCACCGCCTCGGCCGACAAGTTCGACAAGCGCGGCCGCAAGCCCTGGGCCTCGGTGAACTTCCTGACGGCGCATGACGGGTTCACGCTGGCCGACACGGTCTCGTACGCCGAGAAGCACAACGAGGCGAACGGCGAGGAGAACCGGGACGGTCACTCGCACAATCTCTCGTCGAATTACGGGGTCGAGGGCCCGACCGCGGATCCCGAGATCCGGGCGGTGCGGTTCCGGCAGATGCGCAACATGCTGGCGACGTTGTTCCTGGCGCGGGGCACGCCGATGCTGCTGGCGGGGGACGAGTTCGCGCGCACGCAGCGGGGCAACAACAACGCCTATTGCCAGGACAACGAGATCTCCTGGCTCGACTGGCAGGCGATCGGACCGGCGGAACGCGACCTCGCCGAGTTTACCCAGCGCCTGATCCTGCTGCGCAACGCCCTGCCGATCCTGATGCGGGGCCGTTTCCTGACCGGCCGCTACGACGAGGAACTCGGCGTCAGGGACGTGGCGTGGCTCACGCCGGACGGGGACGAGATGTCCCCGGAGCATTGGGGGGACGGCAAGGCCCGCTCGCTCGCCGTGCTCCTCGACGGGCGCGCGCAGGAGACCGGCATCAAGCAGCAGGGCTCCGAGGCGACGCTGCTCCTCCTGATCAACGCCTATCACGACGTGGTCCGCTTCACCCTGCCGAAGACCGCGGGCGGGCACGAATGGGTGCGCCTCATCGACACGAACCTGCCGGAGGGCCAGGAGACCCGATCCTTCCAGGCCGGCGGCGCCTACGAGGTGACCGGGCGGTCCATGCTGGTGATGGTGCTGCGGCCCGACGCGGGCGAGGCGAGCGTGGCGGTGGAGCGCTCCTTCACCCACGTGATGCAGGCCTTCGCGCGCGCGACCGCCGAGCACGTCGCCTTCGGCCCGGCTTTCCGCGGGTGAGCCGGCGCCCGCCATCCGCCTCCCGCGGCCCGGGCGGAGCCGCGGGAGGTCCCCTTCGCAGGACGGAGACCTCGAGGTGACCAAGATCCTGCTCGTCGAGGACCACGAAGAGATCTGGGACTTCCTGTCCCGGCGCCTGACGCGCCGCGGCTACGAGGTCGTGATGGCCCATGACGGCGATGCCGGCGTGCAGCAGGCCCGCTCCTTGCGCCCGGACGTGATCCTGCTCGACATGAACCTGCCGGTGCTGGACGGCTGGTCGGTCGCGCGCGCGCTCAAGTCGAGCCCCGACACCCAGTCGATCCCGATCATCGCGCTCACCGCCCACGCCATGTCGGGCGACCGCGAGAAGGCGATCCAGGCGGGCTGCGACGATTACCACCCCAAGCCGATCGACTTCGCCAAGCTGCTCGGCCAGATCGGCGCGGTCACCGGCGCCGGCGCCCCGCCGTGAGCGAGGATCCGGTCACCGCCCGCTGGCTGCGGCAGGCCCTGCCGGCCTTCGTCGTGCTCGCCGGCCTGCTCGGCGTGCTGGCGCTCGCGGTGCTGCTGGTCATGGGCCGCGAGATCCTGGTGCCGATCACGCTGGCAATCTTCCTGAGCTTCGTGCTGGTGCCGGCGGTGCGGGCGCTGCGGCGCCTGCGCATCCCGCGGGTGCCCGCGGTGCTGCTCGTGGTGCTGCTCGCCTTCGGGGCGCTCGGCACGGTCGGCAGCCTGCTCGCGGGCGAGGCGGCGCAGCTCGCCGCCGACCTGCCGCGCTACTCGCTCACGATGCGCGACAAGATCAAGCTCCTGCAGGGCGCGACCGCGGGCGGGGGAGGGGTCTCGCGCCTCCTCGACATGGTGGCGGATCTCAGCCGCGAGCTGCAGCCGCCGCCCGAGCCGAAGGACCGCGCGGCGCCCGCCGCCGGCACGCCGCTCAAGGTCGAGGTGGTGGAGGCTCGCCCGAGCGTGCTCGCGGCCCTCGGCACCTACGCGGCCCCCGTGCTGCACCCGCTGGCGACGACGGGCCTGATCCTGCTCTTCAGCGTCGTCATCCTCCTGCAGCGGGAGGACCTGCGCAACCGGGCGATCCGGCTCGCGGGCTCGGGCGACCTGCGCCGCACCACGGCGGCGATCGACGACGCCACCGCCCGCCTCACCCGCTTCTTCCTGGCCCAGCTCGGCCTCAACACCGCCTTCGGGGTGGTGATCGGCCTGGGGCTCTGGATCATCGGCATCCCGAGCCCGGTGCTGTTCGGCGTCATCGCCGGCATCCTGCGCTTCGTGCCCTATATCGGCGCGGTGATCGGCGCGCTGCTGCCGCTGGTGCTCGCGGCCGCGGTCGATCCCGGCTGGACCATGGTCCTGGCCACCGCCGCGCTGTTCCTCGTCGTCGAGCCGGTGGCCGGCCACGTCGTCGAGCCGCTGCTCTACGGGCACTCGACCGGCCTCTCGCCCGTGGCGGTGATCCTGGCCGCGACGGTCTGGGCCTTCCTGTGGGGACCGGTCGGCCTCGTCCTCGCCACGCCGCTCACCGTCTGCCTCGTGGTGCTGGGCCGGCACGTCGAGCGGCTGGAATTCCTGGAGGTGCTGCTCGGCGACGGGCCGGCGCTGGCGCCCGAGGAGATCTTCTACCAGCGCATGCTCGCGGGCGATCCCGGCGAGGCCATCGACCAGGGCGTGCAGTTCCTCAAGGCCCGCCCGCTCGTCACCTATTACGACGAGGTGGTGCTGGCCGCCCTGCGGATGGCGCAGGACGACTTCGCCCGCGGGACGGTGGCGCGCGCCCGGCAGGACGAGGTCGGCGAGGCCTTCCGCACCGTGGTGGAGCGCCTGGGCGCGACGCGCCCGAGCCTGTGGCGGCGGGCGCTCGGCCGCGAGGCCGCCGCCGCCGTCGCGGCGGTCGGTCCCGATCCCCGGGCGGCCGCGACGGTGCTCGACCGGGCGGCGCTGCCGCCGCGCTGGCGCGGGCCCGCCCCCGTGCTCTGCGTGTCGAGCGGCGGCGCCTTCGACCTCGCCACGACCCGGATGCTGAGCCAGATCCTCGACCGCCACGGCCTCCCGTCCCGGGTGACGACGCTGCGGGACCTGCTGCGCGAGGGTGCCGAGGCGGTCGACCCCCGGGCGACCGCCCTGGTCTGCTACTCCTACCTGGAGCCGATCAGCCTGTCGCAGATCCGCTACGTGGTGCGCCAGACCCGCAGGACCCTGCCGGGCGTGACCGTGCTGGTCGGCTTCTGGGGCGAGCGCGATCCCGGCACGCTGGCGCGCCTGCGCCGGGCCACCTCGGCGGACGTGCTCGTGACCTCGCTCGGCGACGCGCTCGGGGCCGTCCTCGCCCGCGCCGCGCCCGCGCCGCAGCCCCAGCGGGGCGGCGCGCCGAGCCCCGCGGCCGCGCCGGTGCGGGCGTGAGCGCGCCGGCCGGGCCCGGCGCTCGCCCGGCGGCCGCGCGGGAGGCGCCGCCCCGCGCCGAGGGGCCCCTCGACCTCGCCGGGGCGGAGCTGCCGCCGGGGACCGACCTCGTCGAGGCGGATCTCTCGGGCGCGAACCTCGCGCGGGCGCGCCTCTCCGGAATCCTCGCCCGCTCCGCGCGCTTCGACGGCGCCCGCATCGAGGAGGCGGATTTCAGCGGGGCGGACCTCAGCGGCGCGCATTTCGCGACCGTGGCCGGCGGCCAGGCCCGCTTCTCCGGCGCCATGATGGAGGATGCGCGCTTCTGCGGGGCCACCCTGCGCTTCGCGACCCTGGCGGGCGGGCTCCTCGACGGGGCCGACTTCACCGGCGCCGACCTCTGGGGGGCCGACTTCACCGACGCGGATGCCGACGACACGCTGTTTCGCCGCGCCCGGCTCGACGAGGCGAAGCTCGTCAACGTCAACCTGACCGGGGCGGTGTTCGAGGGGGCGAGCCTCGCCAAGGCGTCCCTCGCCGGCTCGCGGCTGAGCCGGGCCAACTTCGTCGAGGCGAAGCTCGACGGGGCCGACCTGTCGGGGGCCGACCTCTCGGATGCCCGCCTCGTGCGGCTCGACCTCACCTCCTGCCGGTTGCGGCACGCGCGCTTCGCGCATGCGTGGCTGGAGGGCACGCGCCTGCGGGTCGACCAGCTCGGCGGCGCGGTCGGCGAGGAGGTGGCGGGGGATTACGCGGCCGCGGTGGCGAGCTACCTCGTGGTGGAGCGCAACCAGCGCAGCATCGGCGACCGGGAGGGGGCGAGCTGGGCCTTCAAGCGCGCCCGCCGCATGGGCCGCCACCACGCGGGAGCGCTGACCCGCGCCGCGTGGCGGGAGGGGGCGTGGCGCGCGGGGCTTCGCCACGGCTCCGACTGGCTCTCGGACCGCTTCGTCGAGTGGCTGTGCGATTACGGCGAGAGCCTGACGCGGATCGTGCGCGCCTTCGCGTTGGCGATCCTGGTCTTCGCGGCGCTCTACGGGGTGACCGGGGGGCTGATCCCGGAGGGCCGGGACGGCGTGCCGACCTACAACCCGCTGGACCTGGTGAGCTACAGCGCCCTCAACATGATGACGGCGAACCAGCCGGAACTCGGCATCAAGCCCGTGGGGCGCGTCACCAACATCCTGGTCGGCAGCCAGGGGGCGCTCGGCATCATCCTGATGGGCCTGTTCGGCTTCGTCCTCGGCAACCGGCTGCAGCGCTAAGTGTCTCTCACAAAACTCCCGATCGCTGCCATCGCCCGTTGGGGCGAGGGCAGCGCGGCGGGAGTTTTGTGACAGACACCAAGCACAGTGTCCCGGGCAATTCTGCTTTGCTTTTGGTCCTGCATCATATCCGCTGACGCGGTGCTTCGGTTCGCCGCCGAACCGGTGACCCCTTGGGCACCGGCCGGTCCCGGCCGGCGGAATGCGGCACCGGCCGGTCCCGGCCGGCGGAATGCGGCACCGGCCGGTCCCGGCCGGCGGAATGCGGCCGAGGTCCGGTGCCGCGCGGGCGCCGCCGCACCCGCCCTCGGGCGGCAGCCGATCACGTCCCGTCGGATCCTGCGCGAGGGTCTCGACGTCATCGCGGCGGCCGCGACGGACCCGCGGCCGCTTCGTCGGACGAACGCGCTCGGGTCGGATTCCCGCCCCGGCCAGACCTCCGGTTCGCGCTCGCCCCGCTGCCGCTTGCGTCCCAGGTCCGCCGTTCAGAAGGTCCGCCGTTCAGAAGGTCCGCGTCCAGGCAATCCGATGCAAGATCCTGATCGGCCTGCCCGACTGACAGCGTCGGACGTGAGACCGAGCCAAGCGCGCTCTCGGCAAAATCTTATGGATCTAATTTGATGATGCTGCATTCCATCTTGATTTCGCGATTCATGATTGCCCATTGCGCAATGATTTTCCTTCTATTACAAATAGAAAATTATGTCAAACACGATAATCCGATGACGGTATACTCACATCTTAGCTATTTTTCTGTTCACCATTCGAAAGATGCGCGCCACGGCGATCGCACTGGAGCAATCGTAGAATGGCTTTAGCCATTTCTTTCCAATCCGTAACACAGACCTGGTTAATCCTTCAATATCACTCAATATTCGCTGGCCAACGTGCGCCGGGCGCTCTGGCGTGAGCGGGCTTTGCCAACATCCCATTGCCGGCGGGACAGACCGAAACCTCGCTGCGCCCTGGGCCTACGCCCCCTGCAACGCAGCCTGAACGGCCAAAGTCGAGCGAGAGCATTTTCCGACGAAGTGGATGCCGGTTCGTCGCAGAAAATGCGGCAAGATCAAAGACCGAGGGCAGTACCTGATTGCAACGTGATCGGGTGCTGCTCTAAGCCTGCCGATGACATTCTTGCCAACGTCGCGCGGTTCTGCCAACGAACTTCCAACCAAACAGAAATTTGCTATGCCAACGTGCAAAACTCTGATCGCATGCACGCTCAGGTTTCATCCGTGAGGGACGGCGAAGCCGGTGTGCAACTCATACCAAATCCGCCTGATTCCTTCGGAATGGCGGATGTGGACCTCGCTCAGGCGCCGCGTGGGCTCTGATCCGGGATCCGCTTTGATCAAGCGGATCCCGGTTCAAACCACTAGGCGTAGAGGTGAGTGCCACCCACGTTGCGGCGCACGGTCAGGCCGACCACAACAAGACCGACGAGGCCCGCTCCCATCAGGATATATGCCGGCATGTAGGTGTTGCCCGTGACGCTGATGAGCCAAGCCGCGAAATACGGGCCGCCGCCGCCGCCGACAACCGCACCGACGCTGTGCCCGAAGGCAACGCCCGTATGCCGGATCTGGGTCGGGAACATCTCTGGCATCGTGGCGTAGGTGCCCGCTTGGCACAGGGCGTAGGGGATGATCCCGATGGACAGGCCAAGGAGCGCCAGCACGATATTGTTCTGGTTCATCAGCATGAATTCAGGGAGGGTGAGCAGCAAGTACGCCGTGTAGGCAATGAGCAGCAGGGTCTTTCCGCCAACCCGGTTGCCGATCATCCCGGCGAGCGGGATCAGGAACGACGCCAGGATAACGGCCAGCAGCACGACCGTGGCGGCTTCCGCCTTGCTGAAGCCCAGTACCTCGCTGAAATACACGGATACGAACACCGTTCCGATATAGGTGCCGATGTTCTGGACGGCCGAGATCAGCATCACCTTGGCTAGGGCGGTCGGGTACTGCTGGAACAGGCTCGCGAGCGGGGCCTTGGTCGTCTTGTGCGAAGCGGACAGCGCCGCGAATTCCGGGCTGTCCTCGATGCTCAGGCGCATCCAGATCGTCAGGACCGCCAAAGGACCAGCCAGCAGGAAGGGAATGCGCCAGCCCCACTCGATCATGCTCTCCCGGGTCAGCATGGCCGCCATAAGGCCGCCGAGAGCGGCCGCCAGGCCTTTGCCCAGCTGCGCCACCGAGGGAAGGAAGGAGATATAAAGGGCACGACGATCCGGCGCCGCCCATTCGCGAATGTACGAGGCGGCGCCTCCGATCTCTCCGCCGGTCGAGAACCCCTGCAGCAGCCTCATCAGCACCAAGAGGACCGGCGCTACAATGCCGATGGTCTGGTAGCTCGGCAGCAAGCCCGTGAGCGCGGATGCGACGCCCATGAGCGTGATGGTGGCGATCAGGCTGGTGCGCCGACCGCGGCGGTCTCCCAGTTGCCCGAAATACCAGGCACCGATCGGCCGGACGAGGAAGGCCAGGCCGAACACGGCGAGCGTGTTGAGCAGGTTCGCGACGGCGTCACCGGCAGGGAAAAACACGAGCGACAGCGTCGCCGCCACATACCCATAAACGCTGAAATCGTAATATTCGATGAATGTGCCGAATACGGCCGCTCCAGTTGCTTGTTTCGCTTTTTCTTTGATGCCGCCGGCATGCATAGCTACAGACATTGTGTCAGACATCGTCTCCACCCGTGGTATATAGGTTTTTTCATTTCGCATTTTCTAAATGTTGACGCGTCAACTCTTGCTGTAGGCCCCCGTGTAGGTGCTGTTCGCGATCGACTTCAGGATCGCTGCCTCCTTGGCCAGATGCGCTTCGACCTTTCCGGAGAGGTCACGGGCGATGGATTGCGGAAAGCTGACCACGCCGTCCTCGTCGCCGACGATGATGTCGCCTGGAGAGACGACCGTGCCGCCGCTCATCGCGATCGGAACGTCGATCTCACCGGGGCCGTCCTTGTAGGGTCCGCGGTGGATCACGCCACGGGCGAAGCAGGGGAAGGTACCGGCGGAAATGGTCCCGAGATCCCTGATCGCGCCGTCAACGACGAAACCGGCGACGCCGCGCATCTGCGCGATCCGAACGATGATTTCGCCGATCAGCGCCCGGGTCGTGTCGCCCTCGCCCGCCACGACGATCACCTCGCCGGGCTGTACCAGTTCGAGCACCTTGTGGATCATCAGGTTATCGCCGGGCCGCGTCCGAACGGTGCGCGCAGGTCCAACCAGCTTGGCGCCCCGATGGTAGGGCCGCATGTCGAGAAAACCTGGCAACCGATCGAGATTGTCGCTAATGACCGCGACCGGTGCTTCACGGAACAGCTCCGCAAGCTCGAGGCTCTTTGCCTGTTCGATTGTCTTCATGACAAAATCCTCATTTTGAAGGACGGAGGCGCCACAGGTCCACAGTCCGGATTTGGTGTTTGAGATCATTCGTCGGCAGCACGAGAGAACCGCGTTCGCTCTTCTGCCGCGGATGGCGTTCGATGGCGGATGGAAGTCCCTCCACTTGATGGAAGATGGATGCGTCATCCCAAATCCGCGCGATTCCTTCGGAATGGCGGATGTGGACCTCGCTCAGGCGCCGCGCGGGCTGTGATCCGGGATCCGCTTCGATCAAGCGGATCCCGGATCAGTTCACCTGCGATTGGGCCTCGATGACTGCGACGGCCGTCATGTTCGTGACTCCGCGAGCCGTCACCGACGGTGTCAGGATGTGAACGGGCTTGGAGGGGCCTATGAGAATGGGGCCAACCGGCAGCGCGTCGGCCAGAACGCGCACAAGCTGGAAGGCGATATTGGCCGCGTCCAGATTCGGCAGAATCAGCAGATTCGCCTCGCCCTTTAGCTTCGAACCCGGATTAACCCGATCACGGATCAGTTGGGAGAGAGCTGTATCGGCGGCCATCTCGCCGTCCGCCTCCAGATCTGGTGCCAGTTCCTGAACGAGCGCCAGCGCCTTTCGCATCTTCACGGCGCTCTCGGTATCGCCCGAGCCGAAATCCGAATACGACAGGAGCGCGACCTTCGGCGTGATGCCGAACCGACGCACATGGCCTGCGCAGGCACACGTCATCTCGGCGATCTCCTCGGCGGTCGGATTGGGCCGCACGTGGGTATGGGCGAGGAAAAGGGGACCTTGCGAGGTGATCATCAGGCTGAGCGCGGCCAGTTGGTGCATGCCCGGCCCGTAGCCGACTATGTTCGTGATATGATCCAGATTTGAGCGGAAGCGGCCCTCCAAGCCGCAGAGCAGCGCGTCCGCATCGCCCCGCATCAGCGCGAGTGAGCCGATGATGGTCGCGTTGGTGCGCACCAACGTCCGGGCGGCGTCGGGCGTGATGCCCTTGCGCCCGGCGCGTTCAACGAGCGTCGCGACATAATCGCGATAGCGTGGATCGTCCTCGGGGTTGATGAAGTCGAAATCGCGTCCGGCCTTGATGGAGAGGCCGAAACGCTTGAGCCTCATCTCGATCACCGCCGGGCGGCCGATCAGGATCGGACGGGCGATCCTCTCTTCGACCACCGCGTGGACGGCACGGAGGACGCGCTCGTCCTCCCCCTCCGCATAGGCGACGCGGCGGGGCGAGGCCCTCGCGGCGGTGAAGATCGGCTTCATCACGAAGCCAGAGCGGAAGACGAAGCGTCCGAGGCTCTCGGTATAGGCCTCGATGTCGGCGACGGGCCGGCGGGCGACGCCGGTGTCCATCGCGGCCTTCGCGACGGCGGGCGCGATGCGCAGGATGAGCCGCGGGTCGAAAGGGCTTGGGATCAGCGACTCAGCGCCGAAAGGCCGCGCCTCGCCGCCATAGGCGCGGGCGACGACGTCCGACGGCGCCTCGCGGGCGAGGGCCGCGATGGCGCGTACGGCTGCACTCTTCATCTCCTCGTTGATGGTCGAGGCGCCGACATCGAGCGCACCCCGGAAGATGTAGGGGAAGCAGAGGACGTTGTTGACTTGGTTCGGGAAGTCCGAGCGCCCCGTGCAGATGAGCGCGTCCGGGCGCGCCTCGCGGGCGAGTTCGGGCATGATCTCGGGCGTCGGGTTCGCGAGCGCCATGATGAGGGGGTTCGGCTTCATCACCTTCAGCATCTCGGGCTTGATGACGCCCGCTGCCGAGAGGCCGATGACGACATCCGCACCGTCGATCACCTCGGCGAGGGTGCGCTTGTCGGTCGTCTGCGCGTAGACCTCCTTCCACCGGTCCATGAGCTCGTTGCGTCCCGCGTAGACGACGCCCTCGATGTCGGTGACCCAGATGTGCTCGCGCGGCACGCCCAGCGAGACGAGCAGGTTCAGAGTCGCGAGAGCGGCCGCACCCGCGCCGGATGTGACAACCTTGATGCTCTCGATCTTCTTGCCGCTGAGTTCGAGCGAATTGAGGACGGCCGCCGAGACGATGATGGCCGTGCCGTGCTGGTCGTCGTGGAAGACCGGAATTTTCATCCGGGTCTTGCACTTTTCCTCGATCTCGAAGCATTCCGGCGCCTTGATGTCCTCGAGGTTGATGCCGCCGAAGGTCGGCTCCAGCGAGCAGACCACGTCGACCATCCTGTCGACGTCGCGCTCGTCCACCTCGATGTCGAAGACGTCGATGCCGGCGAACTTCTTGAACAGGACCGCCTTGCCCTCCATCACGGGCTTGGAGGCGAGCGCTCCGATGGCACCGAGGCCGAGCACCGCGGTACCGTTCGAGACGACCGCGACGAGGTTCTGGCGCGAGGTGTAGTCGGCCGCCTTGTCGGGATCTGCGGCGATTTCCTCGCACGGGATCGCAACACCGGGCGAGTATGCGAGCGCGAGGTCCCGCTGCGTGCCGAGAGGCTTCGTCGGCACTACTGCCAGTTTTCCTGGGTACGGGTAGCAATGATAGGCGAGAGCGGCGTGCTCCAGCTCTTCCGAGACATTGTCCGCCATTCAGATTTTCTCCTCCGTTGTCAGACGACGCCTCGAATAGCCATTCGAAGCCACACCGTGCCTGCCGCCCGCATCAGGCCGTGATCGGCTGCGGGGGGCCTGACTTGGCGTCGTCGGCGATCGCCACGTCCTCGGGCTCGTCCGCCTCGGCGTCGGTTTCCGCGTTGAGGCGACGACGCAGCACCTCCTCGTCGAGCACACCCTCCCATTTGGCGACCACGATGGTGGCAAGGCCGTTGCCGATTACGTTCGTGAGCGCCCTGGCCTCGGACATGAAGCGGTCGACGCCGAGGATTAGCGCGATCGAAGCGACCGGAATCGTACCGACCGAGGCGAGTGTCGCGGCGAGCACGATGAAGCCCGACCCCGTCACGCCCGCCGCCCCCTTCGAGGTGAGCAGCAGGACGCCGATGATGCCTAGCTCCTGCCAGACGGTCAGATCGATGTTCGTCGCCTGGGCGAGGAAGATCACCGCCATCGTCAGGTAGATGCATGTACCATCCAGGTTGAACGAGTAGCCGGTCGGCACGACGAGCCCGACGACCGACTTGTCGGCGCCGAGATTCTCCATCTTGGCGATCATCCGGGGCAGGACCGACTCGGAGGACGACGTGCCCAGAACGATCAGCAGCTCCTCCTTGATGTAGCGGATGAACTTCAGGATCGAAAAGCCGTGTAGCGCCGCGATTGAGCCGAGGACCACGAAGATGAAGAGAAGGCACGTCGTGTAGAACGACAGCATGAAGTTGCCGAGCGAGAGCAGCGTCGAGATACCGTACTTGCCGATCGTGAAGGCCATGGCCCCGAAGGCGCCGATTGGGGCAGCCTTCATGATGTAGCCGACGATCTTGAAGAAGACGTGGCCGACGGTGTCGATGAGCCGGAGCACGCCCCCGCCGCGCTCTCCGAGCGCCTGCAGGCCAAAGGCGAACAGGATCGCAAAGAACAGGACCTGCAGGATCTCGCCTTTGGCGAAGGCACCCACGACGGTCGAGGGGATAATCTCCATCAGGAAATGGACGGTCGACTGGTCCTTGGCCTCGGCGGTGAAACTCGCAATCGACTTCGCGTCGACGGTCGAGAGGTCGAGGTTGATGCCGACGCCCGGCTTCCAGAGATTGACCACGACAAGGCCGATGATCAGCGCAAGCGTCGTCACGACCTCGAAATAGATCAGGGCCTTGAGGCCAACGCGCCCGACCTTCTTCATGTCCCCCATGCTGGCGATGCCGTGCACGACGGCGAAGAAGATGATCGGCGCTATGATCATCTTAATTGCTTTGATAAACGCATCCCCTAGCGGCTTCATCTGCTCGCCGATCTGCGGGTAGAAGTGCCCGAGCACAACACCTACTGTAATCGCGCCCAGCACCTGAACGTAGAGATGAGAGTACCATTTGACGGTTTGATGGTCCGTCTCGGATATTGCCGCCGTCATTGTTTTCCCCCAAGTAATACTCGTCGGCCTTGGGTCGCTCCTATTAGAATTTGAGGGATATGGTGCCCCACAATCTAAGATTGGCAAGAGAATAAAAACGATGGACTCTTATTCGTTTTTCGACTTATGGGAGAAGTAGGACGTTCTGGACGGCTTAGGGTCAAAACCCAATCAGCTTGACCGTGCGGATGGCTGCTGAGGGTGCAGGCTGTGTGAAAAACTTGGGCGCGCCCCGAAATTGTAGAACAATCTTCTGCGCTGCTGCCATCAGGGTGTGCGAGGGGAGATCCTTCTACAGCCTCTGCATTTTCACACAGCCTCGGTGGCACAGCCTCGGCGGAAAGCGGAGCGTGGCCGTGCGAGGGTGAGGAATGGTTCATCCTCCTTCCGCACGTTGCGGTCGTCATCGGCAACAGCGGCTCGGGCAAGAGTACGCTGGCCGAGCGCTTGGGGAAGACTCGGCGTCTGCCGGTCTACGACCTCGATCTCGTTCACTGGCATCCTGAGGGACGCAAGCGCGACGAAGCCGTTGCCAAGGCTCGCGTCGCCGAGATCGCGGCGGGTGTACATCAGAGGCGCGCCGGCACGAATCGCAAAGACAGAGCCTGGCCAAAATTGCGAACTTGGTCGAAGCCCAGAAAGGCTGGGAGTTCCGAGTTTTCTACGTATCGCCACCCGTCGAAGTTAGGCCGGATTTATCCGCTCCAACGGCAAGTGAGCTGGCGTCCGGCATCGCGGAGGCTCGGGTGTTGCTGGAAAGCGGCCACGAGCGAACGGCACTGGTGATTGCATGGTCGCTCCAAGAAGCGATTGCTCGGTTGGTCACTCCCGAGGAGGCGAGGACCAAGGCGCGGCCTTTGTCACCGGTTCATAGTCCGACGATCCCCGGTTCGCAAACTTGACAAACGCAGTGGCCGCTCTCGCCGAACTGGCGGCCCGACGGCCGCTTTCCACCCTCGGCCGCCCTCCACACGCTCAAGCCGAACGAGTTGAGATCCTACACGTGCTGGCCGCCGTTGATCTGCACCTCCTCGCCGGTGACGTAGCTCGCGTGCTGCGAGCACAGGAAGTAGATCACCGAGGCCACCTCGGCGGGCGTGCCGATGCGGCGCATCGGGATGGTCGGCGCGAGATGCGCCTCGGTCTCGGCCGAGAGGATCTCGGTGCGGATCTCCCCGGGCGCGATGGCGTTCACCCGCACGCCGTAGGGCGCGAAGTCGAAGGCCATCTCGCGGGTCAGGCAGGACAGGGCGGCCTTCGAGGTCGCGTAGGCCGCGCCCGCGAAGGGATGCACCCGCGTCCCCGCGATCGAGGTCAGGTTCACGATCGAGCCGCCCGCCGCCACCAGGTTGTCGAGCAGCCCGCGCGCCAGGATCACCGGCGCCAGGAAGTTGACGTGGAAGACGTCCATCCAGGTCTGCAGCGGCGTGTCGACCGAGGACAGCCGCCCGCCGGCCGGGGTCTTGGGCGAGATGCCGGCATTGTTCACGAGCGCGTGGAGGGGCCCGTCGCCAATCAGCTCCTTCACGCGCGCGACCGCGCGGCCGGTGGCCGCCGGATCGGCGAGATCGACCGGGACATGGTCGATCCGGCCCGATTCCCAGGGGCAATTCGGGTCGAAGGGCCGGCGCGCGCAGGTGATCACGCGCCAGCCCGCCTCGGCGAAGATCTTGACGGTGGCGTGGCCGATGCCGCGGCTCGCCCCGGTGAGGAGGAGCGTGCGGCCGGCGCCCCGCTCCGCGGCGCGCGCGCCGCGCTCCGCGCCGGCAGAGGAACACGGCGTCGAGGTGCTCATGGGCTCTCCCGAGAGAAGGACGCGCGGCCCGAGATCTTCCCCGCCGCGCCGAAGGGACCGCCGCCGGGCGGCGGGCGGCGTTCAGCGCGGCGGGGCCTGCGCCGTCGCGGCGGCCATCGCCGCGAGGCTTCCCTGGTTGATCCAGGCCGCCGTGTCGCGGGCGGCGCAGCAGCGCCCGTCGCAGGAGGGGAGGGCGCCCGGACCGACCTCCCGGTTCGTCAGGATGGCCCGGATCGTCTTCGCGCAGCGCCCGCAGCGGATGCGGCAGCCGAGGGCGCGGAAGACGCCGGCGGGCGTGAGGGCGCTGTCGGCCGCGCAGGCCCGCACCGCCGTATCCGACAGGACGTTGCAGGAGCAGACGATCATCGGGGCTCGGCTCCGAGAGGACGGGGTTCATTCGCGCGGCCGCGGGGCGGGGCCGCCCGGGCGCGACCGGAGGCAGGCCGCCGGCAGAGCCAGGATCGCCCCGCCCGCCGCGCCGCGCCTTGAGGCAGCGCAAGGGGGCGGCCCGCTCACGGCGCGGCAAGGGCATGGTCGGCCGCCCGGCGCCGCTGCGCCATCCGGCTCTCCCCGCTCTCGTCGCCGAAGCAGGATCCGAAATCCGCGCAGACGCCGCAGCTCGGCGCCGTGCAGAGGACGAAGCCCTCCGCCTCGCACAGGCGGCGGTAGAGGTACTTCTTCCACTTCATGTTGCGGTCGTTCCCCGCCGCGAGCGCCGGGAAGTGCCGCGCCATCAGGCGCGACAATTCTGAGCGGGCCTGCAGGCCGAGATCCTGCCAGAGGTGATCGGGCTCCATCGCCCGGCGGGCCACGATCGCGGCGAGCCACGCCTCCTCCGGGCCGCGCCCGGCGCGGTGCGCGAGGAGGAGGTCGCGGACCATCGCCTCCTCCTCGCCCGGATCGGGCCGTGCGGTCCCGCTGCGCGCCAGGGTGCCGGGCGCCAGGGTGCCGGGCGCCAGGGCGCCGGGTGCGAAGAACCGGGCCTCCAGGGCGGCGAGATCCTCCGGCCCGAGGCCGAGCCGGGCGGCGAGGCTCTCGCCCCGATGCGCCGCCTCCGCGGCGCAGAGCGCGAGCGCGCAGGCGAAGAGATGCGCGTCGAACGGGTCGGCGGACGGGCGGGCCGCCTCCTGGCCCGCCATCAGGGCGGCGTATCCGGGCGCGGCCATGGCTCAGGCCGCGATCCGGTCGGCCGGAACGTGGGTCTGGCAGGCCTTGGGGCAGACCCGGGCGCAGGCGCCGCAGCCGATGCAGGCGCCCGCCTCGTCCACCACCATGACCTTGCGCACCAGTTTCCCGTCGAACTCGTCGTCGTCCTCGTCGCCGACCCGGCCGAGGAGCGCGTTCTCCGCCCCGACGCCGAACAGGTGCATCACGTCGCGCGAGCACACCTTGTAGCAGCGGCCGCAGCCGATGCAGGTCTTGGCGTCGATGGCGACCAGGTAATCCGGCATCCAGGCGCGGCCGTCGCGCGTCGTGAAGGCCATGGCGGGGCTCCTTCTCAACCGGGGGGAGGGCGGCCCGCGGCCGCCCCGGGGATCAGGCCTCGGCGGCCTTGAGGGCGCGGCGCGCCGCGTCGAGGGCCTGGAACGCGTCGTAGGTCTCCTGCGCCACGCGCAGGATCGACTGCCAGTTGGTGGGCAGGTCCTCCGAGAGGTCGTGCAGGTTCATCTTGGCGGTGACGGACCGGGACGACAGCTTCTTGATCTCGGCCTTGAGGGTCTCGATGTCGGACATGCCGGCCTCCGTCAGATGCGGGCGACGTCGGGATGGGCCGCGATCATGGCGGCCGCCTCGTCGATCGCCCTGCCGCCGGCCTCGGCGAGCTTGGCGAGGCTCTCGAAGCCGAAGCGGTGCACGTCGCGCAGGTACTTGTTGAGGACGATGAGCCGGCCCGCCGTGAGCAGCACGCGGCCGAAACCCTCGTGGCTCATCTTCATCATCGGGCTGGCGATCAGCCCGGCGCGCGCCTCCACGGCGAGGCCCACCGCCGTGTAGAACAGCTCGACCCGCCACAGCACGTCCGGGTCGGGATCGCCCATGATCGGGATCTGGCGGCGCTGCTCCTTCGAGACGATGAAGTCCCGCAGGAGCTGGGCGTCCGGCTTCTTCTCCCAGGCGCCGTAGCTGTCCTGGGCGCGCAGCAGCCGCACCAGGGCGGTGAGGAAGGGGGTGGCGAGGGCGGCCTCCTCGGGGGCGCGCTCCAGGGTGGCGGTCTCGGACATGGTCGGTCTCTCCGGGGTCGTGCGGTCGCCATCGGCGATCGGATCAACCGAAATCCGACGGATTGCTTCGCCATGCGGATTTCGGCTTCGCTCACGCGCCGCGCGGGCTTGTCAGACGAAATCCGACGGATTGCTTCGCCAAGCGGATTTCGGCTTCGTTCAGGCGCCGCGCGGGCTTGTCAGATGCTGTCCGGACGTGATCGTCCGACCGGCGGATCAGTCCTCGTCGTCGGCGAAGGAGGGTTCGGGGGCGGTCGCGCCGGACGCGGCCAGCACCTTGCGCAGCCAGGGCGGGGGCGCGCCCGCCAGCATGGCGCGGGTGCGCTCCAGCACGGCCTCGATCGGCTGCGCCTGCGCGATCTTGATCGGGTGGATCTTCGCCGTGACGACCTTGGCGGCGGAGGGGCCGCCGATCGCGAGGCAGAACAGCAGGTGGCAGCCGCGCAGGGCCTCGACCTTCGGGGTGATGCGGTCGTCGCCGTCGGTCCGGTGCCGGCCGCCCTCGTCGGAGACCTCCTCGAAGGTGACCGCCTCGACGAAGCTCCAGCCCCGCACGGTCACGTCGTAGAGCGCGAAGCGCCGCGCCGAGCCGAAATGGGCGTTGAGGCTCTTCAGGTCCTGGGTGGCGATGGCGACGCGCAAGGCTGGGCCGGCGGCCTGCTCCGCCGGCTCCTCGCTCTCAACGAGCCGCAATCTGCGCAAGGCCGTCATGGGATTCTCCCCGGTCACGGAACGGATTGAGGGATTGGGGGGTGGGCTCGCGGCGGTTGGCCTGGACCAGGTTCGCCACCTCGAAGATCAGGTCGCGGGTGCCCTCGTGGCCGATCGAGAGCCGGTGCGGGGAGCCGAGCCGGTCGAAGATCGGGAAGCCCACCCGCATCAGCGGGATGCCGAGGCGCTCGGAGGCCTGGCGCCCATGGCTGTGGGTGACGAGGAGGTCGCAGCCCGACGCCCGGGCCTCGAGATCGCCGAGATCGCCGACCACCACCGTCTCGGCCGGGACCCGGGCGAGGATCGGACTGTCGCCCGTGGTGGTCACGGCGAGCGCGACGGTGGCGCCGAGCCCGGCGAAGAAGCTGGCGAGCCCGTAGAGCAGGTCCGGCTCGGCCGCGATCGCCACCCGCAGGCCGCCGATGTGGAAATGCCCGTCGAGGAGCGCGTCCTCGAGCTGGCTGCGCCGCCGCCGCAGGGCGGCCGGGACCGGCTTGCCCGAGAGGGAGGCGAGGAGCGCGACGTAGCGGTCCGCCGCCTTGAGGCCGGTCAGCGTGTCGAGGACCGTGAAGGGCACGCCGGTGCGGGCCTCGAGCAGGGCGGCCGCCCCGCGCACGTGCTCGGCGAGCGCGATCGTGTGCAGGGCCCGGCCCATGCCGCGGATCGCCGCGACCGGCGTGCCGCCGTAGCTCGTCGGGATCCAGCGCGCCGGCACCGTGCCGTCGAGGGAGCCGGCGATGTCGGGCAGGATCACCGGTTCGAGCCCGAAGGCGAGCGCGCTCTCGCGCAGGAACTCGACATCCGCCACCGTGTGGTGCTGGCCCGGCAGGATGTTGATCCGGTTGAGGGCGGCGACGCGGCTTTCGGCCTCCGGCACGACCTGCGCGATGGTGGCGCAGACCGCCTTGGCCCAGCCCTCCTCCATGGCGCCGGCGAAGTCCGGCGTCTGGGCGAGGACCAGCTCGGTCTCGCCGAGGGTCTCGGCGTGGCGCCCGCGGATCAGGGCGAGGTCGCCGGAGAAATCCTCGCCGCGCGTCTCGACCAGCGCCGTGGTGCAGATGCCGATCAGGCTCGGCCCGGTGCGGGTCTTGAGGGTGAGGATCGCCTCCTCCAGGTGGTCGGCGCCGCCGAGCACCGTGGCGACCTCGTCCATCGCGGTGGTCTGGAGCGGGACCGTCTCCTTGAAGTGCCGCACCAGCAGGACGAGCGCGAAGGAGGTGCAGCCCTGCGAGCCGTGGAAGAGCGGCATGGCGCCCTCGATGCCCAGGAAGGCCAGGGCCGCGCCGAGGGGCTGGGAGGATTTCAGCGGGTTGGTGGCGACCGCCTTGGCGAGCGGGGTGACCGGATTCACGGCGTCCTCCTCAGCACTCGGCCATGTCGTCGGCGCCCGCACCGGCGAACTTCCTGCGGTGATGGGCCAGGAAGGTGGGATCCGCGGCGGGATCCCGGCCGGGCTCCGCGCGCGGGGCCGCCCCGGCCGCGGTCAGCCGCCCCTCGGCGTCCCAGGGCGCGGGATCGCGCAGGTCGGCCCAGATCGGGTTCGAGAGAGCGAGGTCGATGCGCCGGACGAGCTCCACCATGCCGTCGTAGCCCGCATACGCGACATGCCGCTCCTGGTTGATGTCGAGCCAGGGCATCTTCGCCTTGAGCGCGATGAACTGCGTCCGCCCGCCCGACAGCATGATGTCGGCCTCGTGCGAGGCCAGCTTCGCGTAGAGGTCGCGCGGGGCCATGCTCTCGAACATGTGGTTCTCGTCCTTCAGGAGCTGCTTGATCCGCTCCTTGTCCTCGGCGGTCGACTTCTTGACCGAGGTGCCGACGATCTCGACGCCGATCTCCATCAGCGCCGCCACCACCGACCACGACTTGACCCCGCCGGTGTTGAGCAGGACCCGCTTGCCCTGGAGCCGCGGCCGGAACGCCTCCAGCCGCGCCCAGGCCCGGGCCTCCTCCTCGGCGATCAGGGCCTCGGTGCGGTCGAGGAGGTCGGAGGGCGCGCCCCGCCCGACCAGCAGCCGGGCGGTCTGGCGCAGGGCGTCCGAGGTGTCGGAGATGCCGTAGAAGGAGCCCTCGAAGAAGGGGATGCCCCAGCGCTCCTCCATCTTGCGCGCGAGATTGATGAGGGCGGTCGAGCATTCCATCATCGTCGCCCGCGCCGTGTGGGCGGCCGCGACCTCGCGGTAGCGCGCGTCGCCCGGGATGCAGGCGCGGATGCGGATGCCGAGCCGCTCGAAGAGCGGGCGCACCGCCCAGAACTCGCCCGCGAGGTTGAACTCGCCCAGGATGTTGATGTCGGTGGGGCCGACGTCGTCGGGCTCGACCGTGCCGATGACGTGGTCGAGCAGCGCCTCGCCGGCGAGCTTGTTGCCGAGATTCTTCGAGCCGACGAAGCCCGGCGCGTTCACGGGGATCACCGGCAGCCCGCAGGTCTCGGAGGCCTTGGCGCAGACCGCCTCGATGTCGTCGCCGATCAGGGCGGTGACGCAGGTGGAGTAGACGAAAATCGCCGGGGGCGCGTAGGTGCGGGCGATCTCGCGCACGGCCCGGTAGAGCTTCCTCTCGCCCTGGCCCATCACCACGTCGAGTTCGGTGAGGTCGGTGGTGAAGCTGCGCCGCCAGAGGTCGGAGCCGGAGGAGCCCGCCCCGCGATTGTCCCAGCTGTTGCCCTCGCAGGCGAGGGGCGCGTGGATCAGGTGGGCGACGTCGGTGATCGGCTGCAGCACGATCTTGGCCCCGTCGAAGGCGCAGCCGCCCGCCGCCGCCCCGGGGGTGAGGGGCTTCGTGCAGCCCTTCTTGCGCTCCTTGGCGCCCTTGGCCTGGTTCTTCTCGCAACCGGGCTCGTTGAACACGTCCGCGATTTTGTCCTTGAGCATGGCCCTGCCTCCGGATCCGGTCGGACATCTGCGAGGGCGGCACCGGCGCCGGGCCGGTGCCGCCGCGGCGCTCAGCGGGTGAGGTCGAACGAGTAGTCGGTCTTGGCCGGGTCGATGGTGTCCTGATCGAGCTTGTCGAAGATCTTGTCGAGGATCGTCGTCAGCAGGCGCAGGCCGCCCTGGTAGCCCATCACCGGGAAGCGGTGGTGGTGGTGCCGGTCGAAGATCGGGAAGGCGGTGCGGATCAGCGGCGTGCCGGTGTCGCGCTCCAGGTACTTGGCGTAGGAATTGCCCAGCACGAAATCGACCGGCTCGGTGAAGAGCAGCGAGCGCAGGTGCCAGAGGTCCTTGCCGGCCCAGACCTGGCCGCTGGCGCCGAAGGGCGAGGAGGCGAGGAGCGCCTGCATCTCCTCCTCCCAGGCCTTGGTGCCGTTGGTGGCGAGGCAGTGGATCGGCTCGCCGCCGGTCTCCATGACGAAGCGCGCGAGGCCGTAGACCACGTCCGGGTCGCCGAAGATCGCGTACTTCTTGCCGTGCAGCCAGGACTGGCTGTCCGCCATGGCGTCGATGAGCCGGCCGCGCTCCATCGTGATCGCCTCGGGGATCGGCCGGCCGCTCAGTTCCGAGATCTTGAGCAGGAGCTCGTCGGTGCCGCGCACCCCGAGCGGGTAGTGGAAGCTGTGGGTCTCCTGGCCCTGCTCCGCCGCGTAGTCGAGGGTCTTGCGCGTGCAGTACTTCTGCAGCGAGAGGGTCGCCCTGGCGTTCAGCGCGGCGGCGACGTCCTCGAGCCGGGTGCCGCCCGAATACATCCGGAACTCGCCGTCCGAGGGCGTGTCGTAGGTGTCGGAGGCGTCCTGGATCAGCGTGTAGGAGACCCCGATCAGGTCGAGCAGGCGCTTCAGCTCGCGGTTGTTGCCGACGCAGAACCCGTCGAAGCCCGGGATCAGGTTGAGTCCCTCGCCGGCGCTGCGGGTCCTGCCCTTCCAGAAATGCTCCAGCACGCCCTTGATCATGTTGTCGTAGCCGTCGACGTGGCTGCCCACGAAGGCCGGGGTATGGGCGAAGGGAACGTCGTAATCCTGCGGCACCGACCCCTTGTTCTTGGCGTTCTGGATGAAGGCGTGCAGGTCGTCGCCGATCACCTCGGCCATGCAGGTGGTCGAGACCGCGATCATCTTCGGGTCGTAGAGCGAGTAGGTGTTGGCGAGGCCGTCGATCATGTTGTTGAGGCCGCCGAACACCGCCGCGTCCTCGGTCATCGAGGAGGAGACCGCCGAGGACGGCTCCTTGAAGTGGCGCGACAGGTGGGAGCGGTAATAGGCGACGCAACCCTGCGAGCCGTGCACGAAGCTCATCGTGCGCTCGAAGCCGGCCGCCGCGAAGACCGCGCCGAGCGGCTGGCAGGCCTTGGCCGGGTTCACCACCAGGGCCTCGCGGGCGAGGTTCTTCTCGCGGTACTCCCAGGTCCTGGCGTAGTCGCGCTGCGCCTCGACCGCCTCGCCGGAGGCCGGGCACTCGAACTGCTCGCGCTTGCGGGCGAACATCTCCTGGTATTCGGGCTGACGGAACAGGGGTGCGTGATCGAGCACCCGGTCGGCGGATTGGGGCATCGGAACGGCTCCTTGGCTCGCGGCCGCGCCATACGGCGGCGCGCATCGGTCGGAACACACGGGAGGGGAGCCCGCGGCGGGGGCGCCGCGAGGCGCGGTGCTACTCGGCGGCGTCCAGGAACGCCGGGGCCGGCTTCGCCTTCCAGGGCGCGTCGAACAGGCCCCAGACCGGGTTGTTGATCGCCAGGTCCATGTCGCGGGCGAAGATCGCGAACCCGTCGTAGCCGTGGTACGGGCCCGAATAGTCCCACGAGTGCATCTGCCGGAACGGGATGCCCATCTTCTGGACCGGGTACTTCTCCTTGATGCCGGAGCCGACGAGGTCGGGCCGGATCTTCTCGATGAACTTCTCCAGCTCGTAGCCGGTGACGTCGTCGTAGATCAGCGTGCCGTTCTTCACGTAGTGGCCGGTGCGCTGGTAGTCGTCGTTGTGGGCGAACTCGTAGCCGGTGCCCGCGATCTCCATGCCGAGATCCTCGTAGGCGGTGATCACGTGGCGCGGGCGCAGGCCGCCGACGTAGAGCATGACGCTCTTGCCCTTCAGGCGCGGGCCGTACTTGGCGATCACGGCATCGACGAGCGGCTGGTACTTGGCGATCACCGCCTCCGCCTTCTCCTCGATCTCGGGGCCGAAGTGCTTGGCGATCTTGCGCAGCGAGGCCGCGATCTGGGACGGGCCGAAGAAGTTGTACTCCATCCACGGGATCGCGTACTTCTCCTCCATGTAGCGGCAGATGTAGTTCATCGACCGGTAGCAGTGGATGAGGTTGAGCTTGGCCTTCGGGGCCCGCTCGATCTCGGCCAGGGTGGCGTCGCCCGACCAGTTGCCGACGATGCGCAGCCCCATCTCCTCCAGCAGGATGCGGGAGGCCCAGGCGTCGCCGCCGATGTTGTAGTCGCCGATCACGTTGACGTCGTAGGGCGTGCCCTCGAAGGCGATCTCGCCGTCCTGCTTCTCGAACACCCAGTCGCGAATCGCGTCGTTGGCGATGTGGTGGCCAAGGGACTGCGACACGCCGCGGAAGCCCTCGCAGCGGACCGGCACCACGGTCTTGCCGATCTCCTTCTTCTTCTTCCTGGCCACCGCCTCAATGTCGTCGCCGATCAGGCCGATCGGGCATTCCGACTGGATCGTGACGCCGTGATTGAGCGGGAACAGGCTCTCGATCTCGGAGATGACCTTGTCGAGCTTCTTGTCGCCGCCGAAGACGATATCCTTCTCCTGGAAGTCGGAGGTGAACTGCATCGTCACGAAGGTGTCGATCCCGGTCGTGCCGATGTAGTAGTTGCGGCGCTGCGACCAGGAATACTGGCCGCAGCCGACCGGCCCGTGCGAGATGTGGACCATGTCCTTGACCGGTCCCCAGACCACGCCCTTGGAGCCGGCATAGGCGCAGCCCCGGATGGTCATGACGCCCGGAATGGACTTGATGTTGGACTTCACGTCGCACTCGGTGAGGAGCGTCTCCTCCGCGGGCGCGGTCTCCTCGGCGCCGGCCGGGGTGGCGACCGAGAGGTGCTTGCGGCGGCGCTTGGCGAACTTGTCGGGGTAGGCGGCCAGCACGTCCTCGATGATCTTCTCGTGGAGTGCGCCGTCGTTCTCGTAATCGAGGCTCATGGCAGTCGACCTTCCGTGCTGGCAGGGCCGGGGCGGCCGTCGAGCCGCGCGCCGGGAGGGAGCGGCCGCGGGGGAGCAGCCGCGCGGGAGCGGCCGCGGCCGCGGGAAGCAGCCGCGGGGGAGCGGCCGCGGCCGCTCCCGGTGGCGCGTTGGATCAGTGGACGGCGGCCGCGGCCTTGGCGGCTTCCTTGGCGGCGAGCTCGGCGAGCTGCTGCTCCTCGGTCTTCATGATCCCGAAGTCGAGCAGCATCTGCTCCAGCTCTTCCATGGTGATCGGGGTCGGGATGGTGCCCTTGCCGCCGTTCTCGTGGACCTTCTGGGCGAGCTTGCGGTACTCGGCCGCCTGGGCGGAGGCCGGCGCGTACTCGATCACCGTCTGGCGGCGCAGCTCGGCGTGCTGGACGATGTTGTCGCGCGGCACGAAGTGGATCAGCTGCGAGTTCAGGCGCTTGGCCAGGGCCTCGGCGAGGTCGAGCTCGCGGTCGGTCTGGCGCTCGTTGCAGATCAGCCCGCCCAGACGCACGCCGCCCGAATGGGCGTATTTGAGGATGCCCTTGGCGATGTTGTTGGCCGCGTAGAGCGCCATCATCTCGCCGGACATGACGATGTAGATTTCCTGGGCCTTGTTCTCGCGGATCGGCATGGCGAAGCCGCCGCAGACCACGTCGCCGAGCACGTCGTAGGAGACGTAGTCGACGTCCTCGTAGGCGCCGTTCTCCTCCAGGAAGTTGATCGAGGTGATGACGCCGCGGCCGGCGCAGCCGACGCCCGGCTCGGGACCGCCGGACTCGACGCACTTGATGCCCCTGTAGCCGATCTTGAGGACGTCCTCGAGTTCGAGATCCTCGACGGACCCGGCCTCGGCCGCGAGGCTGAGAACGGTGTCCTGCGCCTTCGCGTTGAGGATGAGGCGCGTGGAATCGGCTTTCGGATCGCAGCCGACGATCAGGATCTTCTGACCCATCTCGACGAGGGCGGCGAGGGTGTTCTGGGAGGTGGTCGACTTGCCGATCCCCCCTTTCCCGTAGAACGCGATTTGGCGCAGACCAGCCATGGTCGAACCCCGCTTGGTAGGTGGCGACATCGCACCCGATGTCACGGCCGGCAGCGACTTCCGCCGCCGTCGCACCCTGTTTGCGCAAGCGATGTGCCAGCGCTTTCGGACGATGTTTCTGCCATCATCTCAGTAGCTTATGGCAGCAGAGGGGGATTGGCGCAGACGCCACCGGGCTGTTGGGAACCCGACAAACTCCGACAGCCCCGGCGGCGGGAGAGGGCGGCGCGCGCGATGCGGGCGCGGCCGGGAGGGGGCGCTGCGGCCGCGCAGCGTTCCTCGTGCGGAGAGGCTGAAGACCGCGCGCCGTCCGGAACCATCACCCCGCCGGACCTCAAGCATGTGTCCGGGGCCGCGGACCTGCCCGGCCGGGACCGAGATCGAGGAACGGCTCACGAGGCCGTCATGTCATACGACATCCGACGGATTGCTTCGCCATCTCCGATTTCGGCCATGCGGATGTCGGCTTCGCTCAGGCGCCGCGCTCAGGCGCCGCGCAGGCGCGTGATCCGGGATCCGCTTCGATCAAGCGGATCCCGGATCACGGCCTCCCGACCTTTTCTCACGCTGGGGAAGGATGGGGCTGCGGCAGGCAGCGCGCCATGATCTGCCGGAGATCAGATCACGGCGGAGCCGGACGAGCGATCGTCGGCCTCGGAGGCGCGGTGCGCGTGCCGCGTCCGGCCCGCCCCGTCGCTTTCCCCTGCGAGACCGGTTCAGGATCATCAGGCAGGCGATCGTCGGGCGGTTCTCCGGTCCGGCGGGGTCGGCGCGCGGGGTGGCGGATCGCGTCCCCGCCGAACCGGACGGCAGCCCCCTAGGCCGCCTCGATCGCGACCTTCACGTCCGCCGGCTTCGCCCAGTAGGGCGCGGAGGTGACCAGGATGTCGGCGCCCGCTGCCGCGTAGGCGGCGGCGTTCGCGGCGGTCACGCCCCCCGCCGCCGCGACCCGGGTCACGCCGCCCGCCGCCCGGGCGAGGGCCTTGACGGCGGCGACCGTCTCGGGCGGCAGCTTCTCGCATTGCAGGATGTCGGGCCCCGCGGCCAGGAGCGCGCGCGCCTCCTCCAGGCCGGTGACCTCGACCACGATCGCCTTCTCGGGCGCGGCGCGGCGAAGGGCCGTCAGCGCGGCGACCGGGTCGGGCAGGAAGGCGCGGTGCTCGGGGAAGACCAGCAGGGTCTCGGACAGGCCGAGCCGGTGCGGCTCGGCCCCGCCCGCCCGGATCGCCGCGATCATCGGCCCCTTGGCGCCCGGCAGGGTCTTGCGCGTCGTCACCACGGCGATGGCGGGCGCCACCGCCCGGGCCGCGTCCACGATCGCGGCCGTGGCGGTGGCGATCCCGGACAGGGCCTCGATCAGGGTCTGGGCCACCTTCCAGCTCTCGTGGAGCGCCCCCGCCGGGCCGGTCGCGTCGAGGAGGACGCCGCCCGCCGGCACGCGGCTGCCGGAGGCCGCCCGCACCGCGCCCTCGCCGCCGGCCCGCCGCACGAGCGCCAGGGCGGCCTCCGTGCCGCAGACCGTCCCGGCCGCCCGCAGGCTGAAGCGCATCCGCGCCGGGCGCTCGCCGATGCCGAGTGCGCGCGTGGTCAGGTCGCCGTGGGGCACGTCCTCCGCGAGCCAGCGATCGATCAGGGCATCGGACCACCACAGGCTGCTCATCGCCCTCTCTCCGGATTCGTCAGCTGTGCCAGATGCGCGGCCCGCCCCGGGCCCCCGCACGATCCTGTCCGGACGCGCAGAGGTCGTCGAGGGTGCGGATCGCGTCGAGGGTCGCGGCCGCGATGCGCCGGGGCCGGTCGGCGATACCGAGCCAGGACGCCTCGCCGTCCGGGCGCGGATCCACCTCGGCGACCTTGGTCCCGGCGCGCAGATCGGTCGCGTCCCGCACGAGGCCCCGGAGCCGGCCGGAGAGGGGAGCCGCGACGGCGATCCCCGCGCAGGTGCCGAGGCTCTCGCCGGCGCGCACCGCCGCGCCGATCTCGGCCCGCGTCCGCCAGAGGCCGTCCCGGGGCGCGCGGGCGAAGCGCTCCCGCCCGGCGCCGCCGAGCAGGGCCGAGCGCCCGTGCGCCGCCAGGGTCGAGCCGGCCGGCGGGACGATCCCCACCGCCTCCGGCGCCGTCTCGATCGCCGCGTCGACCGTGCGGCCGCTGGTGAAGCCCGGGCCGAGCCCGATGGTGAGCCGCGCGTAGGGCCGGATATCGGCCGCGAGGTGGCGCATGCGCATCCGCGCATCCACCAGCACGTCGATCAGCCCGAGGCAGACGAGGTCGCCGAGTTCCATGGTGGTGACGCAGACGAAGCGGCGGTCGAGGAAGGCCATCATGATCTGCACGAGCGTGTCGGCGGCCACCGCCTCCAGGCCCTCGATCTCGACCCGGCCGGTCTCCAGCGCCTCGTCGAAGGCCATGCGCCGGCGCAGCACCGGGTGGGCCGCGTCGCGCGAGAGCACGACCCCGTAGCCGGCGCCGTGCAGCGCGTGCGCCACCGCGGTGGCGACGTCGTTCGTGCCGAGCACGATCGCCACCGGCGCCCGGCCGGCCGGCGCGAAGCTGTTCACGGTCTGCATCCGGCCTCCGGGGCTCGCGGCGGCGCCGCGCGCGGGCGCCCGGCCCCCACTGCGACGCCCGTGCCAGCGCCGCCCGGACCCGCCGCGGGCCCGAATCCCCCTGCGGGCGCGGGGATTTCGGGCCCCCGGCGCCCGGCGC
The DNA here is from genome assembly GCF_029714205.1 of Methylobacterium sp. CB376. NCBI lineage: Bacteria > Pseudomonadati > Pseudomonadota > Alphaproteobacteria > Hyphomicrobiales > Methylobacteriaceae > Methylobacterium > Methylobacterium sp. CB376. Next base: position 3,968,793 of record NZ_CP121648.1, on the reverse strand, counting down.
GCCCCTGTCGGGAATCCGACACGAACCGGACCCCGCGCCCCGCGCGTGTCCGGAACCCGACACGGCCGGCGCAGAATGGAATCCGTTGAATTCCAAGGAGATCGCCCCTGGCACGGGGCTTGAAGCAGGCCCTCGGCCCCGGCCGGACCGGTTTCCCCCTCACAGCGCTCCCGGAGATGCGAATATGCTCGGCATCGGTGACACGCTTCCCGCCTTCGAGGTCGTCGGGGTCAAGCCCGGCTTCAATCATCACCAGGAGAACGGGGTCTCGGCCTTCGAGGCCCTCACGCGGGACAGCTTCCCGGGCAAGTGGAAGGTGATCTTCTTCTACCCGAAGGATTTCACCTTCGTGTGCCCGACCGAGATCGCCGAATTCGCCAAGCTGGCGCCGGACTTCGAGGACCGCGACGCGGTGGTGCTGGGCGGATCGAGCGACAACGAGCACGTCAAGCTGGCCTGGCGGCGCGACCACAAGGATCTCGACCGGCTGCCGATCTGGTCCTTCGCGGATCCGAAGGGCAGCCTGATCGACGGGCTCGGCGTGCGCTCGCCCGAGGGCGTGGCCTATCGCGTCACCGTCGTGGTCGACCCCGCCAACGTGATCCAGCACGTCTACGCGACCAACCTCAATGTCGGGCGCGCGCCCAAGGACACGTTGCGCGTGCTCGACGCGCTGCAGACCGACGAGCTCTGCCCCTGCAACCGCGAGGTCGGCGGCGGCGTCCTCAAAGCCGCCTGAGGGAGGCGGCGATGACCCTCGACGCCCTGCTCCAGAGCCTCCCGCCCTACGCCAAGGACGTGCGGCTCAACTTCTCCAGCCTCGGCCGCGAGGAGACGCTGACGGCCCAGCAGCGCGACGGGCTCCTCGTCGCCTGCGGGCTCGCGAGCCGCAACCCGGACCTGGCCCGCGCCCTGGAGGCGGAGGCGGCGCCGCGCCTCTCCCCGGCGGCGCTCGCGGCCGCCAAGGCCGCCGCCACCGTGATGGCGATGAACAACGTCTACTACCGCTTCACCCACCTCGCCTCGAACCCGGCCTACGCGACGCGGCCGGCGAAGCTGCGCATGAGCAGCATCGGCAATCCGGGCGTCGCGCGGGCGGATTTCGAGCTGTGGTCGCTGGCGGTCTCGGCGATCAACGGCTGCGGGCGCTGCATCGACGCGCACGAGCAGGTGCTGCGCGAGGCGGGGGTTGGCGAGGAGGCGATCCAGGCCGCCGTGCGCGTCGCCGCGGTCGTCGCCTCGCTGGCGGTCGCCCTGGAGAGCGTCCGCGCCGCCGCCTGAGCCGCGTCGCCGACATGGCCGCCGGCATGGCCGCCGGCGCCGTGCCGGCGCGGCGCGGGCGGCTCCGCTCGGTTTGCGCCAGATCAAGGACGGGGCGCCGGCGCAATGCTCCCATCACGGCCCGGAGCCGCTCGCGTCAGGGGAGACGAGCCCTCCGCCCTCGCCGGGGGCATCGCCCCCGCGCCAAGCCGGGCCGGACGGCCGCGGATCAATCCACAATCCGACCACCACCGGCGCCGCCTCGGCGGGGCGCTGCCGGCGGGCGGGTCTGTCCCAGGAGCGCACCACGATGGAGCGGTACGACTCGGATTTCCTCCCCACCCGGATCGACGCGGCCTACGCGATGGTGGAGCGCGTCGTCCCGGCGCGGCTCGCGCAAAGCCAGCCGCAACCGCCGCGGCCCGCGCCGCAGGCGCCGAGAGCGCGGGCCGCCCCGCCGAGCCCGCCCCCATCCCCCGCGCCGAGCCCCGCCGCGAGCCCGTCCCCGGCGCCCCGCCCGGCCGCGCGGGGCACCTCGCCCGAGGTGGCGCTGATCGGCATCTACGAGATCTCCAAGGTGCTGACCGCGGCGCGGCGCCTCGAAGTCACCCTCGCCAACGTGGTCAACATCCTGTCCTCGATGCTGAGCATGCATCACGGCATGATCGTCATCCTCGACCGGGAGGGCGGGCCGGACATCGTCTCCAGCACCGGCTGGACGCCGCAGGTCGCCCACCACATCCGGGCGCGGGTGCCCCAGAAGGCGATCGACCAGATCGTCGCCACCGCGACCCCGCTGGTGGTGCAGGACGTCGCCGCCGACCCGCTCTTCGCGGGCCATCTCGACCTGTTCGAGGATGCCGGCAAGGCCACGGTCTCGTTCATCGGCGTGCCGATCAAGGCGGATTCGCGCGTCCTCGGCACGCTCTCGATCGACCGGATCTGGGACGGCAGCGCGCGCTTCCGCTTCGACGAGGACACGCGCTTCCTCACCATGGTGGCCAACCTCGTCGGCCAAGCGGTCCGGCTGCACAACACGGTGGCGCAGGACCGCGACCAGCTCATCGCCAAGACCCACCGGCTGGAGAAGGCGCTCGCCGAATCGAGCGCGACCTCCTCGTCGGTCGGCATCATCGGCGAGAGCCAGAAGGTGAAGCGCCTCGTCGCGATGACGGAGGTCGCGGCGCGCTCCAACACCACGGTCCTGCTGCGCGGCGAGAGCGGCACCGGCAAGGAACTCTTCGCGCGCGCCATCCACGACCTCTCGCCCCGCAAGGGCAAGCCCTTCGTGCGGGTGAACTGCGCGGCGCTCGCCGAGAGCGTGCTCGAATCCGAGCTGTTCGGCCACGAGAAGGGGGCCTTCACGGGCGCGGTCGGGACGCGCCAGGGCCGGTTCGAACTCGCCCATGGCGGGACGCTCTTCCTCGACGAGATCGGCGAGGTGAGCGCCACCTTCCAGGCCAAGCTGCTGCGCGTCCTGCAGGAGGGGGAGTTCGAGCGCGTGGGCGGCAACCGCACCCTGCGCGTCGACGTGCGGCTGGTCTTCGCGACCAACCGCAACCTGGAGGAGGCGGTCGCCAAGGGCGATTTCCGCGCCGACCTCTACTATCGCATCAACGTGGTGTCGCTGCTGCTGCCGCCCCTGCGCGAGCGCCAGGGCGACATCCCGGACCTCGCGAGGGCCTTCCTCTCCCGCTACAATGCCGAGAACAAGTCGAAGCTCGCCTTCGCGCAGACCGCGCTCGACGTGCTGCAGAAGTGCTACTTTCCCGGCAACGTGCGCGAACTTGAGAATTGCGTCCGGCGCACGGCCACGTTGGCGGCCGGCGAGGTGATCACCGCGCGGGACTTCGCCTGCGTGAGCGGGCAGTGCCTCTCGGCGGTGCTCTGGAAGGGCAGCACGCAGAAGCCCGCGGGCGCGGCCCTGGTCGCCGCTCCGGCGGCCGCGATCCCGGTGCCGATGAGCCCGGACGCGTCGCCCCCGGCGGCCGAGGGCGAGCCGCCCGCCGCCTGCCCGGGCGCGGAGACCTGCCCGGTCGTGCGGCCGCGCCCGACCGAGCGGGAGCAGCTGCTGCAGGCGATGGAGCGCGCCGGCTGGGTGCAGGCCAAGGCCGCCCGCCTCCTCAAGATCACGCCCCGCCAGATCGGCTACGCCCTGCGCAAGCACGGCATCGACATCAAGCGGATCTGATCCGGGATCCGCTTGATCGAAGCGGATCCCGGATCACGAGCCCGCGCGGCGCCTGAGCGAAGCCGACATCCGCATTGCGAAGCAATCAACCGGATCGCGCATGAGGCCGGGGGCCCCCGCAGGCCCCCCGGATGCGCCTACTCGGCCGCCTCCGCGTAGGACTCCACCGGCGGGCAGCTGCACACGAGGTGGCGGTCGCCGTAGGCGTTGTCGACGCGGTTGACCGGCGGCCAGTACTTGTCCATGCCGAGGGAGCCGGCCGGGAAGCAGGCCGCCTCCCGGGAATAGGGCCGCTCCCAGGGGCCGATCAGGTCCTGCACGGTGTGGGGGGCCTGCTTCAGCGGGTTGTTCGCCCGGTCGGCCCGGCCCTCCTCGATCGCCCGGATCTCCTCCCGGATCGACAGCATCGCGTCGCAGAAGCGGTCGATCTCGGCCTTGGTCTCGGATTCGGTCGGCTCGATCATCAGCGTGCCGGCCACCGGCCAGCTCATCGTCGGCGGGTGGAAGCCGCAATCGATCAGGCGCTTGGCGACGTCCTCGACGGTGATCCCGGCGCTCTTCTGGAAGGGGCGGATGTCCACGATGCACTCGTGGGCCACGCGGCCGTTCGCGCCCGCGTACACGATGGCGTAGGCGCCTTCGAGCCGCTTGGCGATGTAGTTGGCGTTGAGGATCGCCACCCGCGTCGCCTGGGTGAGCCCGCGCCCGCCCATCATCAGGCAGTAGCTCCAGGAGATCGGCAGGATCGAGGCCGAGCCGAAGGGCGCCGCCGAGACCGCGCCCGCCTCGCCGCTGCGCGGATCGGACGGGAGGTAGGGGATCAGGTGCGCCTTGACGCCGATCGGGCCCATGCCGGGGCCGCCGCCGCCGTGCGGGATGCAGAACGTCTTGTGCAGGTTGAGGTGGCTCACATCCGCCCCGATGTCCCCCGGCCGGGCGAGCCCCACGAGGGCGTTGAGGTTGGCGCCGTCGAGGTAGACCTGGCCGCCATGGGCGTGGACGATGTCGCAGATCTCCCGCACCCGGGCCTCGAACACCCCGTGGGTCGACGGATAGGTGATCATGCAGGCGGCGAGCCGGTCGGCATGCTCGGCCGCCTTGCGGCGGAAATCGTCCACGTCGATGTTGCCCTGCGGGTCGGCCGCGACCACGACCACGCTCATCCCGCACATCTGCGCCGAGGCCGGGTTGGTGCCGTGGGCCGAGGAGGGGATCAGGCAGACCGTGCGGTGGCCCTCGCCGCGGGCGAGGTGGTAGCCGCGGATGGCGAGGAGCCCCGCATACTCGCCCTGCGCGCCCGAATTCGGCTGCATCGAGATCGCGTCGTAGCCGGTGACGGCGCAGAGCTTGGCCGAGAGATCCTCGATCAGCTCGGCATAGCCCCGGGCTTGGTCGGCGGGCGCGAAGGGGTGGATCTCGGCGAATTCCGGCCAGGAGATCGGCAGCATCTCGGCCGTGGCGTTGAGCTTCATCGTGCAGGAGCCGAGCGGGATCATGGTGCGGTCGAGCGCCAGATCGCGGTCGGCGAGGCGGCGCATGTAGCGCGTCATCTCGCTCTCGGCCCGGTTCATGTGGAAGATCGGGTGGGTGAGGTAGGGCGAGGTCCGCAGGAGCCCGGCGGGCAGGCGCGGGGCGGGCCAGGCCTCGTCGTAGACGAGGTCCGTGCCGCCGAAGGCGCGCCACACCGCCTGGATAATGTCCGGCCGCGTGCGCTCGTCGACCGTGATGCCGATGCGGTCCTCGCCGATCCGGCGCAGGTTGACCCCGTTCTCGACGGCGCTGCGCAGGATCATGCCCTGGAAGGGGCCGACCGCCACCGTCACGGTGTCGAAGAACGTCTCCGGCTCGACCGTGAAGCCGAGGCGCGCGAGCCCGTCCGCGAGGCGCACCGCGTCGCGGTGGACGCGCTGGGCGATCGCCTTCAGTCCCTCGGGCCCGTGATAGACCGCGTACATCGAGGCGACGACGGCGAGCAGCACCTGGCTGGTGCAGATGTTCGAGGTCGCCTTCTCGCGGCGGATGTGCTGCTCGCGGGTCTGGAGGGCGAGGCGGTAGGCGCGCCGCCCGCGCGCATCGACCGAGACGCCGACGATGCGGCCCGGCAGCGCCCGCTTGTAGGCGTCGCGGGTCGCCATGTAGGCGGCGTGCGGGCCCCCGTAGCCCATCGGCACGCCGTAGCGCTGCATCGAGCCGACGGCGATGTCGGCGCCCATCTCGCCCGGCGCCCGCAGGAGCGTCAGCGCCAGGGGGTCGGCCGCCACCACCGCGATGGCCCCGGCCGCGTGCAGGGCGGCGATCGGGCCGGCGAAGTCGTGGACGGCGCCGTTCACGCCCGGATACTGGAACAGCGCGCCGAACACCGCGCGCGGATCGAGGTCGCGGAAGGGGTCGCCCACGACGATGCGCCAGCCGAGGGGCGCCGCCCGGGTGCGCAGCACCGCGATGGTCTGGGGCAGGCAATCCCGGTCGACGAAGAAGGCGTCGGCCTTGGCGGTGGCGACCCGCTGGGCCATGCCCATCGCCTCCGCGGCCGCGGTCGCCTCGTCGAGGAGCGAGGCGTTGGCGATGTCGAGGGCGGTGAGGTCGCAGACCATGGTCTGGAAGTTCAGCAGCGCCTCCAGGCGGCCCTGGCTGATCTCCGGCTGGTAGGGCGAGTAGGCCGTGTACCAGGCCGGGTTCTCGAAGATGTTGCGCTGGATCGCGGGCGGCATCGTGGTGCCGTGGTAGCCCTGGCCGATCAGCGAGACGAGCAGCCGGTTCTTGTCGGCGACCGCGCGCATCCGCTCCATGGCGCGGCGCTCGGTGAGCGGCCGGCCGAACTCGATCGGCTCGCTCTGGCGGATGTCGTCCGGCAGCGTCTCGTCGATCAGCGCCTCCAGGCTCGGCGCGCCGACGCGGGCCAGCATCTCGGCCATCTCGCCGAGCGTCGGGCCGATGTGGCGGCGGTTGGCGAAGTCGTAGGGGTCGTAGGCGGCCATGGTCGCGGCTCCTCGATTCCTATTTCGGGAGCGCGGCGTAGGCCGCCTCGTCCATCAGGGCGTCCAGGCTGGACGGGTCGGCGAGCCGCATCCGGTAGAGCCAGCCCGCGCCCTCCGGATCCTGGTTCACGGTCTCCGGGGCGGCGACGACCGCGTCGTTCGCCTCCGTCACCTCGCCGTCGAGGGGCGCGTAGACGTCGGAGGCGGCCTTGACCGACTCGACCACGGCCGCCGCCGCGCCCTTGCTCAGGGTGGTCCCGACCTTCGGCAGGTCGACGAAGACGAGGTCGCCGAGCTGCTCGGCCGCGTGCCGGGTGATCCCGACCGTGGCGACGTCGCCTTCGAGCCTCAGCCACTCGTGGTCTTCGGTGAAACGCAGCATCGGTGTCGCTCCGGTCAGTCCCGCTTGAAGGTCGCGGCGAGGAAGGGAAGGGGGGTCACGGCGAGGGGCAGGGCCTGGCCGCGGACCTCCGCCACGATCCGGGTGCCGTCCGCCGCGTGCGAGGCGGCGACGTAGCCCATGGCCACCGGCCCGCCGAGGCTCGGGCCGAAACTGCCCGAGGTGACGCGGCCGAGCGGCGCGCCGCCCGCCTCCGCCAGGAGGGGCGCGCCGGCGCGGACCGGGGCGCGGCCCTCGGGCCGCAGCCCGACGCGCCGCCGGGCCGGGCCGGCCTCGAACTCGTGCAGGATGCGCGCCGCGCCGGGAAAGCCGCCCTCCCGGGCGCCGCCGCGGCGGCGGACCTTGGGGATCGCGAAGGTCAGGCCCGCCTCGACCGGGCTGGTGTCCGGGCCGATATCGGCCCCGTGCAGGCACAGGCCCGCCTCGAGCCGCAGGGTGTCGCGGGCGCCGAGCCCGACCGGCTGCACGCCGGGCTGCGCCAGAAGCGCCTCCGCCAGGGGCGCGGCGACCGCGGCCGGCACCGAGATCTCGAACCCGTCCTCGCCGGTATAGCCGGAGCGGGCGACGAAGCCGGGCGCGCCCAGCAGGGTGACCGCCCGAACGTCGAGGAAGCGCATCGCCGCGACCTCGGGCGCGAGCGCCGCCAGGGCCGCCTCCGCGGCCGGCCCCTGCAGGGCGAGGAGCGCGTCGGGCCGCTCCTCGACGGTGATCGCGGCCGGGAGATGCGCCCGCAGGTGGGCGGCGTCGGCCTTCTTGTTCGCCGCGTTGACGACGACGACGACATGATCCTCGAAGCGCGCCACCATGAGGTCGTCGAGGATGCCGCCCGCGGCGTCGGTGAGGAGCCCGTAGCGCTGGCGCCCGACCTTGAGCCCGACGAGGTCGGCCGGGATCAGGCCCTCGAGGGCGCGGGCGATCGCGGCCGGATCCTCGCCCCGCAGCAGGATCTGCCCCATGTGGGAGACGTCGAACAGGCCGGCGGCCGCGCGGGTGTGCAGGTGCTCCTTGAGCTGGCCCGGCGGATAATGCAGCGGCATGGAATAGCCCGCGAACGGGACCATGCGCGCGCCGAGGCGCTGGTGCAGGTCGTGCAGGGGCGTGGTTTCGAGGGCAACCGACTCGGCGGGCTGCGCTGACATCTCAGGATCCTCCGCGACATACGGGACCGACGGCGCTGACGCGTCGCGGCCACCCCCATCTGTCGCGGGTACCTGAGAGCTTCCCCCGCACGGGCGTGCGAGGTTTCTCCTTCGGTGGACGCCGGACGGCGCCTCTCTCCAGATTGTCCAACGATGCGGTGATTGTGCCTGAGAGTTTCCGGGGGTGGTTGCTCCGTCGGCGCCATGCCCGGCGCATCGCGCCGGGCTGGGCTCTCCCGCATCGCCCTGTTCGGACGGTTGGACCAAAGCACAAGAGCGCGTGCGGCGCAATCTCCGCGTCCCGTCGCCGGGCGCGGGCCGTCCCGCCCCGCGCGGGCCGGCATCGCGGGCCCGCGGCGCGGGTTCGGGCCTCCCGAAGCGTCCGCACCGAATCGGGCGGGCGATCCTCGGCGCGCGATCCTGGCCGCGTGATCTTGACGCAACAGGTCATGACCGAACACGCCATATTCCCTAGAGTTAAGTAGATTGATGCGGTTGCGTTCGCGCTGAATTCGGTCAGCTTGCGGACGGTCATCACGCGACGGCGAGGCGGCGAGACATGGGCGCGAGCTTGTGCGGGCACGGGCCGCATCTTGGGAGGGCGGCGCCATGATTCTCGTCTGCGGCGAGTCCCGCCGGGAGCGCGCGGAGGAGGCGGCCGCGCACGCGGGCCCGGCAGGCAGGGCGTTCGCGGGCGGGTCGCCGGTTCTCCTGGCGGCGGGGCTGCTGAGGCTCGGCGTGCCCGCCGCGATTCTGCGCGAGGGGGCCGGCGAGGCGGCCGCGCCGCGCGCGGAGGATGCGGAGAATGAAGCCGACGATCTTCCGGTGCTGCCGCGCTCGGAGGAGGCGCTGCCCGCGCAGGTGCGGGCGATCGCGTTCCGGGTCGGGCCCCTGACGGCGGGCCCGGCGGGGCGGGCGGACGCGGCCCTGGCCGAGCGCGAGGCCGGCGGCCGGGTCATCAGCGTCAGCCTGGGCCTGCCCGCCGTCGCGCGGGCGCCGGAGGCGGGCATTCCTCCGGCCGAGCGCCTCCTGCGGGCGGCCGACCACGTGACCGCCCGCGACCAGGATCTGCGCCGCGCCCTCGGTCTCGAGCCCGCCGAGGCCGCCTGGCTCCTCCTCGGACGCGGCGCCTCGCTCGTCACGGTGACGCTGGCCGGGCGGGGCGCGCTCGCCTTCGCGCCCGGCTGCGCGGTGAGCCTGCCGGCCCCGGCAAGCGCCGCGGCCGGGGCGGCCGAGATGTTCCAGGCCGCCCTCCTGGCCCGGCTGTTCCGGACCGGGCGCATGACGGGGGAGGGCCTCGCCGGACTCGACGCGGAGGCGCTCGGCGACCTGCTGGCCTATGCGGGGGCCGCCTCGGCCCTGGCCTGCGCCCCGCACGGCGCCGCACTGCCGAGCGCGGCCGAGGTGGAGGCGCGCCTGCAGCCCGCCGCCCGCCGCGCCCGGCCCCGCCCGGCGCCGAGGGCGTGCCTGCCGGCCGGGCCGGAGGCCGCCGAGGGCGCCGCGCCGGCCTGAGCGCCGGCCCGCGGCACGCCGACGGGGCGCGGCGGGGCTCGCGCGCGGATCCGTGCTATGGCGGCGATCGACTTGACTCCGTCCCGCGCGCCATGACGTTACGGAAATCGGGTGCGCGGTGCGAATCTTGCGGCCGTCCGGGGCATCGGCGGCGCGACGGGCCGCGTCTCATCTCGACGCGCGGGAGGGGCCGCCCTGCCGCCGCAACGCGAGGATCGTGTCGTGACGACATCTGAGCCAACGTCCCCCCTCCACGCGCGCCTCGGCGAGGTGACGGAGCGGATCGCGCGGCGCAGCCGCGACCGGCGCGCGCGCTACCTGGAGCGCATCGCCGGGGAGGCGGCCCGCGCGCCCCGGCGCCGCGCCCTCGGCTGCGCCAACCAGGCCCACGGCTTCGCCGCCTGCGGCCCGGGCGACAAGGCGATGCTGCGCGACGGCCAGGGCGCCAGCCTCGGCATCGTCACCGCCTACAACGACATGCTCTCGGCCCACCGCCCCTACGAGCGCTACCCGGACCTGCTGCGCGAGGCGGCCCGCGAGGCCGGCGGCGTCGCCCTGGTGGCGGGCGGCGTGCCGGCCATGTGCGACGGCATCACCCAGGGGGAGGCCGGCATGGAACTCTCCCTGTTCTCGCGCGACGTCATCGCCCTCTCGACCGCCGTCGCCCTCTCGCACCAGACCTTCGACGCCGCCGTGTTCCTCGGCATCTGCGACAAGATCGTGCCGGGCCTCGTCATCGGCGCCCTCGCCTTCGGGCACCTGCCGGCGGTGTTCATCCCCTCCGGCCCGATGACGAGCGGCCTGCCCAACCCCGAGAAGGCGAAGATCCGCCAGCTCTACGCCGAGGGGAAGGTGGGGCGCGACGCCCTGCTCGCCGCCGAATCCGACTCCTATCACGGGCCGGGCACCTGCACCTTCTACGGGACGGCCAACACCAACCAGATGCTGATGGAGATGATGGGCCTGCACCTGCCCGGGGCCTCCTTCGTCACGCCGGACACGCCCTTGCGCGACGCGCTGACCCGGGCCGCCGCGCAGCGCGCCCTCGCCATCACGGCGCTCGGCAACGAGTACCTGCCGGTCGGGCAGCTCCTGGACGAGCGGGCCTTCGCGAACGGGATCGTGGGGCTGCACGCGACCGGCGGCTCGACCAACCACACGCTCCACCTGCTGCCGATGGCGGCGGCGGCCGGCATCACCCTGACCTGGGAGGACCTCTCCGACCTCGCCGAGGTGACGCCGCTCCTCGCCCGCGTCTACCCGAACGGCACGGCGGACGTGAACCACTTCCACGCGGCGGGCGGCATGCCCTTCGTGATCCGCGAACTCCTCGGCGAAGGGCTGCTGCACGCGGACGCGCAGACCGTGCTCGGGGCGGGGCTGCACGCCTACACGCGCGAGCCGGTGCTGACCGAGGCGGGCGGCCTCGCCTGGCGGGAGGGCCCGGCGGAGAGCGGCGAGACCGGCGTGCTGCGGGGCGCGGCGGCGCCGTTCCAGCCGACCGGCGGCCTCGCCGTGCTGGCGGGCAATCTCGGCCGCGCGGTGATCAAGACCTCGGCGGTGGCGCCCGAGCGGCAGGTGATCGAGGCGCCCGCGCGGGTGTTCCACTCGCAGGAGGCGCTGCAGGCGGCCTTCCGGGCGGGCGAGCTTCGGGGCGACGTGGTGGCGGTGGTGCGCTTCCAGGGCCCGAAGGCGAACGGCATGCCGGAACTGCACAAGCTGATGCCGCCGCTCGGCGTGCTGCAGGACCGCGGCCACCGGGTCGCGCTGGTCACGGACGGCCGCCTCTCGGGCGCCTCCGGCAAGGTGCCCTCGGCCATCCACGTCACCCCCGAGGCGGCGGAGGGCGGGCCGATCGCCCGGATCCGCGACGGGGACGTGGTGCGCGTCGACGCCCCGGCCGGGCGGCTGGAGGTGCTGGTGCCGCCGGCCGAGTGGGCGGCGCGCGCGCCCGCGACCGCGGACCTCGCCGCCTCCCATGTCGGGATCGGCCGCGAGCTGTTCGGGGCCTTCCGGGCGGCGGTCGGCGCGGCGGATGCGGGCGCCTCCATCTTCGGCGAGGCGCTCGGCTGAGCGGCCGATTCGCGCGCGCCGACCGGCGCGCCCGCGAAGGCGGCGGCCGACCCGCGGGCGGCCTCCGGCCGCGGCGCGCGGCGGGTCAGGCGCCCGCCGCCTCGACGCTGCGGTAGAGCCCGATCAGCGCCCGGCCCGCATGCTCGATGTGGGACCGCAGCAGGGCGGCGGCGGCCACGACCTCGCCTGCCTCGCAGAGGTCGAGCAGGGTCGTGTGCTCGCGGTCCGCCCGCGCCACGTCGCCGGTAAGGGAGAGTTGCAGCCGGGTCGGCCTGTCGCAATCCTGAAGCAGGCCGGAGACGATGCCGAGGGAGCGCGGCCGCCCCGCGTGGCGCAAGAGGCCGAGGTGGAAGCGCCGGTTCAGCTCGCCCCAGAGGTCGATCCGCTCGGCGCAGAGCGCCGCCTTGTACTCGCCGAGCAGGGCCCGCAAGTCCCGGTAATCCTCCGCCGTCAGGCCGCGCGCCGACAGGATCAGCAGCTGCGGCTCCAGCAGGGCGCGCAGCTGGAACACGTCCTCGATCTCCTCGACCGAGAGGCCCGAGACGACCGCTCCCCGGTGCGGCACGATCCTGACGAGGCCGCTCGCTTCGAGCTGCAGCAGCGCCTCCCGGACCGGGATGCGGCTGATGCCGAACTCCTCCGCCAGCGCGTCCTGGCGCAGCTGCGTCCCGGGGCGCAACGCGCCGCCGAGGATGCGCTGGCGCAGAGCGTCGGCCACGGCCGCCGAGACCGTGCGGTGGCGCAGCTGCTCCCCCCTGGCCGGGGGCCGGGGGCCTGAGGGCGGCGGGGTGGTCCCCGAACTCACGTGACGCGCTCCATGGCGGATAAATTATACATCTCGCCGGCCTCGCGCCAGGGCCGGCGCGGCGCGCGGCCTCGGTGACGCGGCCTTGGTGACGCGGCCTTGGTGACGCGGCCCTGGGGACTTGCGCCGCGGCGCGGCTGTTGACCGCGGTGCAGATTTTATACAATCTACGAATCGACCTCGACAAGGAGCCCGGCCGTGGTCGTCCTCGCCCTGGAGACAGTGGGTCTGACGAAGTCCTTCGGCGGGTTCACGGCCGTGCGCGGCCTCGACCTGCGGGTGCGGCGCGGCAGCATCCACGCCCTGATCGGCCCGAACGGCGCCGGCAAGACGACGGTGTTCAACCTCCTGAGCAAGTTCGTCGCGCCGACGAGCGGGCGCATCCTCTACGAGGGCCGGGACATCACGCGGGAAGGCCCGGCGGCCACGGCGCGCCGGGGGCTCGTGCGCTCCTTCCAGATCTCCGCCACCTTCCCGCACCTGAGCGTGCGGGAGAACGTCCGGGTGGCCCTGCAGCGGCGGCTCGGCACGCAGTACTGCTTCTGGCGCTCCTGCGCCTCCCTGGCGGCGCTCGACGGGAAGGTGCTCGACCTGCTCGGCGAGGTCGGCCTCGCCGACGCGGCCGAGATGCCCGCCGCCGACCTGCCCTACGGGCGCAAGCGCACCCTGGAACTCGCCACCACCCTCGCGCTCGACCCGCCCGTCCTGCTCCTCGACGAGCCGACCCAGGGCATGGCCGTCGAGGACGTCGCCCGGGTCAAGGACCTGATCCGCGGGGCGGCGCAGGGCCGGACGGTCGTGATGGTCGAGCACAACATGTCGGTCGTGGCCGACCTCTGCGACACGATCACGGTGCTGCAGCGCGGGGAGATCCTGGCCGAGGGCAGCTACGCGCAGGTCTCGCGCGACGGCGCGGTGCGGGCCGCCTACCTGGGAGGCGGGCATGGCTGAGCGCCCGGTCGTCCTGGAGGCCCGCGACCTGGAAGCCTGGTACGGCGAGAGCCAAGCCCTGTTCGGCATGTCGCTCACGGTGCGCGAGGGCGAGTGCGTCACGCTGATCGGCCGCAACGGCGCGGGGCGCACCACCGCCCTGAGGGCGATCCTCGGCCTCACCGACCGGCGGGCCGGCTCGGTGCGGGTGCGGGGCGAGGAGGTGATCCAGCGCCCGCCCCACCGCATCGCCCGCCTGGGGATCGGCTACTGCCCGGAGGAGCGCGGCGTCTACCGGACGCTGACCACCCGCGAGAACCTCACCCTCCTGCCCCGGCTCGGGACGCAGGGTCTCGCGCTGCCCGAGGTGCTGGGCCTCTTTCCCAACCTCGCCGAGCGGCAGGACAGCTATGGCGGGCAGCTCTCGGGGGGCGAGCAGCAGATGCTGGCCCTCGGCCGCATCCTCGTCACCGGCGCCCGGATCCTGCTCCTCGACGAGATCACCGAGGGTCTCGCGCCGGTGATCGTCGAGGCGCTGGGGCGGGCGGTGGCGCTGCTCAAGAGCCGCGGCTTCACCATCGTGCTCGTCGAGCAGAACTTCCACTTCGCCCGCTCCCTCGCCGACCGCCACTACGTGGTGGAGCACGGCCGCGTCGCCGCGGAGATCCCGGCCGAGGCGGTCGCCGCGCGGGAGGAGGAGGTCGCGCAGCTCCTCGGCGTCTGAGGCCGGCAGGAGGGATATCGGGACGGGACCGGCGGCAGGCCGGGGTCACAGGAGGCGGGAATGCGGTCGCGGTTCATCGGATACGCGCTGGGGCTCTCGCTCGCGGCCTTCGCGGCCGCGGGCGGGCGGGCCGCCGAGGCGGTCAGCGACGGCGTCGTGAAGGTCGGCATCCTCACCGACATGTCGGGGATCTACGCGGACTTCACCGGCCGCGGCTCCGCGGTGGCGGCCCAGATCGCCATCGACGAGGTCGGCGGCAAGGTGCTCGGCGCCCCGGTCGAACTGGTCGCGGCCGACCACCAGAACAAGCCCGACATCGCCGCGAACCTCGCCCGCGAGTGGTTCGACCAGGGCAAGGTCGACATGATCGCCGATTTCCCGACCTCCTCCACGGCGCTCGCCGTGATGGAGATCGCCCGCCAGAAGAACCGGGTGACGATGCTCTCGGCGGGCGTCGCCATGGCGGCGATCACCGACAAGTGCTCGCCGCTCAGCGCGCAGTGGATGGTCAACACCGCCGCGCTCGCCGCCGGCACCGCCAAGGCGCTGCTCCGGGCCGGCCGCACATCCTGGTACTTCGTGACGGCGGACTACACGTTCGGCCACTCGCTGGAGCGCGACGCCGCCGCGGTGGTGGAGGCCGGGGGCGGCAAGGTGCTGGGCACCTCGCGCCATCCCTTCCCGGGAGGCGACTTCTCCTCCTACATGCTGAAGGCCCAGGCCACCGGCGCCCAGGTGATCGCCCTCGCCAATGCCGGGGCCGACACCATCAACGCCATCAAGCAGGCCGCCGAGTACGGCATCGGCCGCGGCGACAAGCAGGTCATCGCGCCGCTCCTCACCTACATCACGGACGTGAGGAGCCTCGGCCTCGCCAAGGCCGAGGGCATGTACCTCACCGAGGCCTTCTACTGGGACTTCGACGCGCGCTCGCGCGCCTTCGCGGAGACCTACTTCGCACGCACGAAGCGGATGCCGAGCGCCTCGCAGGCGGCGGTCTACTCGGCGGTGCTGAGCTACCTGCGGGCGATCGAGGCCGCCGGCACCGACGAGGCCGGCGCCGTGATGGCGAAGCTGCGGACCATGACGATCGACGACGCGGTGATCCGCAACGGCCGCCTGCGCGCGGACGGCGCCCTGGTGCACGACCTGCTGCTGCTCCAGGTCAAGAAGCCCTCCGAGTCGAAGCGCGACTGGGACTTCTACACCGTCAAGGCGGTGCTCAAGGGCGAGGACGTCTATCCGAAGCCGAGCGACGCCTGCCCCCTCAACGCCCGGGGCTGACCCCGCGCGCCGGCGCGCCGCGCCGGCACCCCGCCCGCCACGCCGGAGCCTCCCGATGCCGGACATCACGCTGCAGAGCGCCCTCGCTCAGGTCACGATCGGGCTCATCGCCGGCTGCTTCTACGCGATGCTGAGCATGGGACTCGCGATCATCTTCGGCCTGCTCAACATCATCAACTTCACGCACGGCGCGCAGTTCATGATGGCGGCATTCCTGGCCTGGATCGGCCTGACGCAGGTCGGTCCCTGGCTGGGCATGCCCGAATTCCAGATCGGCTTCTGGCCGGCCCTCCTCGTGGCGCCCCTCTGCGTCGCGGCCCTCGGCATGGCGGTCGAGCGCCTGCTGCTGCGGCGCCTCTCCCATCTCGACCACCTCTACGGCCTGCTCCTGACCTTCGGGGTCGCCCTGGTGACCGAGGGGCTGTTCCGCCACGCCTACGGGGTCTCGGGCCAGGGCTACGAGCCGCCCGAATCGCTCCAGGGGCCGGTCGATGTCGGCTTCATGCTGCTCCCGAAGTACCGGGTCTTCGTGGTCGGCGCCTCGCTGCTGATCTGCCTCTCCACCTGGTACGCCTTCGAGCGCACGCGGCTCGGCGCCTACCTGCGGGCCGGGACCGAGAATCCGCGCCTGCTCCAGGCCTTCGGCATCAACGTGCCGCTGATGATCACGCTGGCCTACGGCTTCGGGGTCGCCCTGGCGGGGCTCGCGGGCGTGCTCGCCGCCCCGATCATGCAGGTGACCCCGCTGATGGGCGGCAGCATCCTCAACATCGTGTTCGCGGTCGTGGTGATCGGCGGCCTCGGCTCGATCCTGGGCGCGATGGTCACGGGCCTGGGGCTCGGCCTCGTCGAGGGCGTCACCAAGGTCGTCTACCCGGAGGCCTCCACGGTGGTGATCTTCGTGATCATGGCCCTGGTGCTGCTGCTGCGCCCGGCCGGCCTGTTCGGCCGCGAAGCCTGAGGGGGACGCGCGATGCCGACGACCCTGCGCCTGTTCGCCGCCCTCGTCGCCGCGGCGCTCGCGGTGCCGTTCGTGCCGCACCTGATCTACCCGGTCTTCGTCATGAAGGTGATGTGCTACGGGCTGTTCGCCTGCGCCTTCAACCTGCTGCTCGGCTTCACCGGGCTGGTCTCCTTCGCGCACGCCGCCTTCCTGGGCACCGCCGGCTACGTCACCGGGGCCCTGATGATCCGCCTCGGCAGCCATCCGCTCGGCATGCCGGCGGCCTTCCTCGCCGGGGTGCTCGCCGCGGCCCTCGCCGGCTTGGTGATCGGCGGCCTCGCGATCCGGCGGCGGGGCATCTCCTTCGCGATGATCACCCTCGCCCTGTCGCAGGTCGTGTCCTTCCTGGCGGTGCAGCTGCGCTGGACCGGGGGCGAGGACGGCCTGCAGGGCATCCCGCGCGGCAGCCTGTTCGGGCTGGTGGCGCTCTCCTCCGACACGGCGATGTACTACCTGACGCTGGCTCTGTTCGCGGCGGGCTTCCTGTTCGTGTACCGGGTCGTCCACTCGCCCTTCGGGCGGATCCTGCAGGCGGTGCGGGACAACGAGGCGCGCGCGACCTCCCTCGGCTACGAGACCGACCGCTTCAAGCTCATCGCCTTCGTGCTCTCGGCGGCCGTGGCGGGCGCCGCGGGCGCCCTCAAGGCCCTGGTGTTCCAGCTCGTCTCCCTCAACGACGTCTCGCTCCACACCTCGACCGAGGTGGTGCTGATGACGCTGCTCGGCGGCGTCGGCACCCTGTTCGGGCCGCTCGTCGGGGCGGCGCTGGTCGTCGGCCTGCAGAACTACCTTGCGACCCTGGGCGACCTCGTCACGGTGGTGATCGGCCTGATCTTCATCCTCTGCGTCTCGTTCTTCCGGCGCGGCGTCGTCGGCGAGATGCTGCACCGGGCCGTGCCGCGGCGAAGGCCGGGCGCGCAGGCCCGGTCCCGCCCCGCGCAGGCGGCCTCGCCCGCCGAGGCCGCCTGAGGCGGCGCCCCCTCGCCGGGGTGCCGCTCCCTCCCGCCCTTGTCACAGGAGACGCTCACGATGTGGACCGGTGTCCTCCCCGCGGTCACGACCAAGTTCACGCCCGACGGGGACCTCGATCACGCCGAGATGGAGCGCTGCTTCGCGCTCCAGCTGGAGGCGGGCTGCGACGGGCTGATCGTCTGCGGCTCCCTCGGCGAGGGCCCGATGCTGTCGCAGGACGAGCGGCTCGCGGTGCTCAGGACCGCCCAGGGCGTGGCGGGCGGCCGGCCCGTCCTCCTCACCGTCTCGGAGGCGGGCACGCGCGAGGCCTGCGCGCTGGCGTCGCGCGCCGCCCGGGCCGGCGCCTCCGGCCTGATGGTGGTGCCGAGCCCGATCTACCACACCGACGAGGCCGAGACGGTCGCGACGCTGCGGGCGGTGGCGGCGGCCGGCGACCTGCCGGTGATGATCTACTCGAACCGGGTCGCCTACCGGGTCGACGTCACGCCGCGGATCATGGCGGAACTCGCCGCGGATCCGCGCTTCGTGGCGATCAAGGAATCCTCCGACGACATCCGGCGCACCACCGAGATCATCAACCATCTGGGCGACCGCTACGCGATCCTCACCGGCGTCGACAACCTCGCCCTGGAGGCGCTCACGGTCGGGGCGGTCGGCTGGGTGGCGGGCCTGGTCTGCGCCTTCCCGCGCGAGACGGTGGCGCTCTACCGGCTGCTGCGGACGGGGCGCCTCGCCGAGGCGCTCGCGCTCTACCGCTGGTTCCGGCCGCTCCTCGACCTCGACGTTTCGACCTATCTGGTCCAGAACATCAAGCTCGCGGAGGCGATCGCGCTCGGCTCGACGGAGCACGTGCGGGCGCCGCGCCTCCCGCTGGCGGGATCCCGCCGGGCGCAAGTCGAGGCGACCGTGCGCCGCGCCCTGGAGCATCGCCCGGCCGCAAGCCCGCGCGGCGCGTGAGCGAAGCCCACATCCGCTATCCCGAAGGGATCAATCGGATTTGGGATGATCCCGACGGTGCCGTGGCGGCACCGTCGGGTCCGTTCTCGACTTGTGGTGAAGCCACTCTTCGTCGGGCCATCGGCTCGCATCGACGATGCGCGAGGATCGCCGGCCCGATGCGTCGGCATCCCGGGCCGTCGGCATGACCCGGCAGGCTCCCGCGGGGGCCGGTGTCCCGGCCCTCACCCGCCTCCCTGGATCGAGCGGAGAACCGCCGCGAGTTGATCGGCCTGGGCGCGGGTCAGCCCGGTGCTGACCACGCCGCCGTCGCAGAAGACCGTGTAGGTGCCGTCCCCGCACAGCCTGACCTTGATCGAGGTCATGACGCGTGACTCGACATTGCCAAGGGGCCGTCCGCCCATCGCGGCGGCCGCCGGGCGACCATGTGGGGATGCCGGCAAGCCCGCGGAAGTGGGCCTTCCGCCTCAGGCCGGCCAGGAGACCGGGACCTCCTCCACCCGCCGGATCCCGGCCGAGCCGCGCACCGTCAGGGGCGCGTCGAGGCGCAGTCCGGGCAGGCGGGCCGTGAGCGCCCGCATTCCCTCCTCCAGCTCCATGCGGGCGAGCGCCTCGCCGAGGCAGCGATGCGCGCCGCCCCCGAAGACGAGGTGCCAGCGCGGATGGTCGCTGCGGCGGATGTCGAAGACCTCCGGCCGCGCGCAGAGGGCCGGATCGCGCAGGGCCGAGAGCGTCGAGAAGGAGACGAGGGCGCCGGCGGGCAGCACGCCCCCGTCGAGCGGGATCGCCTCCAGGGTGAAGCGGGGGTAGGAGCCGACCGCGGGCTCGTAGCGCAGAGCCTCGGCCACCGCCCCGGGGATCAGCGCCTCGTCGCGGCAGACCGCCTGCCACTGCGCCGGATGGGACAGCAGCAGGCCGATCTGGATCGCCAGCGCCGCCCGCGTCGTGTCGCTGCCGGCCAGGATCAGGGAGACGATCTGCATGCGCGTCTCGGCCGCCGCCTCGGCGTCGCCCGCGTCGATGAGCGGCACGAAGGCCGAGATCAGGTCGTCCCGCGGCGCGCGGCGGCGCTCCGCCACGAGGCGGTCGACGTAGTCCGTGAGCCGGCAGGCCGCCGCCTCGGCCTCGGGCCGGTCCTCCGGCCGGTAGGCCGAGCTCAGGGTCCGGGCCATGGCGTAGACGAGGCGCGTGAAATCCGGGACGTCGCGCTCCGGAAGGCCGAGGATCGCGGCGATCGCCCGGGCCGGGAGCGGGGACGCGTAATCGGCCACGAGGTTCATGCGCCCGCGCGCCGCCCGCGCGGCCACGAGATCCTCGGCGAGGGCCCGCACGCGCGGGCGCAGGGCCGCCACGGCCTGGAAGGCGAAGCTGCGGGCCATCGGGGCGCGCCGCCGCCGATGCACCTCGCCGTTCGACAACAGGGCGGTGAGGCGGAAGAACTCGTAGAGCGGGCCCTCGGTGATGCCGCGCAGCATCGCGAATTCGGTCTCGACCTGCCGGGTGCGCGGATCGGTGACGAGGGCCTGGATGTCGGCGGCCCGCAGCAGCATCACCACCCCGTCGTCGGTCCGGATGAACGGGACGGCGGCGCGCAGGCGCGCGAGCATGCCGTGCGGGTCGGCCTCGAGCGCGGCGCGGGCCACCGGGGCGGTGTCGGCCGGAGCGGGATCCGGGGCGGCCATCGCGGCTCTCCTTCGGGCGACGGGGCGCTGAGAGCCTCATCCTAGACCGCGGGAGACGCGACCGTGAGCGACGACGTCCGGCCGCCGCGGCGCGGCGGATGCGAGGCCCGAACCGGGCCGGGCGGAGCGGCACCGCGGGGCGCGGCACCGGGCGGGGCGCGGCACCGGGCGGGGCGCGGCACCGCGCGAAGCGCGGCGGGGGGGGCCCGTCCGCGGACGGTTGCGAACGCTCCCGGCGGCTGGCACTCCGCGGCGGGAGGGACCCGCCCTCCTCGCCGCAAAGAGCTGACCGACGTGCCGTCGCCGATCGCCCTCGAACCCCTCCTCCCCTGGCTGGACCTGGCCGGCTTGGCGGTGTTCGCCGCCTCGGGATCGCTCGCCGCCGTGCGCAAGCGCCTCGACATCGTGGCGGCCTGCTTCTTCGCCCTCGTCACGGCGACGGGCGGCGGGACCTTGCGCGACCTCCTGATCGGCGCGCCGGTCTTCTGGATGCGGGATCCGGCTCCCGTGATCCTCTGCGTCCTCGTCGCCGTGGCGGCCTGGGCGATGCCGCTGCGCTGGTGGCCGGAACGGGCGCTCGACTGGCTCGACGCCGCCGGCCTCGCCGCCTACGCGGTCTACGGCGCCGGCAAGGCTCTCCAGTTCGGCGTCTCCTCCATCTCGGCGGCCGCGGCCGGGATCATCACGGCCTGCGTGGGCGGCGTCATCCGCGACATCACGGCGGGCGTTCCGTCCGTCCTGCTCCGCCATGAACTCTACGTCACCGCGGCGCTGGTGGCGGCCGCGACCTTCGTGGTCCTCGACGAGGCCGGCCTGAGCGCGCCCTGGCCCGCGCTGACGGGCGCGCTCGTGGGTTTCCTGCTGCGGGGCGCCGCCATCCGGTGGGGGCTGACCCTTCGCCCGCATCGCGGGCCGAGCCCTCCGCCGCTGCGCTGAACCGGACCGCGCCGGCCTCTGCCGGCGCAATCCCGCCCGGCCCAAGCCCCCGGCCCAAGCCCCCGGGCCAGGCCGGGCTCAGCGCGCCCATCCCGCCCTGATGGCTCCGGCCACCTCGTCCACGAACAGGCGGGACTTGGTCGGCACCAAGCGGCCGGGCGGCAGGATCGCGTAGACGCCCCCGCGCTCCGTCCCCTCCCAGCCCGGCAGCACCTCGACCAGCGTCCCGGCCCGCAGCGCCGGCCCTGCCAGCCAGTGGGACGTGAAGGTGATCCCGGCGCCCCCGATCGCGGCGGCGAGCAGCGCCTCCGAATGGTCCGCGACCAGGGAGCAGGCCGGGCGGATCGTCTCGCGCCGGCCGTCCTTGATCAGCGGCCAGTCGGGCCAGGCGGCGTAGCCAGTGAAGCCCAGGCAGGCATGCCGCAGCAGGTCCGCGGGGGTCCGCGGCGCGCCGCGGGCGGCGAGGTAGCCCGGCGCGGCCACGAGCAGGTTCCGATAGGACGCGATCCTGCGGGTGGTGAGGGAGCTGTCGCGCTGCGGCCCGGCCGCGACCCGGATCGCCACGTCGAACCCCTCGGCGACCACGTCGACGAACCGGTCGGTCAGGCGGAGATCGATGCGGATGCGCGGGTGCCGGGCGAGGAACCCGGGCAGCAGCGGCGCCACCCATTGCCGCCCGAACGAGACCGGGAGCGACACCCGCAGGAGGCCCTGGGGCGCGGCCGCGGAATCGCTGGCCTCGCGGCTGGCGCTCGCCAGCTCCTCCAGCAGCCCCTGCACCCGACGGCAATAGACCGCGCCCACCTCCGTCAGCGCGACGCGCCGCGTGGTGCGCGAGAGCAGCCGCACGCCGAGGCGCTCCTCCAGCTGGCTCACCCGCCGCGAGAGCACGGACGCGTCCCGGCCGAGCAGCTTGGCCGCCGCCGCGAAGCTGCCCGCCTCGGCCACGGTCACGAAGGCCGCCAGTTCGTCGAGGCCGCCCAGCTCCCGCAATTGCTGCACCGCCTGCATGAGTGAAATGCGGCCTTCCCGGATTAATCGCCCGCCCTGCATGGCTTACCTCACGGCCATTCCACCGTCGAGGAGACCAGCCATGAGGACGTTTCTCAGCATCGGTGCAGGCCCCGGGATGGGCCTGGAGACGGCCGAGCGGTTCGCCCGCGAGGGCTTCCGGGTGATCCTGAGCGCCCGCAACGCGGACAGGACGCGCGGCCTGGCCGCGCAGCTCGAGGCCAAGGGCTACGCGGCCGAGGCGCGCGCCGCGGATGCGGGCGACCCGGCCAGCGTGGCCGCCCTGGTCGAGAGCGTCGAGCGGGAGTTCGGCGGCATCGACGTGCTGCACTACAACGCCGCGTCCATGCGCCGGGCCGCGCTCGCGGAGCAGCCGCGCGACACCTTCACCGGCGACCTCGCGGTGAATATCGGCGGCGCGATGGCGGCGGCCCAGGCGGTCGCGCCGGGAATGGCCGCGCGGGGCGGCGGCACGATCCTGCTCACCGGCGGCGGCTTCGGCCTGCAGCCTCACCCGGACTACCTGTCCCTGAGCATCGGCAAGGCGGGAATCCGCGCCCTGGCGCACGGCCTGTTCGAGCGCTTCCGGCAGCAGGGGATCCACGTCGCGACCGTCACGGTCGCCGGCTTCGTGAACCCGGGCTCCGAGGATGCGAAGGCGGTCGGCGAGCGGTTCTGGCAGCTCCACGCCCAGCCGGCGGGGTCGTGGACGGTCGAGGCGACCTACACGCCCGCGGGCTGAGCCTCGTGCGCGAGCGGGAATCGGCACGGATCCCGCGGTGCATCGGCTCGCCGCACCGGAGGGGGCGGGATCGGGACAGGAGCAGGAGCATGCAGCAGTTGAAGGACCAGCGCTTCCTCGTTCTCGGCGGAAGTTCCGGGATCGGGCTGGCCACGGCGCGCGCCGCCGCCGGGGCGGGAGCGGCCGTGACGGTGGCCTCGCGCTCCCGGGACAAGCTCGATGCGGCCCTCGCGGCGATCGGCGGCACGGCGCGCGCCGTCGTGCTCGACACGACCGACAACGGCGCCGTCGAGCGGTTCTTCGCCGATGAGAGTCCCTGGGACCACGTCGCGATCTCCGCCGCCGAGACGGCCCGGGGCCCCGTCCGGGGCCTCGGGCTGGACGCGGCCCGGGCCGCGATGGAGAGCAAGTTCTGGGGCGCCTACCAGGTCGCCCGGGCCGCGCGGATCGGGCCGGGCGGCTCGCTGACCTTCGTGTCGGGCTACATGAGCGAGCGGCCCCTGGCCACCGCGGTCCTGCAGGGGGCGATCAACGCCGCCCTCGAAGGGCTGGCACGGGGCCTCGCCCTCGAACTCGCCCCGGTGCGGGTCAACACGGTGTCGCCCGGCCTGATCGAGACGCCGCTCTGGTCGCGCATGGCGGAGGCGGACCGCGCCGCCATGTTCGCGAATGCGGCGGAGCGGCTGCCGGCGCGCCGCGTCGGCCGTCCCGAGGACGTCGCCAACGCGGTCCTGTTCCTCGCCGCCACGCCCTTCGCGACGGGCTCGACCCTCCGCCTCGACGGGGGCGCCGCCATCGCGTGAGCGGCGCCCGCCCGGGCCATTGTGGGCGCGCGGCGCCGCGTGTAACTCCCGCCCGGCATAGCACGGCCCCGGAGCGTGAATGACCGTCTCGAACGACGATGAGCTCCGTCAGCTCGAAGCGATCGGCAGGATCGTCGCCAACACGCTCAAGGCCATGGGCGCGGCGATCGAGCCGGGCATCACGACCGGCGAGCTCGACAGGATAGGCCGGAGGCTCATGGAGGACGCGGGCGCCCGGCCGGGACCCGAGCTCTGCTACGACTTTCCCGGCGCGACCTGCATCAGCGTCAACGAGGAGGTCGCCCACGGCATCCCGGGCGAGCGGCGGATCGCGCCGGGCGACCTCGTCAACATCGACGTCTCGGCGGAGAAGAACGGCATCTTCGCCGATACGGGCGCCTCCTTCGCGGTGCCCCCCGTCTCGACCTCCATCGAGCGGCTGTGCCGGGACGGGCGACGAGCCATGTGGACCGGCATCCGGCAGGTCGGCGTCAACAAGCCGCTCGCCGGAATCGGCCAGGCGATCGGGGAATTCGCGCGGCGCCACCGCTACACCCTGGTCCGGAACCTCGCCAGCCACGGCGTGGGCCACTCGCTCCATGAGGAGCCCACGGAGATCGCCACGTGGCCCGACCGCTCCGAGCGGCGGACGATCACCGAGGGGCTGGTCTTCACGGTCGAGCCCTTCCTGTCGCTGGGTGCCAAGCTCGCCGAGCGGGGCGACGACGCCTGGACCCTGGTGAGCGAACCCAAGGCAGCGACCGTGCAGTACGAACACACGATCGTGGCCACGCGCCGCGGCGCCCTGGTCGTGACGCTGCCCAGGTGAGCGGGCCTCAGAGCATTTTCCGACGACGCGGATGCCGGTTCGTCGCGGACGATGCCGCACAATCGAGGACCGGGAGCAGCGTCCGATCGCGCCGCGATCGGGCGCTGCTCCGGGTGCACGCGCCCATGGGTCAAGCCGACACTCTCGCAGTGCGACCGAACATGCGTGACCAGATGCCACCCACGACCGCCGACTTGTCGAGGTCGTGGATGTCCTGCGAGTAGCCGCCCGTGTAGAGCTTCACGATCATGCGGTCGCGGCACGCCTCGTCGAGCGTGTATGAGAACTTCACGGCCGACCTGCCCTGGCGGGAGCGGCGGCCGACCTTCTCGACCGTGCAGCGCAGGTGCGGAAAGCGGTCCATCTCGACGGTGAGCCGGTCCCCGACCCTGACGTTCGGATCCGCGTCGAATTCCGCGATCCCGCCTGCGAGCGACAAGCTCGTCACCTTGCCCAGCATGGCGCCGGTCTCGAACTCGACCCGCGCGTCCTCGTCCGTCGCGAAGCTGTCCAGCAGCGGCCTCGGCTTCTCGAAGCAGATCAGCGCCGCCACCATCAGCACCAGGATGTTCACGACCGCCCAGTAGGCCGACACCACGGAGAATTCCCCGCGTCCGATCCTGGACCACTCGGGAACGACGTTGATGACGAGGCCCAGAGCCGTGACGGCGATCCAGAAGGCGATCGAGAAGAACGTGTAGGCGTCGAACTCCGATTCCACGTTGCCCGAGCCCTTCGGCGTCACCCGGAACGGCACCCCGAAGGGCTTGATGAGGCTCATGATCACCACCGGCAGCATGCGGAAGGTGGCGAACGCCCCGACCGCGGAGGAGACGAGCGGCAGGTAGCGCGTCGGAGTGAGCCAGCCCATCAGCAGGAAGTAGGCGGCGAGCACCGGCAGCTGGTACCACACGATATCGACCGTGCTGGTGAAGGTGAGCGGCGCGGCCCCGGTCCAGAGATAGACTGCGGGCACCACCAGGATGACGAAACGCACCGTGTACTGGACGAGCCAGGACAGCGGCAGGAACATGAAGCGCTGGAACAGGGTGAGGCCGGGGCCGCGCAGCGGCCCGTTGTGCAGGTAGATCGTCTGGATCCCGCCTCGGCACCACCGGCTCCGCTGAACGAAGTACCCCTTCAGGTTCTCCGCCGCGAGCCCCATCGAGAGCCGCTCGTTGAGGTAGCGCGTCTTGTAGCCCTTGTTGAGGAGGGCGAGCGTGGTGAGCAGGTCCTCGGTGATCGACTCGTACGGGAAGCCACCGATCGTGGTGATGGCCGCTCGCCGCGTGATCGAGCAGGAGCCGCAGCAGAAGCTCACGTCCCAGGCGTCGCGCGAGGTCGCCATCTCGTCGAAGAACAGGCGCTGCTCGTCGGGCCAGACCTTCTCCAGACTGAGGTTGGACTGCACCGGATCCTTGTTGAAGAAGTGCTGCGGGGTCTGAACAATACCAATGGTCGGGTCGGCGAAGAACGGAACTGTCCGCCGCAGAAAATGCCGGTACGGCACGAAATCCGCGTCAAATATTGCGACGAAATCTCCCGAAGAGACTTTGAGGCCGTTGTTCAAATTGCCGGCTTTGGCATGCGTGTTGTCGGGCCGCGTGACGTGGATCGCGCCCTTCCTATCGCAATAGTCCCGCAGCCAGTCGCGACGCTTGTCATCGAGGACGTAGATCTTGAGCTTGTCCTGGGGGTAGTCGAGGGCGAGCGCTCCCACGATGGTGCGCTCCAGGACGTCCAGCGGCTCGTTGTAGGTCGGGATGAACACGTCGACCGTCGGGAGGTCGGCCGGCTCCCGCGCGAAGAACGCCTTCTCCAGGCGGTCGGCCTCGGCGCGGCGGTCCACCGAGCGGCTCATCGCGACGAGGAAGAGCAGGATGTCCGCGAAGGCGCCGAGTTCAACGAAGAAGACGAACCACGTCCAGTAGAAGCCGAAGCTCCCGTTGGCGGGGGAGGGCAGCACGGTGGCCACGAAGCGCCAGACGAGGTAGCGCAGGGCGACGAGCAGCACGAAGGCGCAGGTGATCGCCCGCGACCAATTCGCGTCGCGAGGCCAATTGAGCGTGAGAATCAGGAAGAACGCCGCGACGAGGAGGGTCGGCGCCAGTGCTACGAGATGCTGAACCACAGATTCTTCACCCAAGACACGATGGGAAGGGTGGCGTTCGTGCGGGCAATGCGGACCTGGACGGTGCGGCCGACTTGGCAGAAATTTGCGTAGTCGGTCTGCATCCCGTTCGGTTCGAGGGCGACCCGGATGCGGGCGTTCCTGCCGCGGCTCTCCGGAGGCACTGCCGCGAGCACCACCTCCTCGACGGCCGCACTCGACCCGCGCACGGACACCACCGTGCCGCGGATGATCTCCGTGCTGCCGAGGAGCCGCACTTCCGCCTGGTCGCCCGGCCTGATCTGGTCGTAATCGGTCTCGTCGACGAGGATGTCGACGAACAGGTCGCGGCAGTCGAGCAGGCGGATCAGCTCGTTGCCGACCACGACGTTCGATCCCGCCACGACGTTGTTGCGCCAGATCACGCCCTCGAAGGGCACGCGCACGTCCGCGAGCGAGAGCGTGTCGTTGCGCTGACGCTCGATCTCCAGCTGGCGCACGAGGAGCTGGACGCGCGCGCGCTCGGAGCGGGTCTGCGTCTCGACGGTCGCGAGCTGGATCGTGACCTCGTCCGCGCGCTGCTGCGAGTAGGGCACGTCGTTGCGGCCCTCACCGACGAAGGTGCCGCGCTTGACGGCGTCGAGCTGCCGGTTGAGGCGCTCCAGCTCGGCCTTGGCGATGGCCTGCTCGCTCGCGGCGGTGATGGACGCGGCGCGCGCCGCCTCGACGGAGCTTCCCGCGACCACGCCGGTCGCGCCGAGCGTGGTCTTGCGCACGAGGTCGGCCGTTGCCGAGGCCTGGTTGGCCTGGGCGGCGCCGATGCGCTGCTGGCGGACCACCATCTCCTGCTGGATGTTGGCAAGGCTCGCCTGCTGATACTCTTTCAGGCGACCGTTCAGGTCGTTCCTGAGCGCTGTCAGATTTCCGATCTGAGCTTCCAGTGCGCGCAGCCTTTCGCGCGCCGCGCCGAGGTCCGCGTCCAGCTGTGCTTCCGCCGTGCGCGCGATGCGGGAATTTCGGATCGTGAACAGTTCCGTGTGCTTCGGCACGGAGGTCCCGACCTTCGGCGGTGTTGCGGTGACAACACCTTCGATCGGGGCTGCAACGACCGTGAAGCGAGCGTTTACCGTTCCATCAAGGCTCGTATATCCAGTAAAATTTGGCAGAATGGCAAGCAATACCGCGCCGAGCAGCAGTAGACCTACCGTAATTCGAACGGCTCGCCTGTTCCATAACATTGCTCACACCTCCGATCGCAACCAGCAGGTGCATTAGTAACCCATCATGGTCGGATTTGGTTCGGTGACTCTGTGCAAATCGCGCCGGAATTCGCGGGCCTGCGCCGGTTCCGCCCGAGGGATGCGGGCACGCATCAACTCCTCGTTGTTCACGGGCGCGCAGGCGCTGAGCCGGCGCCGGAGACCGGGGGACGCGGCGCCCGTGATCCCGGGCCGATGCCCCCGCGATCGAGACCGAGCGGCGGGGTGCGGCCGGCACGACGGCCACGACCCGGGATCCGGTTCCGGGACGAGGTCCACAGCCTCCGCGGGCTCCCGCGCCGCGGAGCGTGAACGCGCGGGGTGCTCGGCGCGAGGCCGCCCGGCCCGGATTTCCCTCGTGGTGGTTACCTGTTGGTCGATTATCTCACGAAGATTCAATCCTGAACTATTTTATTGTAGTTTTTCATTTCAAATCATTCATCTCCCAAAACCAATCTTTATATGGTCGAACCGACAAGCTGCGCGGCTGGAGTTTCGACAATGCGGCGGCGCGCGGGAGAGATGCTGTTGGACCAAGCATCCGAGATTTTCGAGTCGGGACCGTCGCGCGTGGCTGCGGGGTCGCTCGCGCCACCCGTCGGGAACATCCTGGCGGCGATCATCTGGGGCGGCTTCTTCGCGGGCTGCGCCGCGGTCGTCCTCTGCGACCTGCGTTTGGGCATCTCCGATCATCCGAGGACGTGGTTGCTGCTCGGCTGGGGCAGCTTCCTGATCGGAACGCAATTCGGCCCGCGCGTGCGCACCCGTTGAGGGGCGAAGCGGCCGCACCGAGCCTGGACCCGGTCGGAGATGCGGCGGCCGGTATCCGGGACGCCGGGCCGCCACATCGAACGTCCCGCAAGACAATCGCGACCGGGCAGTCCCGGCCCCGCCGCGAACGTCCGGAAGGGATCATACGACATCCGGGAGATGGCTTCGCCATCTCCCATTTCGGCCATGCGGATGTCGGCTTCGCTCAGGCGCCGCGCGGGCTTGGGATCCGGGATCCGCTTCGATCAAGCGGATCCCGGATCAGTGGCGCAGGTCGGGCGAGCGCAATCTGGAGGTCAGGCCCCGGCCGGAAGCGGCCCCCGGGACGCCCCGCCGATCGCGTGCCGACCCTCGCGTCGGCGGCTCGGGCGCCGGCGCCGCGCCGGAACCGTGGCCCGGGGCGGAGATGCCGGGAGGCGAGCCCGTCGGGACGCGTCCGGACCGCGACCGCCCCGGCGGCTCACGCGCGCCGCGCGGCGACCGCCTGGGCCGCGTGCGCGGCCGGGCCGTGCCGGATACCCTGCCAGCCGAGCCAGCCGGTATAGAGGCCGACCAGCACGATCAGCGCCGCCGAGGCGTAGGGCGCCCGCCGGGCGAGGCGGCCGAACCCGGACCAGCGCGAGGCGACGTGCGTGACGCTCAGCGCGGCCAGCACGCCCGCCGACACCATCGTCGCAGCGAGCCCGAGGCTGAAGCACACGACCAGCGCGAAGCCGAGGCTGAACTGCTTGAGCTGGATGCACAGCAGCAGCACGGTGATCGCGGCCGGACACGGGATCAGGCCGCCGGTCAGGCCGAACAGGACGATCTGCCCCGTGGTGACGCGGCGGCCCGCGAAGCGCCGCCGGATGTCCTGCGCATGGGCGCGGGCATGGGCGTCGTCCTCCTCGCCGAGGTTCATGTGGGCGTGGGGATGGGCGGGCTCCTCGAAGGCGGCCTCGTGGGTCTCCGCCCCGGCCGGGCCGTCGAGGTGCAGCCGCGCCGTGAAGGCGTGCGGCTCCGGGATCTCCTCCCGGCTCTCCAGGACGGCGCCCGCGCGCACGAACGCGAAGGCCTGCCGGGTGCCGTCCGGGCGCAGGATCTCCAGGCGGACCCGCCCGGGATCCGGCAGCGGGCCGCGCTCGGCGCGCAGGCGCCAGCGCGGCGGCACGCCGTCCTCGAATACCTCCAGCGCGAGGAGCCCGTCGCGGGTCGCGACGGCCCGCGCCTCGCCGTGGTGGTGAGGGTGGTCGTGGTGCTGCTCGCGCCAGGTGCGCCACGCCATCCAGAGGGCCAGGGCGACGATCAGGAGCGCCGAGACGAGCTGGAAGTAGGGCTCGGAGGTCTCCCCCCATTGCTGCCCGAAGGATTGCCCGGCCAGCGCGATCACCCACACCAGCGCCGTGTGCGAGAGCGTCGCCGCCAGCCCCAGCAGCACCGCCTGCGCGACCGTCCCGCGCACGGCGATGATGAAGGCGGCCATCATCGTCTTGGAGTGGCCGGGTTCGAGCCCGTGCAGGGCCCCGAGCAGGATCGCGCTCGGCACGAACAGCCACGCATGCGCGGTCCCCTGCTGCAGCAGGTCGGGCAGTGAGGTCATGGGAGCGGCCTTCGCTACTTGAGATAGGTCCGCACCACCTCGATCAGCTCGGCCGCGCCCCTGGCGCGGTCGGCGTCCGGCTCGCCGTCCGGGTTCACGACGTGGTGGCGGATGTGGTCTTCGATCAGTTCGGCGGTCAGCCCGTTGATGGCCCCGCGCATCGAGGCGACCAGCATCAGCACGTCGCCGCAGCCCAGTTCGGCCTCCAGGGCCCGCTCGACGGCCTCCGCCTGTCCCCGGATCCGGCGCACCCGCGCCAGCAGCTTGGTCTTGTCCCGGATCGTGTGGGCCATGAACGACGTCCCCCGCCGCCAATAAAATAGGGGGGTACCCTATTTTTGTCCAGGGATGGGCATCCCGCGGCGCCGCGACAGCCCCGGCGCCGCCGCGCTTGACACCTGCGCGCGGCGGCAGAGGGTTTCGGGCCTGGGGGCGGCGATCCCCTCACGAGGCTCCGGCCGAAGCATCGCGTCCAGTCTGCTCTCTCGCAGGGACGCGCCATGGCTACGCCCACCTCCATTCCCGTCGACAAGCTCGCGCGCCTCGTCGGCACCCCCGGCTGCCCGCCGCTCCTCGACGTGCGCACCGACGAGGACTTCGCCGCCGACCCGCACCTGATCCCGGGCGCGGGGCGCCGCCCCTGGCGCGACCCGGCATCGTGGGCCGGGGCGCTCGCGGGCCGAGCCGCCATCGTGATCTGCCGCAGCGGCCGGACGCTCAGCCACGGGGTGGCGGCCTGGCTGCGTCAGGCGGGCGTGCCGGCCGAGAGCCTCGAGGGCGGCAGCGAGGCGTGGCGCGCCGCCGGCCTGCCGATGGTGCCGCAGGCCAAGC
The DNA here is from genome assembly GCF_029714205.1 of Methylobacterium sp. CB376. Lineage (NCBI taxonomy): Bacteria > Pseudomonadati > Pseudomonadota > Alphaproteobacteria > Hyphomicrobiales > Methylobacteriaceae > Methylobacterium > Methylobacterium sp. CB376. Next base: position 3,938,012 of record NZ_CP121648.1, on the reverse strand, counting down.
TGCCCCCCCCCCCCGCGACGCCGAGGGCCGCACCGTCTGGGTCACCCGGACGCGGCCCAAGATCGACCGCATCGCCTGCCCGTGGCTGATCCGCCGCTTCGCCGATCCGGCGGCCCAGTTCCTGTTCGTGCCGCCGGCCGAGGTCGAGGCCGTGGCCGAGCAGTTCGGCGGCGCGCCCTTCGACATCGACGGCCCGGGGGTGTTCTGGAGCCACCGCGGCGAGAGTTGCACCTTCGACGTGCTGCTGGACGAGCTCGCCCTCGGCACCGCGCCCCTGCGCCGGCTGGCGAGCATCGTCCGCGGCGCGGACACGGCGCGCCTCGACCTCGCCCCCGAGGCGGCGGGCCTGCTGGCCGCGTCGCTGGGCCTGTCACGCCTCTACGCCGACGACCTCGCCCAGCTCGACGCCGGCATGCTCCTCTACGACGCCTTCTATCGCTGGTGCCGGGACGCCACCGACGAGACCCACAACTGGCCGACCAACAGGCCAAGGCCGGGGGGCTGACCATGCGCGGCGCCACCCCGAGCGCGGCCGTGCCGGACCTGGCGGCCCCCGCCGGCCCGCCCCGGCCCGTCAGCCTGGCCGAGGCCCTGCCGGTCTGGCTGCGCGTGGCCGCCCTCTCGTTCGGCGGCGCCACGGCGCCCGGCGGCGCTGTCGGCCGTCCTGAAAGGCGCCCTGGGCGCCAGCCGGACGCCGTTCGGCGGCGAGACGGCGACGGGCGGCCCGCCGGCCGGCGGGTCCGGTCCGGCATCGGACGGCCAAGGCCCGGTCCCCGCCCGCGCCGCCGCGCCGGACCCGGCGCTGGACCTCGACACCGCGGCCATCGACGAGGCGCTCGGGCACAAGGGCAGGGTCAACGGCGGCGTCTACGCGGTCAGCGTGCCGCGCGCCGAGACTCCCAAGGATCACGGCATGAGCGGGCCGGAGGCGATGGGCTCGGCGATCGCGATCAACTTCCAGCCGACCGGCGGCGGCAGGGCGGCGATCGCGGGCGACTTCGTGCTCACCGCCGACGAGGTGAACCCTTTGCTCACGGCACTGCGCCGGCACGGCATCGCGGTGACCGCCGTGCACAACCCCATGCTCGACGACGCGCCGCGGCTCTTCTTCGTGCATGTCTGGGCCAACGACGACGCCGGGGCCCTCGCCAGGGGCCTGCGCGCCGCGCTCGACAGGGTCAGAACCGCCCGAAGCTGAGGCCGGCTCGGCCACCGGGCCGGCGGCGGGCGCGACGGGCGAGGGCGCGGTCGGCGCCGGAGGCGCCGAAGGCGGGCCGCCCGCCCCCGACGGGGCGGTTGAAACGCGGCCCGGCGCGGCCAAGTCTCCGCAGGGCCGGCGCCGCGCCGGCTCCGGAGCCAGATCCATGCGCGCCCTCGCCCTCCGCACCGGCACCCTCATTCCCGTCCTCGGCCAGGGCACGTGGCGGATGGGCGAGGCGCCGGCCGCGCGGCGCGCCGAGGCCGAGGCGCTCCGCGCCGGCATCGATCTCGGCATGACGCTGATCGACACCGCCGAGATGTACGGCGAGGGCGAGACCGAGACCTTCCTGGGCGAGGCCCTGGCCGGGCTGCGCCGGCGGGTCTTCCTCGTCAGCAAGGTCTACCCGCACAATGCCGGCCGCGCCCGCCTGCCGCGCGCCTGCGAGGCGAGCCTGCGCCGGCTCAGGACCGATCACCTCGACCTCTACCTCCTGCACTGGCGCGGCGACGTGCCCCTCGGCGAGACGGTCGAGGCCCTGGAGGCCCTGGTGCGCGCGGGCAAGATCCGCGCCTGGGGCGTCAGCAACTTCGACACGGAGGATCTCGACGACCTCGCCGAGGCCGGCGGCGCGGCCTGTGCGGTCAACCAGATCCTCTACAACGTGACCCGCCGCGGCCCGGAATTCGACCTCCTGCCCGCCATGGACGCGCGCGGCATCGCCGCGATGGCCTACAGCCCGGTCGAGCAGGGCCGGCTGCCCGGGGACGGGGCCCTCGCCGCGGTGGCGGCCCGGCACGGGGCGACGCCCTATCAGGTGGCGCTCGCCTTCACGCTGCGGCGCCCGGGCGTGATGGCGATCCCGAAGGCAGGTCGCCTCGCCCACGTGCAGGAGAATGCCCGCGCGGCCGACCTCGCCCTCGGCGCCGAGGACCTGGCCGCCCTCGACGCCGCCTTCCCGCCGCCCCGCCGCAAGACCCCGCTCGCCATGCTCTGATCCCGGCGGTCATGGCACACGACCGCTGGGAGAAGCCGATTCTCGCTTGCGCGTCCGGCCCGCCGCGCCCGGACCCCGCCGGCGGATGCGGCGCAAGACTTGGCACGCCGCTTGCTTGGTAACCGGCGCAGCGCAGAGCCGGGTCGGCTCTTGTCGGGTTGGCGTGCCCATCGTCGGGTATCCGTTGAGCCTGCGCCCGGCCTTGCGCCCATGGCCGAGCGGCCCCGCCCGCTTGCGGCGAAGCCCCGTTCACCGGACCACCGCGACGCCCTTCGAGACGGGGTTCGAGCATGTGCGGTCGTGACGGGCTGTTCTACCGAAACTTCTCCCGGCGGGGCTTCCTCGCCCGAAGCGCCGCCGCGGCGGCGCTCGCCCTGCCGGCCCATCTGGCGGGCCTGCTCGCGCCCGCCGCCGCCGGGACCGTGATCAAGGCCACCCACGGCTCCGGCTTCTGCAACATGGGCATCTTCCTCGCCAAGGAGCGCGAGCTGACCAAGGCGGACGGCGTCGAACTCGACTTCGTGGTGACGCCCTCCAACACCGAGATCACCACGATGTTCGGGGCGGGCCTCGTCGACATGTCGATGATCCCCTACTCGAATTTCATGACCCTCTACGACGCGGGCGCGCCGGTGAGGATCGTCGCGGGCGGCGGCGTCGAGGGCTGCATCATCGTGGCGCGCGACGGCATCGCCTCCGCGGCCGACCTCAAGGGCAAGACCTTCGGCACCTTCCAGGCCGACACGCTCGAGGTCCTGCCCTACGACTACCTCAAGAAGGCGGGCCTCGGCTTCCGGGACGTCGAGATCAAGTACCTCGACACCTCGCCCGAACTGGCCCAGGCCTTCCTGGCCGGCGCCCTCGATGCGATCTGCCACATCGAGCCCTACGCCTCGCAATGCGTGCGCGGCCGCAAGGGCGCGCACGTGCTCTCGGACGGGACCGACGTCTACGGCAAGGGCTATTCCGACTGCGTGCTCGCCGTGCGCACGCCGCTCCTCAAGAGCAACCCCGCCGCCGTGAAGGCCGTCATCAAGGCCCTGTTCGTGGCCCAGGCCCAGGCCGAGGCGGACAAGGGCGCCGCCCTCAAGGACACGGTCGGCAAGTACTACAAGACCAGCATGGAGGCGGCGGTCGACGCCTCCTCCAAGCAGCCGATCGTGGTGGATCAGCGCAACCAGACCCGGTTCATCCTGGCGCGCGGCACCTCGATGCAGGAACTCGGCTACGTCAGGAAGGCCCCGGACGAGGGCGCCTTCGACTGGAGCCTGCTGGAGGCGGTGATCGCCGAGAACAAGCCCCTGTACGACGGGCTCAAGCTGAAATCGGCCTGATCGCGCCGCCCCTCCTCGGCAGAAGCGCGCGAGGCCGTTCCGCCGGGGTCCCGATTTCCGCCTCGTCCGCCGAGCCGCCGTCCCGTTCGGCGAAAGCGGCTCCGACAGGGATCATCTCGTGACCACGCACGCACGGATCGGCCCGCTCGCGGCCCCGGCGGCGCGCGCCGGCCTGCCCCGCCTCGGCCACGCCTGGCGGCGGCGCCTCGCGGGCCTCGGCTGGGCCGCCCTCTCCATCGGCCTGTTCGCGGGCCTGTGGGAAGCGCTCTGGGCGCTCGACCTCCTCAACCCGCTGCTCCTGCCGCCGCCGCACCTGTTCCTGGCGGACATCCCCGGGACGCTGCGCTACTTCGACCGCTCGAACCGCGTCGGCAGCGTGGCGAGCGGGGGCGGCGTCGCGGCGCTCCTCGTCACCATGGCCTGGACCACGATGCGGGTCTTGGTCGGGCTGGCGCTCGGCTTCGTGGGCGGCGTCCTCGTCGGGGCGCTGCTCCACTCCGTCCGCCTCCTGCGCAACCTGCTGATGCCGATCGTGCTGATGCTCGCCCCGATCTCGCCGGTAGCCTGGCTGCCGGTCGCGATCTTCGTCTTCGGCATCGGCGACAAGCCGGCGATCTTCCTCGTCTTCATCACGCTGTTCTTCGCCATCGTGCTCTCGACCGGGGCGCAGATCGAGAGCGTGCCGAAGACCTACATCCACGTGGCGCGGATCATGGGGGCGACGCACCGGCAGACCTTCTGGCGGGTGATCCTGCCCGCGATCCTGCCGAGCCTGTTCGTGACCCTGCGCCTCAACCTGTTCGGGGCCTGGATGGTGGTGCTGATCGCCGAGACGGTCGGGGTCGGCACCGGGCTCGGGCAGATCACCGCGATGGCGCGCTCGACCTTCAACGCCAAGCTGGTCTTCTTCACCATGGCGGTGATCGGGCTGCTCGGCTTCCTGTCCGATCTCGGCCTGCGGCAGGTGCAGCGCCGGATGCTGTGGTGGATCGGCCCGGGAGGCGTGCGATGACCCGGCCCGCCATCTCGATCCGCGGCGTCTCGAAGCGCTGGATGCCGGAGGGCCGCGCCCCGGTCCAGGCGCTGGCCGAGCTCGATCTCGACGTGGCGCCGGGCGAGTTCGTGGTGCTCCTCGGCCCTTCGGGCTGCGGCAAGTCCACGCTCCTCTCCATGATCGCCGGGCTCGAGGAGGTGTCCGGCGGCGAGATCCTGTCGGACGGGCTGCCGGTCACCGGTCCCTCGGCCGAGCGCGGCATGATCTTCCAGGAGGCGTCCCTCTTCCCCTGGCTCAGCCTCGCGGACAACGTCGCCTTCGGCTTGGCCATCCAGCACGTGCCGCCGGCCAAGCGCCGCGAGCGGGCGGCCGAGATGCTGCGCCGGGTCGGGCTCGGCGACATGCTCGACAAGAAGCCGGACGAGCTCTCCGGCGGCATGCGCCAGCGCGCCGCCTGCGCCCGGGCGCTCGCCATGCGCCCGAAGGTGCTGATGATGGACGAGCCCTTCGCGGCCCTCGACGTCCAGACCCGCTCGCGCATGCAGGACTTCCTGCTGCAGATCTGGCGCGACAGCGGCGCCTCGGTGATCCTCGTCACCCACTCGATCGACGAGGCGATCGCGCTCGCCGACCGGGTCGTGGTGTTCACGGCGCGGCCGGGCCGGGTGAAGACGATCGTGCCGATCGACCTGCCGCGCCCGCGGCCGTCGCGGGACCCGCGCTATCACGCCTATCGCGACCTGTTCACCGACCTGCTCGGCGCCGAGGTCGACCGCGCCTTCGCCGAGCAGGAAGCGCTGGCGGCGCGATGACCGCCGCGCTTCGCGTCGCGGCCCTGCCGGTCGGCCCGGCCGGGGCCGACCCGGACGCTCCCTGGCGGGAGGTCGAGGCGGGCGCCGCGGCGGCCGCGCGGGCCGGCGCCGCCCTCGCGGTCCTGCCGGAACTCACCGTCCTGCCCTGCGTGGCGGGGGACGACCCGGCGCGCTGGCGCCACCTCGCCGAGCCGGCCGCGGGTCCGACGGTCGCGCGGATGCGCGCGCTGGCCCGCCGCCACCGCCTCGCCCTGGTCTTCGGGATGGCGCTCGCCGAGGACGGGGCGGAGCGGCCGCTCAACGCCGCGCTGCTCGCCGCGCCGGACGGCGGCGTGGTGCGGCTCGCGGCCAAGCGGCGCCTGCCGCCGCCCGGCCCGGGCGACAGCGTCGGGGAGGCGGACCATTTCCGCCCCGGCCCGGCGGAGACCCGCGTCGTCCCGGTCGCGGGGCGGCGCCTCGCCGCCCTCGTCTGCTACGACCGCCGCTTCGCCGAGAGCTGGGACCGTCTCGCCGGGGCGGCCGACCTCGTCGCCGTGCTGGTCGCCGGCCCGGCGCCGCAGGATCCGCCGGGCTTCTTCCGCCGCGAACTCGCCGGCCATCTCCGGCGCTGCGGCCTCCCGGCCGTGGCCGCCGCCCGGTACGGGGTCGAGCACGGGCTCGGCCGTCCCGTGCGGCACGACGGCGAGAGCCTCGTCCTCGGCCCGGACGGCACCGTGCTGGCGGCGAGCCCGCCGGGCGCGGCGGCGCCGGCCCTCGCCACCCTCCCGCCGGCCCCGCTCCGGCCCTCCCTCCCCACAGCGTAACGGAACGCGCCAATGGCAGAACTCATCGTCCAGGCCGGCTGGGTCGTCACCGGGATCCGGGACCGCCACACCCCGATCATCGTCGAGGGCGGCGCCGTCCTCTCCCGCGACGGGATCATCGCGGCGGTCGGCCCCGCGGAGGCGCTGCAGCGGCAGGCGCCGCGGGCGGAGCTGCGCCGCTATCCCGGCCACGTCATGCTGCCGGGCTTCGTCAACAGCCACCACCATGTCGGGCTCACCCCGCTGCAGCTGGGCTCGCCCGACTACGCGCTGGAATTGTGGTTCGCGAGCCGGCTGCCCGCCCGGCGCATCGACCTCACCCTCGACACGCTCTACTCGGCCTTCGAGATGGTGGCCTCCGGCGTCACCACGGTGCAGCACATCCAGGGCTGGATGGCCGGCGGCTACGAGGCGATCCACGCGGCCGCGACGCAGACGCTGAACAGCTACCGCAGCCTCGGCATGCGCGCCTCCTACTGCTACGCGGTGCGCGAGCAGAACCGCCTCGTCTACGAGGCGGACGAGGCGTTCTGCGCCCGGCTGCCCGCCGATCTCGGCGCCGAACTGGCGGCCCACCTGAGGGCGCAGGCGATGCCCTTCGACGACTTCCTGCGCCTGTTCGACGCGCTGCGGGAGGAGAACGAGGGCCAGCGCCTCACCCGCATCCAGCTCGCCCCGGCCAACCTGCACTGGTGCACCGACGAGGGGCTGGTGGCCCTGGACGCGCGCGCCCGCGCCGCCGGCGCGCCGATGCACATGCACCTGCTGGAGACCGCCTACCAGAAGGAATATGCCCGCCGCCGCACCGGCAAGACGGCCCTGCGCCACCTGCACGATCTCGGCGTGCTCGGGCCGCACATGACCCTCGGCCACGGGGTCTGGCTCACCGCCGAGGACATCGACATCGTCGCGCAGACCGGCACCTGCCTGTGCCACAATTGCTCCTCGAATTTCCGCCTGCGCTCGGGCCTCGCCCCGCTCAACACCTGGGAGCGCAAGGGCATCACGGTCGGGATGGGGCTCGACGAGGCCGGTCTCAACGACGACCGCGACATGCTCCAGGAGCTGCGCCTGGCGCTGCGGGTCCACCGGGTGCCGGGCATGGACGACGACGACGTGCCGACGCCCGCGCAGATCGTCCGGATGGCGACAGAATCGGGGGCGATGACCACGGCCTTCGGCGCCACGATCGGGCGGCTGGAGCCCGGGCGCTTCTTCGACGCCTCGCTGATCAACTGGCGCCGGGCCACCTACCCGTTCCAGGACCCGGACATCCCGATGCTCGACGCGCTGGTGCAGCGGGCCAAGATCGACAGCGTGGACGCGGTCTACATCGACGGCGACCTCGTCTACGCCGAGGGCCGCTTCACGCGAATCGACCGGGACGCGGTGCTGGCCGAGATCGCCGCGATCCTGACCCGCCCGCGCACGCCCGAGGAGGAGACCCGCCGCCGCCTCGGCCGGGCGGTCTTCCCGCACGTGAAGGCCTTCTACGACGGCTACCTGCCGGAGACGCCGCGGAGCCCCTTCTACGCCGCCTCGTCCGCCGTCTGATCCGGGATCCGCTTGATCGAAGCGGATCCCGGATCGCGAGCCCGCGCGGCGCCTGAGCGAAGCCCACATCCGCCATCCCGAAGGGATCAAGCGGATCACCAGCCCGCGCGGCGCCTGAGCGAAGCCCCAATCCGCCATCCCGAAGGGATCAAGCGGATTGGGTATGACGGGATCCGGGATCGGGCGGCGGCGTTGCCCGCGAGGCCCGCCCGGGAGCCGCCATGCCGCCGTCCGACCCCGACCTCACCCTCCTGCGCCTGCCCGAGGCGACGCTCGGTCTCGCCTCGGCCGGCCCACCGGACGGGCCCCTGACCATCCTGCTGCACGGGTTCCCGGAATTCTGGTACGGCTGGCGCCACCAGATCGGACCGCTCGCGGCCGCGGGCCTGCGCGTCGTCGCCCTCGACCAGCGCGGCTACGGCCGCTCCAGCAAGCCCGCCGCGGTGGCGGCCTACCGGCTGGAGCGCCTCGCCGGGGACGTGCTGGCCGTCGCGGACGCCCACGGCGCCGCGCGGATCCGCCTCGTCGGCCACGATTGGGGCGGCATCCTCGGCTGGTGGCTCGCCGCGCGCAGGCCCGAGCGGATCGCCCGGCTCGCCGTCCTCAACGCGCCGCATCCCGACCTGCTCACCGCCTTCCTGCGCCGGCACCCGCTGCAGGCCCTGCGGCTCGGCTACTTCGCGGGGTTCCAGCCGCCCCGGCTGCCGGAGGCGGCCCTGCGGGCCGGGCGCTTCCTGGCCCTGCGCGAGGCGCTGCGCCTCACCAGCCGGCCGGGCGCCTTCACGCCGGAGGACCTCGCCCGCTACGAGACGGCCTGGGCCGAGCCGGGCGCGCTCACCGGCATGCTGAACTGGTACCGCGCCTTCCCCAAGCGCGCGCCCGCGCCGGGCCGGATCCGCGTGCCGACCCTGATCCTGTGGGGCCGCAAGGACATCGCCCTCAGCCCGGACCTCGCCGAGACCTGCCTCGCCGCCTGCGACGAGGGCGAGGTCGCGTGGTTCCCCGAGGCGACCCACTGGCTGCAGCACGAGGAGCCGGAGGCGGTGAACGCGGCGCTCGCCGCCTTTCTGACCCGTCCGGACGGCGGGTGAGCGGGCGGCGCCCGCGGCGGCCCGGCCGGGGCCGGCTCAGGCCCGCGCGGGCTCCGGCCGATCACCCGCCCGCACCTCGCGCAGGAAGGCCAGGATCGCCGGGAGCCGCGCGGCGAGCGCCTCCGGGTCGTCGTCCTCCAGGGTCAGGCAGCCGTAGCAGCGCCGATTGTCCAGGTATTGCGGGATGCCCCGGCGCCGCGCATGGTCGGAGAACACCACGTATTCGTGCCGCCCGCTGCCGTCCTCGTAGCGCAGGAGCGGGATCGCGTCCGCCCGCACGAGGTAGGTGCAGTGGACCACCGGCACCTCGACCACGCCGAGGATCCGCCGCTCGAGCAGCGCGTCGTAGTCCCGCGATTCCGCGAAGTAGCCCTGCGCATCCACCGCCGCGTGGAAATTCGCGTAGCGCGAGCCGGGCTTCACCTCCCGCAGCATCGGCGCCACGATCGGCAGGTTCAGGCTCACGAGATCGCGCAGGGTCGACGGGATCAGGAAGTTGTCGGCATCCGCCACGAAGTAAAAGGCGCAGTCCCGCGCCAGGGTGAGGGCGAGGCTGCGCTGGCGGATCGCGCCCAAGACCGCGAAGCGCTGGGGCGTCCACTCGTGCACCGCGAGGTCCTGCACCGGCTCGGGCACGTCCGCGTCGTCGAAGACGATCCCGGCGTAGAGCCCCCCGACCCGGTCGAGCCAGGCGCGCAGCATCCCGCCCGTCCGGTCCGTGTTGTTGTTGGTGCGCACGCACAGGACGATCGATGATTTCGGGTAGTCGAGGGCCTCGATGCAGTCGAGGTAGAGGTCGAGCACGGGCTCCTTCTGCTTGGCCAGGACGGCGAGGAGCACGCGCGGGGCCGGCTCGGGCAGGCGGCTTCGCAGCGGCCGCAGCGCCGCCGGCGGATCGAGGGGCGGGGAGGGCTGCCGCGGCGGGGCCTGCTCCAGGGCCGAGGCGGCGAAGCGCAGGTTGCGCAGGATCCGCTCGCGGTCGGGGCCAGGCAGCATCTCGCTGTGCAGGGCGCGCAGGCAGCCGTCGATGCAATCGTGCATCGCGCCCGCCCAGTAGGCGTTGATCGCGTACTCGTCGGCGAGGCCGTAGGCGTAGATCCAGCGCTCGACGAAGAGCCCGTCGGCCGGGGCGGGCCGGCCCAGGGCCTCCTTGGCGATGGCGTGGCCCTGGCGGTTGCGCCCGATGCCGCGGCAGAAGCGGCTCGCCGCGTGGGCCGCCTCGACGCGGCCCGGCCGGACCTCGCCGGCCCGGCGGTAGACCGCCAGGATCTCGTCCGGATCCGCCCGCAGGGCCTCCATCAGGCGGCCGGCCTGGTAGAGGCTGACGAAGACCTCCTCCTCCCAGAAGCCCAGGGTCGCCCGCCGGAGATAGGCCTCGACCGCCTGCTGGACGGCGCCGCAATCGCGGTAGGTCTGCGCGAGGTAGAAGGTGTAGCGCGCGACCAGGAAGGGGTCGGTCTCGGCGGCGAGCGCCTGCTCCAGCACCGCCGCGTCGCGCCGATAGGTCGCCGGATCGCGCCGCCGCCGCCCGTCCTCGCTCACGCGGATCGTCAGGGGCAGGTGCCCGGAACTGCGCGCCTCCTCGCAGGCCAGGAACTCGTGCAGCACGCCCCGGTAGCGCCACGGGAGGGCGTTGCGCACGAGCTGCGGGCGCCGGTAGGCGATCGCCCCGAACCGGATGTCGAGCGTGTAGGAATCCGCGTCGAGGGGCGGCAGGACGAAGCCGTCCGGGATCTCCAGCGTGTCGTCGGCGTCGATGATCAGCGAATAGGCGCCGCGCGGCCGGGCGAGGTCCAGCGCCTCGCTGCGGTTGTGGGCGAAGTCGCGCCAGGGCCGCTCCACCAGCGCGCCGGGCAGCCCGGCGAGGGCGTCGCGCACGATCTCCTGCGTCCCGTCGGTCGAGCCCGTATCGACGACCACCCAGTGGTCGATCAGGGGCCGCACGGAGTCGAGGCAGCGCCGGATCACGGGCGCCTCGTCCTTCACGATCATGCAGAGGCAGATGCCCCGGTCGGCGGTCATGCGGGGTTCCCTCCTCCGGTCCCGAAGGTCAGGAACACGGAATTGCGCCACATGCCGGTCTCCGTCTGCGGACAATAGGTGAGGACGACTGCGCCCGGCAGGTCGAAGGGCGGTCGGTCGAGCCGCAGGGGCCGGTAGCCGCCCGGCTCGATCTCGCCGTTGAGGCCGTCCTCGGGCTTGTCGGTGTTGGTGATGAGGGCGAAGCGATAGCGCGACCGGATCACCGGCAGGTACGCCCGGATCACCCCGAGCGGCAGGTGCTGGAGCACCTCCTTGGCCAGGAGGAGGTCGCCTCCCGGCAGGTCCTCGATGCGCGTCAGCAGCCGGAAATCGACCGTGTCCCGCCAGTAGCGGGCGAGGTTCCGGGTGATCACGCTCTCGACGACGTCGAACCCCGTGTAGGTGACGCCGCTCCAGTCGATCAGGCGGGAGAACTGCCAGTCCCCGCAGCCGAGTTCGGTCACGGTGGCGACGCGGTTCTCCGCGATGAAGCGCTCCAGGAAGGCGCGGTACGCGATCGTGTTGACCGGACGGGACCCGGGCCCCGAGCCGTGCGACCAGCTGTCGGCCCGGTAGATGGTCTCGAAGGCGCGGGCGATCGCGGCGGTGTCGGTCATGGCCTCCTCGGAGTGGGCCGCAGGACCGGGCCGCCGTTGCGCGGGCCGGTCCTGCCGCTGGGTCATGTCATACCGGTTCTCGATCGCCGATCCCGCGCGGCGGCCGCGCCCGACGGCCGTGCCGAACCGATCGCCGGAGACTCTCCCATCGCCGGAGGCCCTCTCACGGGCCGGCGCCGCGGGCCGCGTCGAGCGCCGCGACGACCTCGCCGGTGATCGCCGCCGCGGCCTCCCGCCAGGGCGCCGCCTCGCGCCGCTTGGCCTCGGCGTCGGGTCGGAAGGCGCGGCCCGGCGCCTTCGCGTCCCGCGCCGCCGCCGCCCGCATCGCCGCCAGGACGGCGGCGTCCGGCCACAGCCCGAAATGCGGCGCGACCCGGCCGAGGATCGCCTCCGGCAGGTCGTCGTAGCGCAGGATCAGCCCGCGCCCGGGCGCCCGGGCGAGGCCGTCGAGCGCCGCGCGCCCGAGCGCCGCCATCACCCGCAGCTGGTAGAGGTCCGGCGCCAGCGCGAACAGGTCGGCCTCGGCGAGCCCCAGCAGGGAGGCCGGGATCCGGCCCGGCATCGTGTCGGCCCCGGCCTGCCGCCGCTGCGAGGCCAGGATCTCCAGCGGCTCGCGGTAGAGGAAGAGCCAGGGCACGTCCGGGAAGACGCGCTGGATCCGCGCCAGGTCGAGCACGTCCGCGGCCATGAACTTCACCACGGCCCGCGCCTCGTCGGGGAAGCGCCGCGCCGCGAGGGCGCCGACCAGGCCGCCGAGCCATGCATCGACGCGGGCCGGGGCGAGGCCCCCGCCATGCCCGGCCTCCAGCACGCCCCGCAGCGGCCCCGGCTCCGACAGCACCAGGGTGGACGGGTCCGCCGCGAGCACCTGGGCGCACAGGGTCGAGCCGCAGCGGGCCATGTGGAAGATGAAGCCCGCGGGCGGCAGGCCGGGCGGGCGGGCCGCCAGGGCGTCGGCGCGGCTGCGCTGCTGGAAGGCCGCGTTGAAGGGCGCCCCGATCTCGCGCGAGATCGTCTCGAAGAAGAACGGCTCGGTCGGGCGGCGCGCCCCGAGATGGCACCAATCGACGGTCAGGGTCCCGTCCGCCCAGCCGGTGCGGAAGGGCGTCCAGCCCGCGAAGGCGTCCGGGTCGTCGTTCTCGATCGGCCCGACCTCGCCCGGCAGGGCGAGGGGCGCCGATTGCATCAGCCAGCCGTGGCGATTGGCCCGCATCGCCGCCTCCACGTCGGCGGGCGTCACCGCCTCGGCGGCCGGCGCCGCGGCCGCGCAGGCGGCCGCCACGAAGGCGTCGCGGTCGAGGATCGGCCGCAGGGAGGCCGCCAGCGCCGCATCCGCGGCGACGCGGCGCGCGAGGGCCGCGAATCCGTCCCGGCTCATCCGCCCGCCTCCCGCGCGGCGCGGAACAGCGCCGCGACCCACGCGTCCACCTGCGCGTCGATGACGAGGTGGATCCGCGCCGCGGCGCCGTCGTTGCGCACGCTGTGCGGGTCCGACAGGCGCAAGTACCAGCAGGAACCCGGCTCCATCACCACCCGCGCGCCGTTGAGCCGAAAGTCCACGCCCGGATTGGTGACGAGGGGCACGTGCAGCCGCACCGCCCCGTCCTCGAAGGCGAGGTCGCGGTCGCGGTGCTCGCGGATCACCGAGCCGGGCCCGAGCCGCATCAGCCGGACGCTGGCGAGCGGGCAGGGCAGGGCGGCCAGCGCCGCCCGGATCGCCGGGCAGGCGGCGAGGGCGGGCGCGTCGGCGAAGTCGCCCGCCGGCGGGTCGGCCGCGATCATCATCACCGGATGGGTCGCGCCGGCCGGGGCGCGCAGCGGGATCACGTCCCACTCGCCCGCGTAGTTGCGGGTGATGAAGTGGCGCAGCCACGGCGTGCCGCCGAGGGCCGCGCACTCGGCCGCCATGGCGGCGGCGTCGAAGCGCAGGGGCAGGCGCAGCCGGTCGGGGACGGGGGTCACGGGGCGGGGCTCCAGGCGAGGTCGAGGGTGAGGTCGGTCTGCGCGATGGGCCGGAAGCCGAGGCGCGCGTAGAGGCGGCGCGCGCCCGCATTGCCCTGCGCCACCGTGAGGTGGACCGGCAGGCCGAGCCGGGCCGCCTCAGCCATCACCTCGCCGAGGAGGCGAGTGCCGAGGCCGCGCCCCTGCCAGGGGGGCAGCAGCGCCACGTCCACGACGGTCAGCGCCGCCCCGCGGGCGGTGACGAGCCGCCCGACCGGGACGCCGCCCGCCTCGACGATCTCGTGGCACGCCTGCGGGTAGAGCGCCCGGTAGGTCGCCGCCTGCCCGGCGAAGCCCTGGTCGAGCAGCAGGGCGCGCAGGGGCGCGGGCAGCCCTTCCAGGGGCGTGCCCTGCGCCGCCGCGAACAGCGCCCGCAGGAAGGGCGCGTCCTCGGGCCGCTCGGGACGGCGGACGGGGACGTCCGCCGGGCCCGCCTCGTGCGCCGCCGCCACGCCGTCAGTTCCGGGCCGGGAAGAGGCCCTGGAGGGCGATGAGATAGTTCAGGACCAGCGTCGGCTGCCGGTTCTCGTGGGGCTGAGAGCCGCCGGTGCTCTGGATCGTCCCGGGGTTCAGCACCACCGACTGGGCCGGCGCCGGGTTGTGGGTCTTCAGGGGCCTGTTGTTGGCATCGCTCGTGTTCGCCAGGAAGGCCCCGGCCGCGGCGACCTGCGTCCCCTGGGCGTCGCTGACGGTCACCAGGTGGCTGTGCGCCGGGATCTGTGCCTGCGTCAGGGTCACGGCCTCGTCGCCGAGTTTGTCGCCGAGCACGTAATTCGAGAGGCCGGGCGCTTGGCCGGCGCTGACCGGGACGCGCCCGCGCAGATCGGGCAGCGCGAAGCTCACCCTGCCGTCGCCGCCGTAGGTGGTGCCGATAATCGCGAACAGCGCCTGATATTGCGCGATCGGCAGGAGCTGACCATGGCAGAACGCCCACCCCCGGGCCGCATAATTCCCTGCGAAGAGCATGATCTGACCAACGAAAGGCTCGGTCATGACTGAAAATTCCTGAAGATCGACGGCGAATTCGGAGATGAGACCGAAGATCGTGCGCCGCAGCAGAATCGGTTTCGGCGCACCGCGTGCTCGTATCCCGTCACCGGAGACGAGTCCATGGATTTTGCGAGGGCGCGACGCAGTGAAAAAATCTCACGAGAATCGATTGCGGCTCGTCCATTCTCGGGCGCGCGAGATACTCTTGCCGAGCATGTTCAGATATTCACGAGATGTCGTCGGGCCGGCGGGAATCTGTCATCTCGGCGACATGTCGCTGCAGGTTGCGCGCCTCTGACGCCGCTGCGGCCAGCGGGCCTCGTTCCGCGGTCGGGTTCGCCCTCGGCCACGTGACCGCCGCCTGCGCGGCGCCGGGCGCGTCGACCGGACGCGCCTCGAACCCGACGTCGGTCCTGCCGAAAGCCGCCGGGCGCGGGGGTCGGGGCCGCGCCAAGGCGCGCCACCCCAGCGGGAACGGCGCGTGCTTCCCGGGCCCGGCGGCCACGGCCCTCCGCCGGGCCCCGTCAATTCCGGGCCGGGTAGATGCCTTCGACGGCGATGATGAAGTTGAGCGCGAGGTAGGGCTGAATGTTGGGATGGGCCTGCGAGCCGCCGGCATTCTGGACCGTGTCGTCCGCCAGGGACACCGGTTTCGCCGCCGTGCCGGAGGTGTGATTGAGAACCGGCGTGGGCCTTCCTCCGATCGTCACCGTCGCCTGTGCCAGGTGAGCCTTGTCGGGCGAGCTGACGTTGCCGTCGGTCGCGTCCCCAGTGATCTTGTGCGAATGCGCGGGGATCTGCTGGACGCCGAGCGTCACAGTCTCGGTCCCCGCATGCTGGCCGAGCACGTAACTCGACAGGCCGGCCCCTTGGCCGGGATGCAGCGGCACGCGACCGCGCAGATCAGGCAAGGCGAAGGTCGTCTTTCCATCGCCGCCGTAGGTGTTGCCGAGAATCGCGAACAGCGCTGGGTGCTGCGCAATCTGCATGATCTGGCCATTGCAGAACGCCCAATTTCTGGGAGCAAAATTCCCGGCAAACAGCGTGATTTGACCAACATATAGCGCCGTCATACCCACCTCCTTTTAAAGATACACGGAAGTTAAGAGAAACCACGGGACACCATGCACAGCAACAGGACCGCTCCTGTGCACCGCGTCCTCCTAGCTGATTATATCATTCAAGTCCACATGCAGTTTATAAAACTGTCACCTCTCTCATGATCGCGCTGAAATCGCCATCATGGTAGCCGACGAAGCCAAAGTTACTATATACCAGCATATGTATAAACTCACACTATGTATTCGTATTAAAGGAATTATGCCTTTTCGGCAACACGTCTCACTGATCTGGCGAACATCCGCTCCCATCCCGCTCACAGGACTTGACCACCAATCTCTCCGAACGGAAGAGATCAAGGTCATTCGGCGGGGCCGGCTGGCGAAATCGCGTCCTCCGCGTGACGGTCCCCTTCGCCACCTTTGCTGTCGGCAACGCCGCACAAGCGGCGGCGGAACATTTGGGGATCGGGTTCGATGGCCTACGGAACGATCACGGTAACGGCAAATTTCGTACAGCCCCTAACAAATGCAGTTTCGAATTCAGGCATCGTACTTCTTTATGACACGACCGGCACATCGACCCTGTCTGCATCTAATTTTATTGGATCTTCAGGATATTACTTTACACCCTCAGGCAGCACCACAGGAACTTCCGCATATTTCTCGCTGACAACCACGGCGACCGTCGGAAGCGGCCGCAGCTTCACCGCCATCATCGAAAATCCAACCTACTTTAATTCACCAGCACCGACGAGCCTCACCAGTTCAGCAGTCTACAATTCGAATGGCCAGGATACCGGCGCGTCCGCAACACTTAGTGCTGGCGGCGTCGACAAGGCAAACGGTTTGGGTGGAGCGAACTATGACGTGAATTACGCGAAGCTCGTCTTCTCGAATGTCACCGTCACGGCCGGAGGGGGCGCACCCGGGCCGACAGGTGCCAGCGGCGCAACGGGCGCAACGGGCGCCACTGGCGCAACGGGGAGCGGAGCCACAGGCGCGACAGGGGCCACCGGCGCCACGGGCACGGGCGCGACCGGGCCGACCGGGGCCGCGGGCTCCACCGGCGCGACGGGCACGGCCGGTGCGACGGGCGCCACGGGAGCGGGCGCCACAGGCGCCACAGGCGCGACCGGTGCGACGGGAGACACGGGCCCCACGGGCGCGGGGGCGACCGGAGCCACAGGCGCGACGGGCGCGGGGGCGACCGGCGCCACGGGATCGGATGGCGCGACCGGCGCCGCGGGCGCGACCGGTGCGACGGGATCCGCCGGTGCGACGGGGGCGACGGGCACGGCGGGGACCACGGGCGCGACCGGCGCCGCGGGCGCGGATGGCGCCGGGGGCGCGACCGGCAGCACCGGCGCCGCGGGCGCGACGGGTGCCACCGGCGCGGACGGCGCGAGGGGCGCCACGGGCAGGGACGGCGCCGCGGGGGCGACCGGCGGCACAGGGGCCGCAGGCGCAACCGGCGGCACGGGAGCGGCCGGCAGCACCGGCGCCGCGGGCGCAACGGGTGCCACCGGCGCAGATGGCGCGAGGGGCGCCACGGGCAGGGACGGCGTTGCCGGGGCGACCGGCGGCACGGGGGCTGCGGGTGCGACCGGCGCCACGGGCGCGGACGGCGCGAGGGGTGCCACGGGCAGGGACGGCGCCACCGGGGCGACCGGCAGCATGGGGGCTGCGGGTGCGACCGGCGCGACCGGAATCGGTGCGACGGGGTCGGCCGGCAGCACCGGCGCCGCGGGCGCGACGGGTGCCACCGGCGCGGACGGCGCGAGGGGCGCCACAGGCAGGGACGGCGCCGCGGGGGCGACCGGCAGCACGGGGGCTGCGGGTGCGACCGGCGCGACCGGAATCGGCGCGACGGGGTCGGCTGGCAGCACCGGCGCCGCGGGCGCAGATGGCGCGAGGGGCGCCACGGGCAGGGACGGCGCTGCCGGGGCGACCGGCAGCACGGGGGCCGCAGGCGCAACCGGCGCCACGGGCGCGGACGGCGCGAGGGGTGCCACGGGCAGGGACGGCGCCACCGGGGCGACCGGCAGCATGGGGGCTGCGGGTGCGACCGGCGCGACCGGAATCGGTGCGACGGGGTCGGCCGGCAGCACCGGCGCCGCGGGCGCGACGGGTGCCACCGGCGCGGACGGCGCGAGGGGTGCCACGGGCAGGGACGGCGCTGCCGGGGCGACCGGCAGCACGGGCGCCGCGGGCGCGACCGGTCCCGCTGGGGCCACGGGCGCCGGCGGCACGACCGGCGCGACGGGGGCGGCCGGGGCGACGGGCACCGCCGGAGCCACCGGCGCGACCGGGAGCACCGGACCGGCCGGGGCCACCGGCGCCACCGGCCCCGAATGCTTCACCCACGGCACCCGCCTGCTCACGCTCACGGGCGCGCGCCGCGTCGAGGATCTCGCGGTCGGCGACCGCCTCCTCACCGCCGCCGGCGAGGCCCGGCCGGTGGTCTGGATCGGGCGCCGCCGCCTGCGCCCCGACGCCCATCCCCGCCCCGACCGCGTCCGCCCGGTGCGGATCCGGGCCGGGGCCCTGGCGCCGGGCCTGCCGGAGCGCGACCTCCTGCTCTCGCCCGGCCACGGGGTGCTGTTCGCCGGCCACCTGATCCCGGCCGGCCTGCTGGTCGACGGGCGCGGCGTGGCGGTGGAGGCCGTGGCCGAGGTGGAGTACCTGCACGTGGAACTCGACCTGCACGACGTGGTCCTGGCCGAGGGCGTGCCCTGCGAGAGCTACCTCGATGCCGGGCAGCGGGCGGATTTCGAGGAGGCGGGCGGGGTGACGCGCCTGCACCCGGTCTTCCTGCCGCTGACCTACGAGGCGGCCTGCGCGCCGCTGGCGGTGGCCGGCCCGGTGCTGGCGGCGGCGCGGGCGCAGATCGCGGCCCGGGCGGAGGCCCAAGCCGAGGCCGCAGCCCAAGCCGAGGCCCAAGTCGGGGCCCAAGTCGAGGCCCAAGCCGAGGCCGCGGCGCGGGAGGGCGAGGCCGCGCCGCGCCGGCGGCCGGCCGGGTGAGGTCCCGGCGAGGGCTGAGCCCTCGCCCCCCTCACTCCGCCGCGAGCGCCGCCGGGCCGGCGTTGCCGGCGAGCACCTGCAGGGCGGCCTCGACGCCGCCCGGGCGGTGCGGGATGCCGCGGATCCGCAGGCCCAGTTCGACGCCGGCCAGCGTCCCGGTGACCATCAGGTCGTGGAAATCGCCCAGGTGGCCGATGCGGAAGACCCGGTCGGCCAGCGGCCCGAGGCCGTTGCCGAGCGACATGTTGCAGCGCTCCAGGATCTCGGCCCGCAGCGCATCCGCCGAGTGGCCCTCGGGCAGGCGCACCGCGGTCAGCGCCGAGGAATAGTCCTCCGGATTGCGGCACTGGATCTCGAAGCCCCAATGGGCCACGCAGGCCCGGGTCGCCGCCGCGGCGCGGTCGTGGCGGGCGAAGACCGCCGGCAGGCCCTCGGCCCGCAGCATCTCCAGGGCCACCGCCAGCCCCTGCAGCAGGTTCGTGGAAGGCGTGTAGGGGAAGGTGCCGGTGGCGTTCGCGGCCAGCATCTCCTCCCAGTTCCAGTAGGAGTTCGGCAGCCGCGCCGACCGCGACGCGGCCAGCGCCTTGTCCGAGACCGCGTTGAAGGACAGGCCGGGCGGCAGCATCAGCCCCTTCTGCGAGCCCGCGATGGTGACGTCGACGCCCCACGCGTCGTGCCGGTAATCGATCGAGCCGAGCGACGAGATCGCGTCGACGAGGAGCAGGGCCGGGTGGCGCGCCTGGTCGAGCGCCCGGCGCACCGCCGCCACGTTCGAGGTCACCCCCGTCGAGGTCTCGTTGTGGACGATGCAGACCGCCTTGATGGCGTGGCCCGCATCCTCGGCGAGGCGCGCCTCGATGGCGGCCGCGTCGACGCCCGAGCGCCAATCCCCCTTCAGGAATTCCGCCTCGATCCCGAGGCGCTTGGCGAGGCGGCTCCAGAGGGTCGCGAACCAGCCGGTCTCGAACATCAGCACCCGGTCCCCGGGCGACAGCGTGTTGGCGAGCGCCGCCTCCCAGGCGCCGGTGCCGGAGGCCGGGTAGATCACCACCGGGTTGGTCGTGCCGAAGACCGGCCGGATCTCCGCCAGCACCGTGCGGCCGAGCCGGGCGAAGTCCGGCCCGCGATGGTCGATGGTCGGCCTGGCGATCGCGGCGAGGACCGGCAGCGGCGTGTTGGTCGGTCCCGGAATCTGCAGGAAGTGGCGGCCCGGCGCGTGCGTCATGAGGGTCCTCCCGGCTGTCGGCCTGCGGTTTTGGCGTGATCTGAATTTTGTATTATGTATGCGGCAGAGGCAAGAGCCGGCGGCCGGCCCGCGGCGGCAGGGGAGGGGGCGATGCACGGGTCTCTGGGCAATCCGGGGGCGGCGGGTCGGGAGGCGGGGTCCTCGGCGCCCCTGGAGCGGCGCCTGCGCGAGGCCGTCTCGGGCGAGGTGCTGTTCGGCGCCTTCGACCGCGGGCGCTACGCCACCGACGCCTCGATCTACCAGATCATGCCGCGCGGCGTGGTGCTGCCGCGGACCCGCGCCGACATCGCCGCCGTGCTCGCGGTCGCGGCCGAGCACGAGGTCCCGGTCGTCATGCGGGGCGGGGGCACCTCGCAGAACGGGCAGCCGATCGGCGCGGGGCTCGTCGTCGATTGCTCGCGCCACCTCGACGGGGTGCTGGCCTACGATCCGGCCGCCGGCACCGTCACGGTCGAGCCCGGGACGGTGCTGGAGCGCCTCAACGCGCGGCTGAAGGCGGATGGCTGGTTCTTCCCCGTCGAGCCCTCGACGGCGAGCCGCTGCACCATCGGCGGCATGGTGGGCAACAATTCCTGCGGCGCCCGCTCGCTGCGCTACGGCAAGATGGTCGACAACGTGCTCGGCCTCGACGGCCTGCGCGCGGACGGCACCGCCTTCTC
Organism: Methylobacterium sp. CB376; assembly: GCF_029714205.1. Lineage (NCBI taxonomy): Bacteria > Pseudomonadati > Pseudomonadota > Alphaproteobacteria > Hyphomicrobiales > Methylobacteriaceae > Methylobacterium > Methylobacterium sp. CB376. Next base: position 3,917,612 of record NZ_CP121648.1, on the reverse strand, counting down.
GCTCTCCGCCGAGGGCGCGCCCGGGGCGGAGGACCTCGCCGCGCGGATGCGGCGCCTCGCCGAGGCCGAGCGGGACGAGATCGAGGCCCGGTTCCCGAAGGTGCAGCGGCGGGTCGGCGGCTACAATCTCGACGCGCTGCTGGCCGAGCGCCCGAACCTCGCCCACCTCCTCGTCGGCTCGGAGGGCACGCTCGCGGCGACGACCGCCGTCACCCTGCGGCTCGCCCGCCTGCCCGCCCACCGGGTGATGGGGGTGTGCCACTTCCCGTCGTTCCGGGCCGCCATGGAGACGGTGCCGGCCCTGGTCGCCCTCGATCCGGTGGCGGTGGAGCTCGTCGACAACAACGTGCTGGTGCTCGGCGCCGACATCCCGCTCTTCCGCGCGACGCTCGCCGACATCGCGCGGGGGCGGCCCGACTGCCTGCTCCTCGTCGAGTTCGCCGGCGAATCCGAGGCCGCGCTCGCGCGCGACCTCGCCCGCCTCGACGCCTGCATGGCCGATCACGGCTTCGCCGGGGCGGTCGTGCCGGTGGTGGAGCCCGCCCGCCAGCGCACCGTCTGGGGCATGCGCGAGGCCTGCCTCAACATCATGATGTCGATGCGCGGCGACGCGAAGCCCGTCTCCTTCATCGAGGATTGCGCGGTGCCCCTGGAGCACCTCGCCGACTACACCGACGCGGTGACGGCCCTCTTCGCCCGCCACGGCACGAGGGGCACGTGGTACGCCCACGCCTCGGTCGGCTGCCTGCACGTGCGGCCGATCCTCAACCTCAAGCAGGAGGCCGGGATCGCCGCGATGCGGGCCATCGCGGAGGAGACCGCCGACCTGGTGCGCCGCTTCAAGGGCTCGTATTCGGGCGAGCACGGCGACGGGATCTCGCGCTCCGAGTTCATCGCGCCCCTGTTCGGGCCGCGGCTGACCCGCGCCTTCGAGGCGGTCAAGGACGCCTTCGACCCGGAGAACCGCCTCAATCCCGGCAAGATCGTCCGGCCCCTGCGGATGGACGACCGCGGCCTGATGCGCTTCCCCGCGGGCTACCGGGTCGCGGCGCCGGCGCCCGCCCTCGACTGGTCGGCCTGGGGCGGGCTCGGCGGCGCGGTCGAGATGTGCAACAACAACGGCACCTGCCGGTCCCTGGCGGGGGGCGTGATGTGCCCCTCCTACCGGGCGACCCGCTCCGAGGAGCACCTGACGCGCGGGCGCGCCAACACGCTGCGGCTCGCCCTCTCGGGCCAGCTCGGGCCGGACGCCCTGACCGCCCCGGAGACCAAGCGCGCCCTCGACCTCTGCGTCTCCTGCAAGGGCTGCCGGCGGGAATGCCCGACCGGCGTCGACATGGCCCGCATGAAGATCGAGGTGCTCCACCATTACCACGCCCGCCACGGGCTGCCCCTGCGCGAGCGGCTGGTGGCGCACCTGCCGCGCTACGCCGGGCTGGCGGCCCGGCTGGCGCCGCTCCTGAACCTGCGCAACCGGGTGCCGGCGCTGGCGCGGCTCGGCGAGCGGCATCTCGGCCTCTCGGCCCGGCGCGCGCTGCCGCGCTGGCGCCGCCCCTTCGCGGAGGCCGGGGAGGTGGCGCATCCGGCCGACGTCGCCGGGGATTTCCGCGACGTCGTGCTGTTCGCCGACACCTTCAACCGGGCCTTCGAGCGCGAGAACCTGGAGGCGGCCGAGACGGTGCTGCGCCGCGCGGGCTACCGCCTGCACCGGGTGGCGGCGCCGGGCGGCGCCCGCCCGCTCTGCTGCGGGCGCACCTACCTGTCGGTGGGCGACGTGCCCCGGGCCCGGGCCGAGGCGCGCCGCACCCTCGACGCGCTGCTGCCCTTCGTGCGGGCGGGCGCCCGGGTGGTGGGGCTCGAACCCTCCTGCCTGCTCACCCTGCGCGACGAGTTCGCGGCCCTGCTGCCCCCCGCCGAGGCGGCGGAGCTCGCGGCGGCGAGCCTGCTGTTCGAGGAGTTGCTCGCCGCCGACCTCGCGGCCGGCCGGATCGCCCTTCCGCTCGCGGACCAGGGCGGGCGCGTGGCGCACCTGCACGGCCACTGCCACCAGAAGGCCTTCGGGGCGATGGGGGCGGTCGAGACGGTGCTGCGCCAGGTGCCGGGGCTCGACCTGCGGCTGATCGAATCGAGCTGCTGCGGCATGGCGGGCGCCTTCGGGTACGGCGCGGCGACCTACGACGCCTCGGTGGCGATGGCGGAGTTGTCGCTGTTTCCGGCCCTGCGGCGGGCGGACCCGGACGACCTCGTGGTGGCGGACGGGACGAGCTGCCGCCACCAGATCCGGGACGGGCTGGACCGCGAGGCGCTCCACGTGGCGCGGGTGCTCTGCGCCGCGCTCCGGCCCGAACCTCGACAGAAGGCCGCCCGCCCCATACCTCTGTGAGGGCGGGGCGGGTGTGCGGCGAAGTGCGATGACCAGGGTCGAGACGGGAATCAGCCGGCGCTACCTCCACGACGAGGTGGCGGAGCGTCTGCGCGCGCTGATCCTCTCGGGTGAACTGGAGCCGCGGGCGCGGCTGAACGAGATCCTGCTCACCGAACGCTTCGGCATCTCGCGCACGCCCCTGCGGGAGGCGATCAAGATCCTGGCGACCGAGGGGCTCCTGGAACTG